>NZ_JBHXRW010000013.1:0-154514 GCF_042716635.1 Streptomyces sp. NPDC058664 | reverse complement strand
GGGCTATAGCTCAGTTGGTAGAGCGCCTGCATGGCATGCAGGAGGTCAGGAGTTCAATTCTCCTTAGCTCCACAGAAAAGAAGCGGGCCACCCGGATCGGGTGGCCCGCTTCTTCGTGTGCCCGTCCCTCCGCCGTGCGGGCGGCGCCGCTCCGTGGAACGCCGGTGCGGCCCGCTCGGGCCCTGCGGTACCCTGGCGCCATGCGTGCCGTACGCCTTCTGCTTACCGAGCCGCGCTGATCAGTCCCGACGGATGACAGACATCCCGTCGGAGTCGGCGCGGCGTCCCCTCCTGTGCGAGGGGATTTTTCATTTCACGGCAGTCCGTGGCAGTGGGCAGAGACGATCGATGGAGCTTCAAGGACCATGACCGAGATCAATACGGCCGCCGAGACGGCGGCCCCGCATCGCTACACGGCGGCCATGGCCGCCGACATCGAGGCACGCTGGCAGGACTTCTGGGACGCCGAGGGCACGTACGAGGCCCCGAACCCCACCGGTGACCTGGCGGGCGACCCGGCGGTCGCCGCCCGGCCCAAGAAGTTCATCATGGACATGTTCCCGTACCCCTCGGGTGCGGGACTGCACGTCGGCCACCCCCTCGGCTACATCGCCACGGACGTCTTCGCCCGCCACGCGCGCATGACGGGCCACAACGTGCTGCACACCCTGGGCTTCGACGCCTTCGGCCTGCCGGCCGAGCAGTACGCCGTGCAGACGGGCACGCACCCGCGCGTGTCCACCGAGGCCAACATGGAGAACATGAAGGTCCAGCTGCGCCGGCTGGGCCTGGGCCACGACAAGCGCCGGTCGTTCGCCACGATCGACCCGGAGTACTACAAGTGGACCCAGTGGATCTTCCTGCAGATCTTCAACTCCTGGTACGACGACGAGGCCGCGAAGGCCCGTCCGATCGCCGAGCTGATCGAGCAGTTCGAGAACGGCGCGCGTGAGGTCCCCGGCACGCGCGCGTGGAGCGAGCTGAGCGCCGCCGAGCGCTCCGACGTCCTGGGCGAGTACCGCCTGGCGTACGCCTCCGACGCGCCCGTCAACTGGTGCCCCGGCCTGGGCACGGTCCTGGCCAACGAGGAGGTCACCGCCGACGGCCGTTCCGAGCGCGGCAACTTCCCCGTCTTCAAGTCCAAGCTGCGCCAGTGGAACATGCGGATCACCGCCTACGCGGACCGCCTGCTCGACGACCTGGACGCGCTGGACTGGCCCGAGGCCATCAAGCTGCAGCAGCGGAACTGGATCGGCCGCTCCGAGGGCGCCCGCGTCGACTTCCAGGTCGGCGGCGCCGGTGCGATCACCGTCTTCACCACCCGCCAGGACACCCTGTTCGGCGCCACCTACATGGTCCTGGCCCCCGAGCACGAGCTGGTCGAGAAGATCGTCCCGGCCACCTGGCCCGAGGGCACCCACGACGTGTGGACCGGCGGACACGCCACCCCGTCCGAGGCCGTCGACGCCTACCGCAAGCTGGCCGCCTCCAAGTCCGACGTCGAGCGGCAGGCCGACGCCAAGGAGAAGACCGGCGTCTTCACCGGCGCGTACGCGACCAACCCGGTCAGCGGCGAGCAGGTCCCCGTCTTCATCGCCGACTACGTCCTGATGGGCTACGGCACCGGCGCCATCATGGCCGTCCCGGCGCACGACACCCGCGACTTCGCCTTCGCGCGCGCCTTCGAGCTGCCGATGCGCTGTGTCGTGGAGCCCGACGACGACCGCGGCACCGACCCGTCCACGTGGGACGACGCCTTCGCCTCCTACGAGGCGAAGCTGGTCAACTCCGCGAACGACGAGATCTCCCTGGACGGCCTGGGCGTCGTCGACGCCAAGGCGAGGATCACCGCCTGGCTGGCCGACCGCGGCATCGGCGAGGGCACCGTCAACTTCCGGCTGCGCGACTGGCTGTTCAGCCGCCAGCGGTACTGGGGCGAGCCCTTCCCGATCGTCTACGACGAGGACGGCGTCGCCCACGCGCTGCCCGAGTCGATGCTGCCGCTGGAACTGCCGGAGGTCGAGGACTACTCGCCGCGCACCTTCGACCCGGAGGACGCGGACACCCAGCCGGAGACCCCGCTGTCCCGCAACGAGGACTGGGTCGACGTCACCCTGGACCTGGGCGACGGCGCCGGCCCCCGCCGCTACCGCCGCGAGACCAACACCATGCCCAACTGGGCCGGTTCCTGCTGGTACGAGCTGCGCTACCTCGACCCGCACAACTCCGAGAAGCTGGTCGACCCCGCCGTCGAGCAGTACTGGATGGGCCCCCGCGAGGGAATGCCGACCGGCGGCGTCGACCTGTACGTGGGCGGTGCCGAGCACGCCGTGCTGCACCTGCTGTACGCGCGCTTCTGGTCCAAGGTGCTGTTCGACCTGGGACACATCTCCTCGGCCGAGCCGTTCCACAAGCTGTACAACCAGGGCATGATCCAGGCCTTCGTCTACCGGGACGCGCGCGGGATCGCCGTGCCGGCGGCCGAGGTCGAGGAGCGTGACGGCGGCTTCTGGTACCAGGGCGAGAAGGTCAGCCGCGTCCTGGGCAAGATGGGCAAGTCCCTGAAGAACGCCGTGACGCCGGACGAGATCTGCGCCGAGTTCGGCGCCGACACCCTGCGCCTGTACGAGATGGCGATGGGCCCGCTGGACGTGTCGCGCCCCTGGGACACGCGCGCCGTGGTCGGTCAGTACCGGCTGCTGCAGCGGCTGTGGCGCAACATCGTCGACGAGTCGACCGGCGAGGTCACGGTCGTCGACACCGAGGCCGACGTGGACACGCTGCGTGCCCTGCACAAGGCGATCGACGGCGTCTCGCAGGACATGGCGGCCATGCGCTTCAACACCGCCATCGCCAAGGTCACCGAGCTGAACAACCACCTGACCAAGTCCGGTGGCGCGCTCTCCCGGCCGGTCGCCGAGCAGCTGGTGCTGCTGGTCGCCCCGCTGGCCCCGCACATCGCGGAGGAGCTGTGGCGCAAGCTGGGCCACACCGACTCGGTCGTCCACCAGGACTTCCCGGTCGCCGACCCGGCGTACGTCGTCGACGAGACCGTGACCTGCGTCGTGCAGATCAAGGGCAAGGTCAAGGCCCGCCTGGAGGTCTCGCCGTCGATCACGGACGCCGACCTGGAGACGCTGGCGCTCGCCGACCCGCACGTGGTCGCGGCGCTGGGCGGCGCGGAGATCCGCAAGGTGATCGTGCGGGCGCCGAAGCTGGTCAACATCGTCGCCGGCTGACGACACGACCGGCGGCACATAGGGATTTCCCCTACGGGCAGGTTGGGGGTTCCGATGGAACCCTCGGCCTGCCCGTTCCGTTTACCGTGGAGGAACCACATCCGTGGGGACTGGACGGACGCCGGAGGGGCGCACATGGAAGCCGCGATTATCACGATCATGGCGCTGCTCTTCTTGTCCTTCGTCGCGCTGGGGGTGTACGTCACCGTGAAGGCGGCCAAGGCCGCCAAGCGCGGGGTCGACCGCACCCTTGACCAGGCCAGGCGCACGGTCGAGGACACGACGCTGCGGGCCAAGAGCTTCGGCCAGGCCGGGGTCGCCGGCGAGCTGGCCAGACTGCGACTGTCACTGCGCACCTCGATGCGGGCCACCCAGGAGGCACTGCAGGCGGGTGTCGGCGAGGACGCCTCGCTGAGGGAGTCGCTCGACCTGTTCCACCGGCTCAGCGGGCACGGACTCGAACTCGACGAGGACCTCAAGCGACTCGAGCGGGAGCCCGACAAGGCGTACGTGTCCGGCCAGCTCCCCGAACTCACCGCGCGGACCGAGCGGATCACCGGTTCGGCCGACGCGCTGCGCCGCGCCGCCCGGGACCGCGCTCTGAGGTTCGCCGAGGACGACCTGTCGGCGCTCAGCGCGCAGATCGACGTCGAGGCGGGTGCGCTGCGCCACTGGACCGAGCCGGAGACCACGTGGGGACCGACACCCGGGACCGCCGCCGGAACCGCTCCCGGAACAGCTTCCGGTGCCGGGGAGGAGCGGGGGCGCCCCGCCGGAGCGTCGGGGCAGTCGGGTCAGGAAGGCCCCGGGGCCGGCGGCGAGCCGTCCGCGATCACGGCGCCCGATCCCCGAAGGACCGCCTACCCCTGGGAGAAGTCGGCCCGCCCGGAGACCACCACCTGACGGGGGGCCGGGCTGCCGTGCGGGGGCTTCGGCGGGTAACCTCCCGCTCATGTCCCGGCATGTCGCGATCGTCACCGATTCCACGGCCTACCTGCCACGCCAGACGAGGGAGCGGCACGCCATCACCACGGTCCCGCTGACCGTGGTCATCGGCGAACGCGCGCTCGAGGAAGGCACCGCCATCTCGGCCGAGGCCCTCGCCGAGGCCCTGCAGAAGAGGCGGCCCGTCACCACCTCGCGGCCGAGCCCCGAGACCTTCGCCGAGGCCTACCGCGAGGCCGCCGCGGCCGGTGCGAAGGGCATCGTCTCGCTCCATCTGTCCGCCGAGGTCTCCGGGACCTACGACGCGGCCGTGCTCGCCGCGAAGGACGCCCCCGTGCCCGTACGGGTGGTGGACACGCGCATGGTCGGGATGGCGCTGGGTCTCTGTGTCCTGGCGGCGGTGCAGGTCGCGGAGGCGGACGGATCGCTCGACGAGGCGGTCGCTGCGGCCGAGAAACGCGCGGCGGGGACCTCCGCCTACTTCTACGTCGACACCCTCGACTATCTGCGCCGCGGCGGGCGCATCGGGGCGGCGCAGGCACTGCTCGGCTCGGCGCTCGCGGTGAAGCCGCTCCTGGAACTCGACGGCGGGCGGATCCAGCTGAAGGAGAAGGTGCGGACGGCCTCGAAGGCCATCGCACGGCTCGAGGAGATCGCCGTGGAACGCGCCGGCACCGGCGCCGTCGACATCGCCGTCCACCATCTCTCCGCGCCCGAACGGGCCACCGTCCTCGCGGACCGGCTCAAGGAGCGGGTACCGGGCATGGTGGAACTCCACGTCAGCGAGGTGGGAGCGGTCATCGGCGCCCACACGGGGCCCGGGCTCCTCGCGGTCGTCGTCTCGCCGCGCTGAGAAGGTTTCGTCTTCCGCCGGTGTGGACGGGGTTGTCCTCCACACGGGTGACGGAGTTTTCCACAGAGAGACCTCTTTCCACGGAAGCCGGGTGAGCTCCGCACGGGACGGTGGTGCTCCCTAACGTCACCCGCATGACTCTTCGTACACGCACCGCAACAACCACCCCCGGCGTCCTGGGCGCGGCGGGCGCTCCGGCTGGCGGACCCGGCAGGGCGCCGGGCTCCGACGGGCGGAGCCTCCCCGGGGCGCGTGGCGCGCCCCTCGGGCGGGCCAGGCGGCGGACCCGGGTCAGGAGGGCCGCCGCGGTTCCCGGCGGCGTCGTACGGCGGCGGGGAGACGCCCTGTTCCCGCCGGCGGCGCCGATGGCACCGACCATGGAGCCGGACGTACCGGAGCCGCCGGAGGTGCCCGAGGCTCCGGAGCGGGGTTCCCCGCCCGGCGCGTGGGAGCGGCTGACGGCGACGCTGCGCGAGCGGACCCCGGTGTGGGTGCAGACGCGGTGCGGGCTCGAACCGAGGGCGCTGGCCGCGCTGACGGTGGTCCTGATCGTCGCGGCGGGCCTCGCGGGCGGTTACTTCTGGGTCGGCCGTCCGGAGCCGGTGCGCGCGCCCGAACTCGTCCGCGCGGCCCCCGTGGCGGCCGCGCCCGCCACCCGGGCGGCGCCGGGGCCGGGGCCGGGTTCAGGGCCGGCGGCGGACGGCGCGAGGGTGATCGTCGATGTCGGTGGCAAGGTGCGCAGGCCCGGGGTGCTCACCCTGCCCGCGGGCTCGCGTGTGGCGGACGCCCTGCGTGCCGCGGGAGGGGCGAAGCCCGGCGCCGACCTCACCGGGCTCAACCGGGCCCGTGTCCTGTTCGACGGTGAGCAGGTTCTCGTCGGCCTGCCGGGGACGCCGGTCGGCGGCTCCGCGTCCGGCTCCGGGTCCGTCACAGGTCCGGGGAGCGGTGGTGGGCCGGTGGTGCCGCTGAGTCTGAACACGGCCACGGTGGAGCAGCTCGACACCCTGCCGGGCGTCGGCCCGGTCCTCGCCCGGCACATCCTCGACCACCGCACGGAGCACGGGGGATTCCGGTCGGTCGGGGAGTTGCGAGAGGTCAATGGCATCGGCGAGCGCCGGTTCGCCGATCTCGAACCGCTGGTCCGGCCATGAACCGCGACGAGACGACGGACCAGGAGCGGAGGGCCTCGAAGCCCCCGTGGGAGGAGGGACCCACCGATCTTCGGCTCGTCCCGCTCGCGGTTGCGGCCTGGGTGGCGGCGGCCTGCGCGGTGGGTGTCGCCGGGTGGTGGACGGTGACCGGTGTCGCGGTCTGTCTGGCCGGAGCCGCCGTCCTGTCGACCCCGGCCGCGAGGCGGTGGTTCGGCGGCGCGGATGCCGTGCGGGGCACGGCCGGGTGGCGGTTGCGGGCGACCGCCTGCGCGGGGGTCCTGCTGTGCGCCGCGGCGGGGGCCACCTCGGCGGGGCTGCACGCGGCGGACCTGCGACGGGGGCCCGTGCCCGCCCTGGCGCAGGAGTACGCACGGGCGCAGCTGGAGGTGACGGTGACCTCCGATCCCCGGCTCACCCGGCCGCGCGTGCGGGGGAGCGAGACGGTCCCGGTCTCCGTCGTCCTGGACGGCGAGGTCACCCGGGCCGAGAGGCCGGGCGGCACGGTCCACCGGACCCGTGCGCCGGTCCTGCTGATCGTGCCGCCGGGGGAGGGACGGGAGGAATGGCTGCGGCTCCTCCCCTCCACCCGGTTGAGGACCAGCGGCCGGCTCGCGCCGCCGTCGCACCCCGGCGAGCCCTTCGCGGCGGTGCTCAAGGTCGACGGGGCGGGACCGCCGCGCGTCGTCGGCGCTCCGAGCGCGACGCAACGGACAGCGGGAGAGCTCCGCGCCGGGCTGCGGCGGGCGACCGCGGGGCTCGATCCGGACGCGCGGGCCCTGCTGCCCGGCCTGGTGGTCGGGGACACCTCCCGGATCGGGCCCGAACTGCGGGACGCCTTCGAAGCCACCGATCTCACGCATCTGTTGGCCGTCTCAGGAAGTAACCTCTCGATCGTGCTGCTCCTGCTCGTCGGCCGGCCGGGGCGGGCGCACCAGGTGGAGCGGGGTGGACTCGCCCCCCGGCTGGGGCTGTCGCTGCGGGCCACCGCGCTGGCCGGGGGAGCGCTGACGCTCGCCTTCGTGGTCGTCTGCCGGCCCGACCCGAGTGTGCTGCGCGCCGCGGCCTGCGGGCTCATCGTGCTGCTCGCGATCGGTACCGGCCGGCGGAGGTCGCTGATCCCCGCGCTGGCCGCCGCCGTCCTCCTCCTGGTGCTCTACGACCCCTGGCTCGCGCGGAGTTACGGCTTCCTGCTCTCGGTCCTGGCCACCGGGGCCCTGCTCACGGTCGCCCCCCGGTGGAGCGAGGCGCTACGGCGACGCCGGGTGCCGGGCAGACTGGCGGAGGCCCTGGCGGCATCCCTGGCGGCACAGGCGGTGTGTGCTCCGGTCGTGGTGGTGTTCGCCGCCCGGGTGAGCCTGGTCGCGATCCCGGCGAACCTGTTCGCCGAGCTCGCGGTGGCGCCCGCGACGGTGCTCGGCTTCGCCGCGCTCGCCCTGGCCCCGGTGTGGACGCCGGCCGCGGAGGGCCTGGCCTGGGTGGCGGGCTGGCCCGTCGGGTGGATCGCGCGGGTGGCCCGTACCGGAGCGGCCCTGCCGGGGGCGGAACTCACCTGGCCCGGCGGGTGGTGGGGCGGACTCGCCCTCGCGCTGCTCACGGCGCTGGTGGTGCTCGGGGTGCGGAAGCTGCCGTACCGGGGGCCGGTCGGTGTGGTCGTCGCGGTACTGCTCCTTCTCGTGGTGGTGCGGCCGGTGCCGTTGGCCCGGTGGGCCACCGGATGGCCGCCGCCCGGCTGGGTGTTCGCGATGTGCCAGGTGGGACAGGGCGATGCGACGGTCCTCGCGGCGGGGGGTGACGCGGCGATCGTGGTGGACGCGGGCCCCGATCCCGCGTCGGTGGATCGCTGCCTGCGTGAACTCGGTGTACGGCGGGTGCCGTTGCTGGTGCTGACCCACTTCCACGCGGACCACGTGGCGGGCCTGCCGGGGGTGCTGCGGGGGCGGTCGGTGGGGGCGATCCAGACGACGGGGCTCGAGGAGCCGCCCGCACAGGCCCGGTTCGTACGGCGGACGGCGGCGGCCGCGCGGGTGCCGCTGATCCCCGCGGAGCCGGGGGAGCGGCGGAGGGCCGGGGCGCTGGAATGGCGGGTGCTGTGGCCGACGGGGAGTCCGGGGTCCGGGGCGTCGTCCGATGGGCCCAACGACTCCAGCGTCACGCTGCTCGTCCGGACCGCCGGAGGGGTGACCCTGCTGCTTCTCGGTGATCTGGAACCGCCGGCCCAGCGGGCCCTGCTACGGGCCCATCCGGATCTCGCGCCGGTGGACGTGCTCAAGGTGGCCCACCACGGATCCGCTCACCAGGACCCCGGGCTGATACGGGCCGTACGGCCGCGGCTCGCGCTGGTGTCGACGGGGCGGGACAACCCGTACGGGCACCCCTCGCCCCGGACGGTGGAGGCGTTGCGGGGCGGCGGGGCCCGCGTCCTGAGGACCGATCGGGACGGGGCGATCGCGGTGACGGGGGCGGGGGCCGGACTGGTGGCCGTACCGAGGGGAGTGTGAGGGCGTGGCGGGGCGACGGTGAGGGCGAGGGGAAACGCTTGTAGAGAAATCTTTCTAAAGATATCTTTTCATTGTGCCTGAGATCAGCGATCCACAGTCCGGGGGCGAGCAGCCCCGCAGCATCCGACTCACCGATCCGCGAGCCCTGCGGGCCTACGCCCACCCCCTGCGCATGTCCCTGGTGGGCCTGCTGCGCGGCAGCGGGCCCTTCACCGCCACCCGGGCCGCCGAGCTGACCGGGGAGTCCGTGGCCAGCTGCTCCTATCACCTGCGGATACTCGCCAAGTACGGGCTGGTCGAGGAGGCGCCGGGCGGCCGGGGGCGGGAGAAGCCCTGGCGGGCCACGGCCCGGTACACGGAGTGGCCGGAGCACAGCGAGGACGCGACGGTCGCGGAGGCGGCCGACGCGCTGAGCGTCGCCGTCGCCGAGCGGTACTTCGAGCGGGTCACCCGGGCCATGGAGAACCGGCACCGGCTGCCGAAGGAGTGGCGGGAGGCGGAGGAGTTCGGCGACTCCCTGCTCCACCTCACCCCCGAGGAGCTGGCCGGCATCGGCGAGCGGATCGGCGCGCTGCTCCGGCCCTACGAGGCGCGCACGTCCGACCCGTCCCTCCGACCGGAGGGCGCCCGGCCCGTCACCGTCCTGCGGATCGCCTATCTGGACCAGGACGTCCCCCGGGGCACCACCCGGGACGCCCCGCAGGACCTTCCCGCGAGCGAAGAGGAGTAGAGAGACGTGACTCTCGTGGAACGCGTACCGGCGCTGCTGCGCGAGCGGTCCTTCCGCCGTTACTGGACCGGGCAGACCATCTCCCTCGCCGGGGACCAGATATCGCTGATGGCGATCCCGCTCGCGGCCGTCCTGGTCCTCGGTGCCGACGCCGCGGCGATGGGCTGGCTCAAGGCCGCCGAACTCCTGCCCGCCCTCCTGCTCAACCTGCCACTCGGCGCCTGGGCCGACCGGCAGTCAAGCCGCAGACGCGCCATGATCGCGGCCGACCTCGGACGGGCGGCGCTGGTGCTGACCCTCCCCGTGGCCTACGCCCTCGACGCGCTGACCCTCACCCAGCTGTACGTGGTGGCCTTCGGGCTCGGCGCGCTCACCGTGCTCTTCGAGGTCTGCAACACCACGCTCTTCGTGGCACTCGTCCCCACCGAGAGCTACGTACAGGCGAACGCCCTGGTCAACGGCAGCCGTTCGACGGCCTGGCTGGCGGGGCCCGGGATCGGCGGCCTCCTCGTGCAGTTCCTCACCGCCCCCTTCGCCCTGCTCGCGGACGCCCTCACCTATCTGGTGTCGGCCGGGTACCTGGCCCGGATCAAGCCGGTCGAACCCTCGCCGGCCCCCGTGGCCAAGGGCCACTTCACCGAGGGTCTGCGCTGGGTGCTCCGGGACCGGTCGATGCGCGCGCTGTTCGCCGCCTCCGGCACCGTCCAGTTCTTCAACTACATGTTCCACACCCTTTTCGTGCTCTACGTGACCACCGAACTCGGCATCGGCGCGGGCCTGCTCGGGCTGATACTCGGGGCCGGAGCCGTGGGCGGCCTCCTCGGAGCGGTGCTCGGCGGGGCCGTCGTCCGCCGGATCGGCATCGGGGGCTCGCTCGTCGCCGGCTTCCTCGGATTCACGCTGCCCCTGCTCCTGATCCCCCTCGCCGAAGGTCCGCTGCCGCTGGTGGTCTTCGTGATGTTCCTGGCGGAGTTCCTGTCCTGTGTGGGCGTGATGATCGTGGACATCGCGGCGGGGTCGTTCCAGATGGCGCTGATACCGGATGCGGTACGGGCCCGGGTCATGGGTGCGTTCCGGACGCTCAACCACGGCTTCCGGCCGATCGGCGCGCTCGTCGGCGGCCTGCTCGGCACCGCGATCGGGCTGCGTCCGACTCTGTGGATCGCCACCGTGGGCGCTGTGCTCGCCGTGCTGTGGGTGCTGCCCTCCCCGCTGCCGCGCATGCGGGAACTGCCCACGAGGGAAGGGGAGTCGGCGCCCGTCGGATAGGGGAGGGGTCTGACGCGAGGCGCGGAGCGCGTACCGGGACCTGTTCGGTGTCGAGCTCGGCGCCCTGCCCGCCGGGTGAAGCGGAATTTCCGATTCGAACCCTCGGTAACACTTGCCGAGCACTTGCGGCCACTTGCCCGGTTTGCCTCGAACGCCCCCTCGGTGATCGAATACGACTTAGTTGCATGGTGAACTAGTCGTACGGGGTGCGTGAAGAATGTTCGATCGTCTCTTCGGGAAGCGTGGGGCGGGCGCCGCGCGCGGCGGTCCGCTCGCCGGAATCGCCGTTCCCGCGACGGCGGGGGTGCTGAGCTGCCGGGTGCTCGACCCCGTGCACGAACCGGTCCGGCAGGCCGAGTACGTCGTCAGTGACGCCGCCGGGCGCAAGGTGCTCGCCGGGGAGACCGACCCGTACGGCACGGCGCTGGCGACCGTGCCGGCGGGCGAATACCGGCTCGCCGTCACCGCCGAGGGCTACACACCGCACCACGGCACCGCTGTCGTCACGGAGGGCGGTCACACGGGTCTCGGTGACGTCCTGCTCGACGTCGCACCTCAGCCCCAGCTCCCCGAGCCCGGCGAGTGGGAGATCGACCCCGCGCACTCGCAGATCGGATTCACGGCACGCCACATCGGCCTCGCCCGGATCCACGGCCGGTTCAACGGCTTCGCCGGCGCGGTGCGGATCGGCGACCGGATGGAGCGGTCGGCGATGCACGTCGTCATCGACGCGGCCTCCATCGACACCGGCGTCCAGATGCGCGACGACCACCTGCGCTCCGGCGACTTCCTCGACGTCGGCGCCTACCCGACGCTGGAGTTCTTCAGCGAGCGCTTCACGCACAAGGGCGGCAGCCGCTGGGCCGTCACCGGGGCGCTCACCCTGCACGGTGTGAGCCGCACGGTGACGCTCGACACCCAGTACCTGGGCATCGGGAGCGGTCTCGAAGGCGAGACCCGGTGCGCCTGCCGGGCCACCACCGAGCTGCACCGGGAGGACTTCACCCTCACCTGGCAGACGCTCCTCGCGCGGGGCATCGCGGCCGTCGGATCCAGCATCAGCATCGACCTCGACGTCCAGATCGTCCCCAAGGCGGCGGCGCGGAGCTGACGGCCGGGTCGCCGACGGGTGGGCTGTCGGCAGGCAGGTTGCCGACGGGCGCGTTACGGGGCCTCCAGCCAGCCCTCGTACTCGGCGGCCAGCCCGTCGAGCGCCGCCGGGTCCAGGCGGCCCTGCGGGTCCTCGACGACCACCAGCCACTGGGCGTCCTCGGCGTCGTCCTCCCCGGCCAGGGCGTCCCGTACGAGCTGCGGTTCCTCGGCGACGCCGAAACGGTCCGGGAGCTCGCCCGCGAGCTCCTCGGCGGCGTCGCGGTCGGGGAGTACCAGTACATGTCGTTCACTCACCCCGCCATTCTCGGGCATCGCCGTCAGTGACTTGTGACTGTCGGCGGCCCGTGACCGTCGGCGGCCCTTGGCTGTCAGTGGCCCGTGGGATGCTGGATCGCGATGGCCACCAGAAAGACTTCCCCCGACGACCTCCTCGGCCCCGTGACGCTCGCCGTGGGCCAGGAGGACCTGCTCCTCGACCGCGTCGTCCAGGAGGTGGTGCGGGCCGCCCGCGCCGCCGACGCCGACACGGACGTGCGCGACCTCGCACCCGAGCAGCTCCAGCCCGGCTCGCTGGCCGAGCTCACCAGTCCCTCGCTCTTCGCCGAGCGCAAGGTGCTCGTCGTGCGGAACGCGCAGGATCTCTCCGCCGACACGATCAAGGACGTCAAGGCCTACCTCGACGACCCGGTCGAGGACATCTCGCTCGTCCTGCTCCACGCGGGCGGGGCCAAGGGCAAGGGCCTGCTCGACGCCGCGCGCAAGGCGGGGGCGCGGGAGGTGGCCTGCCCGAAGACGACGAAGCCGGCGGAGCGGCTGACGTTCGTGCGGCAGGAGTTCCGCACCCTCGGGCGCGCGGCCACGCCGGAGGCCTGCCAGGCGCTCGTGGACTCGATCGGCAGCGATCTGCGGGAGCTCGCGTCCGCGGTCGCGCAGCTCACGTCCGACGTGGACGGGACGATCGACGAGGCCATCGTCGGGCGGTACTACACGGGCCGCGCCGAGGCCTCCTCCTTCAACATCGCGGACCGCGCGGTCGAGGGGCGGGCGGCCGAGGCGCTCGAGGCCCTGCGCTGGTCGCTCTCGACCGGGGTCGCGCCGCTGCTCGTCACCAGCGCGCTCGCGCAGGGCGTACGGGCGATCGGCAAGCTGTCGTCGGCGCGGGGCGGCCGGCCCGCCGACCTGGCGCGGGAGCTCGGCATGCCGCCGTGGAAGATCGACCGCGTGCGGCAGCAGATGCGGGGCTGGACACCGGACGGGGTGTCGATGGCGCTGCGGGCGATCGCGGAGGCGGACGCGGGGGTGAAGGGCGGAGGGGACGATCCGGAGTACGCCGTGGAGAAGGCGGTGGTCGCGGTGGCGCGGGCGGCGAGGATGCGGCGCGGGGAGTGACGGGGATCTCCCCCACCCCGCCCCTTCCCGAAACCCCGCCGGGGGCGGGCGGGGGTTGAGGTTCCTTCCCGGGGGCCGCGCCTCCGGACCCCCGAAAGGCAGCGGCGGCTTCGCGCCGTGAGGACCCCGGAGCTGGTGGGCGGCGGCTTCGTGGCGCGAGGGCCCCGGAGCTGGGCGGCAGCTTCGCGCCGCTAGGGTCCCAGAGCTGGGCGGCAGCTTCGCGCCGCTAGGGTCCCGGAGCTGAGCGGCGGCTTCGCGCCGCTAGGGTCTCGGGCTCCCGAAAGGCAGCGGCGGCTTTGCGCCGTTAGGAACCCGGGGCTGAGCAGCAGCTTCGTGCCGCTAGGGTCCCGGTGCCATGGGCCTTCGGCTCGTGCCGGCGGGAGGCCGGTGCCACGCGGCTTCGGTCCGGGCGCTCCGGCAGTAGGGGCTGCGGTGCTCCGGTGGGTCTCCGTCGCGGGAGCCGTGTCGTCGGGGTGGCGTTCGTCGGTGGTACGGCGAAGGCCCCGGCAGCTCCTGGGGAAGGAGGTGACGGGGCCTTCGACGTACAGACAGGGTGGGCTCGCACCCGCGTGGCGAACGCGTCCGCGTGCGAGTCCTGGGTGGCCGGGCGGGAGCGGGAGAGAGGGCCCGCTGGGTCCCGTACGGCCGATCACATCAGAGCTCAGCCCTGGAGAGCGGCAACCTTGATGGCCAGCGCCGACTTCTTGTTGGCGGCGGCGTTCTTGTGGATGACACCCTTCGAGACAGCCTTGTCGAGCTGACGCGAGGCGGCACGAGTGGCAACGGTGGCCTTCTCGAAGTCGCCGGCGGCGACAGCCTCACGGGCCTTGCGGATCGCGGTCTTGAGGGACGACTTGACGGCCTTGTTGCGCAGGCGCGCCTTCTCGTTCGTCTTGTTCCGCTTGATCTGGGACTTGATGTTCGCCACGAAAAGAGCCTTTACAGGTTCGATGTTCCTTCTGGAGTGCGACTCGCGGCTGAGAGGGCACACGAGACACAGCTGTCCACAGTATCAGTCACCCTCCGGGCCGCCCAAACCGGGCGCAGGGCGACGGGCATGGGACCATGGAGCCTACGTATCGATCCGACATCGCCCCGAGACGAGACCCTGCGTGCCCGCGACTCCTACCAACGTGCCCGAGCCGAGCCGTACCGACCCGGCTCTGATCCGCAACTTCTGCATCATCGCGCACATCGACCACGGCAAGTCCACGCTCGCCGACCGGATGCTCCAGCTGACCGGTGTGGTCGACCAGCGGCAGATGCGTGCCCAGTATCTCGACCGCATGGACATCGAGCGGGAGCGGGGCATCACGATCAAGTCCCAGGCGGTCCGGCTGCCGTGGGCGCCGAACGAGGGGCCGGATCAGGGCAGGACGCACATCCTGAACATGATCGATACGCCCGGGCACGTCGACTTCACGTACGAGGTCTCGCGTTCCCTGGCGGCCTGCGAGGGCACGGTCCTGCTGGTCGACGCGGCCCAGGGCATCGAGGCGCAGACCCTGGCCAACCTGTACCTGGCGATGGAGAACGACCTCACCATCGTTCCCGTACTGAACAAGATCGACCTGCCGGCCGCCCAGCCGGAGAAGTTCTCCGAGGAGCTCGCCAACCTCATCGGCTGCCAGCCCGAGGACGTGCTCAAGGTCTCCGCGAAGACCGGCGTCGGCGTCGACGCCCTGCTGGACCGGGTCGTCCGTGACGTTCCCGCGCCCGTCGGTGTCGCCGACGCCCCCGCCCGCGCGATGATCTTCGACTCCGTGTACGACTCGTACCGGGGTGTGGTGACGTACGTCCGTGTGGTCGACGGCCAGCTCAACAAGCGTGAGCGCATCAAGATGATGTCGACGGGCGCCACCCACGAGCTGCTCGAGATCGGTGTCTCGTCTCCCGAGATGACGCCTGCCGACGGCATCGGCGTCGGCGAGGTGGGCTACATCATCACCGGCGTGAAGGACGTCCGCCAGTCCAAGGTCGGTGACACGATCACCTCCCTGAACAAGGGCGCGACCGAGGCGCTCGGCGGCTACAAGGACCCGAAGCCCATGGTGTTCTCGGGCCTCTACCCGCTGGACGGCTCCGAGTACCCGGACCTCCGCGAGGCCCTCGACAAGCTCCAGCTCAACGACGCCGCCCTCGTCTACGAGCCGGAGACCTCCGCGGCCCTCGGCTTCGGCTTCCGCGTCGGCTTCCTCGGCCTGCTCCACCTCGACGTCATCCGTGAGCGGCTCGAGCGCGAGTTCGGGCTCGACCTGATCGCCACCGCCCCCAACGTGGTCTACCGCGTGGTCATGGAGGACGGCAGCGAGCACACGGTCACGAACCCGAGCGAGTTCCCCGAGGGCAAGATCAACGACGTGTACGAGCCCGTCGTACGCGCCACGATCCTCGCCCCGAGCGAGTTCATCGGCGCGATCATGGAGCTCTGCCAGACCCGTCGCGGCACGCTGATCGGCATGGACTACCTCTCCGAGGACCGGGTCGAGATCCGCTACACCCTGCCCCTCGCCGAGATCGTCTTCGACTTCTTCGACCAGCTGAAGTCCAAGACGCGCGGTTACGCCTCGCTCGACTACGAGCCCACCGGCGAGCAGGCCTCCAGCCTGGTCAAGGTCGACATCCTGCTGCACGGCGACAAGGTCGACGCGTTCTCCGCCGTCACCCACAAGGACGCCGCGTACGCCTACGGTGTGCGGCTCGTCGCGAAGCTGCGCGAGCTCATCCCGCGGCAGGCCTTCGAGGTGCCGATCCAGGCCGCGATCGGCTCCCGGGTCATCGCCCGCGAGACCATCCGCGCCATCCGCAAGGACGTCCTCGCCAAGTGCTACGGCGGTGACATCTCCCGTAAGCGGAAGCTGCTGGAGAAGCAGAAGGAAGGCAAGAAGCGCATGAAGATGGTCGGTTCGGTGGAGGTGCCGCAGGAGGCCTTCATCGCCGTCCTGTCGAGCGACGAGTCCTCCGGCAAGAAGAAGTAGCCGCCGCGGAAACGGTCAGGAACGGGTCCACGTGCCGAGTGCGCGCGGGCCCGTTCCGCATCGGTACGCGGGTTCGTTCGTTATTGAAGCGACGTGAAACGACGTCCTGCAGGCCCTTACGCGCCGGTCCTCCGCGCTTTAGTCTGATCCCGGCTCGAAGGTTACTCGCCAGTTAGTTACGAACCACCAGCAGGCACCGCCGCCGCCCGGAGGACGTCGTGAGCGACACACAGACCCAGATCGAGAACCGGCCGCCCTCCGTGGCGACCCTCTTCCTTGAGCGCGTCGAGCGGACTCCGGACGCGGAGGCCTACCGCTATCCGGTGCCCGCCGCCTCCGGCGCCGGTCCGGACGACTGGAAGTCGCTCAGCTGGGGCCAGGCCGCCGAACGGGTCTACGCGATCGCCGCCGGCCTCGTCGACCTCGGCGTCCAGTCCGAGGAACGGGTCGCCCTCGCCTCCGCCACCCGAGTCGAGTGGATCCTCGCCGACCTCGGCGTCATGTGCGCGGGCGCCGCGACCACCACGGTCTACCCGCAGACCAACGCCGAGGAGTCGGCGTTCATCCTCTCCGACTCCGAGTCGAAGGTCCTCATCGCCGAGGACGCGGTCCAGCTCGCCAAGGCCGTGGAGCGCCGCGCCGACCTGCCGAACCTCCACCACGTGGTCGTCATCGACGCCACGGGCGTGGAGAGCGACGGTGAGTTCGTCCTCTCCCTCGCCGAGCTCGAGGCGCGCGGCAAGGCGTACCTGGAGAAGCACCCCGAGGCCGTCAAGGAGCGGGTCGCGGCGATCACCCCCACCCAGCTCGCGACCCTCATCTACACCTCGGGCACCACGGGCCGCCCCAAGGGCGTCCGCCTCCCGCACGACAACTGGTCGTACATGGCGAAGGCCATCGCCGCCACGGGTCTCGTCACCCAGGACGACGTCCAGTACCTGTGGCTGCCGCTCGCACACGTCTTCGGCAAGGTCCTCACCTCGGGACAGATCGAGGTCGGGCACGTCACCGCCGTCGACGGCCGCGTCGACAAGATCATCGAGAACCTGCCGGTGGTCCAGCCGACCTACATGGCCGCCGTCCCCCGCATCTTCGAGAAGGTCTACAACGGCGTCGCGGCCAAGGCCCGCGCCGCCGGCGGAGCCAAGTACAAGATCTTCCAGTGGGCGGCCGGCGTATCCCGCGCGTACGCCAAGGCGACCCAGGACAACTTCCGCCGCACCGGTACCGCCTCCGCGCCCTTCGGCCTCACCGCCAAGCACAAGGTCGCCGACGCCCTCGTCTACGCCAAGATCCGTGACGCCTTCGGCGGCAACCTGCGCGCGTGCATCTCCGGATCCGCCGCGCTCGCCCCCGAGATCGGCTACTTCTTCGCCGGCGCGGGCATCCACATCCTGGAGGGGTACGGACTCACCGAGTCCTCCGCCGCCTCCTTCGTCAACCCGGGCGAGGCCTACCGCACCGGCACCGTCGGCAAGCCGCTCCCCGGCACCGAGGTCCGGATCGCCGACGACGGCGAGATCCTGCTGCGCGGCCCCGGCATCATGGAGGGCTACCACGGCCTGCCCGAGAAGACGGCCGAGGTCCTGGAGTCCGACGGCTGGTTCCACACCGGTGACATCGGCGAGCTGTCCGCCGACGGCTACCTGCGGATCACCGACCGCAAGAAGGACCTGATCAAGACGTCCGGCGGCAAGTACATCGCGCCGGCCGAGGTCGAGGGCCAGTTCAAGGCCGTCTGCCCGTTCGTCTCCAACATCCTCGTCCACGGCGCCGACCGGAACTTCTGCACCGCGCTGATCGCCCTCGACGAGCCCTCCCTCCTCGGCTGGGCCGCCGAGCACGGCCTCGCGGGCAAGTCGTACGCCGAGATCGTCGCGGCCCCGCAGACCGTGACGATGATCCAGGGCTACGTCGACCGCCTCAACGAGGGCCTCCAGCGCTGGCAGACGATCAAGAAGTTCCGCCTGCTGCCCCGCGACCTCGACATCGAGCACGGCGAGCTGACCCCGTCGCTGAAGCTGAAGCGGCCGGTGGTGGAGCGCGAGTACAAGGACCTCATCGAGGAGATGTACGCGGGGTCCAGGGAGTCCTGACCTCGCCCCTGTGGAGAGGTTGTCCACAGGCCGGACGTTCACCCCGGGCAGTACGGGACAATGGGGCTCATGCCTTCCGTACTGCCCGATGGTGAGACCGTTCCCGACGACGGGGCGCTGCCCCCGCACGCCCTGGAAGGGGCAGGGGAGCGACCCCTCGGGTTCTACCTGCACGTGCCGTACTGCGCCACGCGCTGCGGCTACTGCGACTTCAACACCTACACGGCGAGCGAGCTGCGCGGCACCGGCGGCGTCCTGGCCTCCCGGGACAACTACGCCGAGCAGGTCACCGAGGAGATCCGGCTCGCCCGCAAGGTGCTCGGGGACGACCCCAGGCCGGTGCGGACCGTCTTCGTCGGCGGTGGTACGCCCACGCTGCTCGCCGCCGGTGACCTCGTACGGATGCTGGGAGCCGTCAGGGACGAGTTCGGGCTCGCGGACGACGCCGAGGTGACCACCGAGGCGAATCCGGAGTCCGTGACCCCCGCGTATCTGGAGGAGCTGCGGGCCGGCGGCTTCAACCGGATCTCCTTCGGCATGCAGAGCGCCAAGCAGCACGTCCTGAAGATCCTCGACCGCACGCACACGCCGGGGCGGCCCGAGGCGTGCGTCGCGGAGGCGCGGGCCGCCGGCTTCGACCACGTGAACCTGGACCTGATCTACGGGACGCCCGGGGAGACCGACGACGACTGGCGGGCCTCGCTCGACGCGGCGATCGGCGCCGGTCCCGACCACGTCAGCGCGTACGCCCTGATCGTCGAGGAGGGCACGCAGCTCGCCCGCCGCATCCGGCGCGGCGAGGTGCCGATGACCGACGACGACGTGCACGCCGACCGGTACCTGATCGCGGACTCCGTTCTCGCCGAGGCCGGATTCGAGTGGTACGAGGTGTCCAACTGGGCCACCTCGGAGGCCGGGCGCTGCCTCCACAACGAGCTGTACTGGCGCGGCGCGGACTGGTGGGGCGCGGGGCCGGGGGCCCACAGCCACGTGGGCGGGGTGCGGTGGTGGAACGTGAAGCACCCCGGCGCGTACGCCGCGGCCCTCGCCGGTGGCAAGTCGCCCGGCGCCGGGCGGGAGCTGCTCTCCGAGGAGGACCGGCGGGTGGAGCGGGTGCTGCTCGAACTGCGGCTTCGGGAGGGTGTCGAGCTGTCGCTGCTGCGGCCGCAGGGGCTCGCGGCTGCCGCGCGGGCGCTGGCGGACGGGCTTCTCGCGCCTGAGCCGTACGAGGCCGGGCGCGCGGTCCTGACCCTGCGGGGGCGGCTGCTCGCCGACGCGGTGGTGCGGGATCTGGTGGACTGAGGTTCGGGCGCGGGGAGCGGAGGCGCCCGACAGGGCACCGTCCCGTCGTGCCCACCCTCCCCCAGACTCCGTCCGGGGGGACCCCCACGCCCTGCGGGACGATTGCCCACAACGGGCCCATCGGGACGAGCTGCCACAACAGGGTGGGGGCGCTTACGGCGCCGTCACGAAGTCGATCAGTTCTTCCACTCGGCCCAGGAGGGCCGGTTCCAGGTCCTTGTACGAGGTGACCCTCGACAGGATGTGCTGCCAGGCCGCGCCCGTGTTGTCGTGAGGCCAGCCCAGGGCGCGGCACACGCCCGTCTTCCAGTCCTGGCCGCGCGGGATCGCCGGCCATGCCGGGATGCCGAGGGACGACGGCTTCACCGCCTCCCAGACGTCGATGTACGGGTGTCCCACGACCAGCACGTCCGGGGAGGTCACCCGGGCGGCGATCCTCGACTCCTTCGAACCCGGCACCAGGTGGTCCACCAGGACCCCCAGACGGGCGTCCGGCGCCGGGCCGAACTCAGCGACGATCGACGGCAGGTCGTCGATGCCCTCCAGGTACTCCACGACCACGCCCTCGATGCGCAGGTCGTCGCCCCAGACCCGCTCCACGAGTTCGGCGTCGTGGCGGCCCTCCACGTAGATCCGGCCCGCCCGTGCCACGCGCGCGCGTGCGCCCGGCACGGCGACCGAGCCCGAGGCCGTACGGGTGGGGCGGGCGGGAGCGGAGACCGGTCGCACCAGGGTCACCACCCGGCCCTCCAGGAGGAAGCCGCGCGGTTCCATCGGGAAGACCCGGTGTTTGCCGAAGCGGTCCTCCAGGGTCACCGTGCCCGCCTCGCAGCGGATCACCGCCCCGCAGAAGCCCGTCGTGACCTCCTCGACGACGAGGTCACGGTCGGCCGGGATCTCCGGGACGGGCTTCGGCCTCTTCCAAGAGGGCGTCAGGTCCGGGTCGTAGCTGCGCATTTCGGTGACGTTAGGCGACGTGGAAGCGGTGTGCCAGTTCATCGCGCTGTGCCCGCACGAACGCGGCGTCCACCACCGCCCCGTGCCCCGGCACGTACACCGCCTCCTCGCCGCCGAGCCGCAGCAGCCGGTCCAGGGCGTCCGGCCAGCGCGAGGGGATCGCGTCCGGGCCCGCCTGCGGCTCGCCCGACTCCTCCACCAGGTCGCCGCAGAAGACCACCTCCCGCTCTCCCGGCACCAGGAGCACCAGGTCGTGGCGCGTGTGACCGGGCCCGACGTTCGCCAGGAGGACCTGCCGGCCGCCCAGGTCGAGCGTCCACTCGCCGGAGACCACGTGCCGCGGGGCCACCAGGACGTCCACGGCCTCCGCGGCCGCCGTCCCGTCGAGGCCCTGCCGTACCGCGTCCTCGCGCAGCTCCTCCCGGTCCCGCGCCCGGCCGAGCAGCTCGTCCGAGCCGACCGCGCCGAAGACCTCCGCGCCCGCGAAGGCCGCCGTGCCCAGCACGTGGTCGAAATGGGGATGGCTGAGTGCGATGTGCGTCACTCTCCGGCCGCCCGTGAGCTCCGCCACCTGTGTCCGCAGCTCGGTGCCCTCGGCGAGCGACGAGCCCGTGTCGTACAGCAGCGCCGCCCGTTCGCCCAGTACCAGTCCCACCGTGGCGTCCCAGTGGGGCAGCCGTCGCCGGCCCACCCCGTCCGAGAGCCGCTCCCATCCGTACGCTTCCCAATCCACGTCCATGGGGCGACGCTAACCGGTGGGGCGCCGCCTCCTTGCCAGGAGCGTCGCCCGCCGCCGTACACTGGCGGGGGATCGCTGGCACTCGGACAGGGTGAGTGCCAAAACCGGAGCAACCGGAACGACGACAGCTGGAGGTGCGCACGATGCTCAGCGAACGCAGACTCGAGGTTCTGCGCGCCATCGTCCAGGACTACGTCGGGACGGAGGAGCCCGTCGGCTCCAAGGCGCTCACCGAACGCCACAAGCTCGGCGTCTCGCCCGCCACCGTGCGCAACGACATGGCCGTCCTGGAGGAAGAGGGCTTCATCGCCCAGCCCCACACCAGCGCCGGCCGCATCCCGACCGACAAGGGCTACCGGCTCTTCGTCGACCGGCTCGCCGGCGTCAAGCCGCTGTCGACGCCCGAGCGCCGGGCCATCCACAACTTCCTCGACGGCGCGGTCGACCTCGACGACGTCGTCGGCCGCACGGTCCGGCTGCTCGCGCAGCTGACCCGTCAGGTCGCCGTCGTCCAGTACCCCTCGCTGACCCGTTCGACCGTCCGGCACGTGGAGCTGCTCTCGCTGGCACCCGCCCGCCTGATGCTGGTGCTCATCACGGACACCGGCCGCGTCGAGCAGCGCCTCATCGACTGCCCCGGGCCCTTCGGCGAGACCTCGCTCGCCGATCTGCGGGCCCGGCTCAACAGCCGGGTCGTCGGCCGCAGGTTCGCCGACGTGCCGCAGCTGGTGCAGGACCTCCCCGAGTCCTTCGAGGAGCCCGAGGACCGCGCCACGGTCTCGACCGTGCTCGCGACCCTCCTCGAATCCCTGGTCGAGGAGCACGAGGAGCGGCTGATGATCGGCGGCACCGCCAATCTCACCCGCTTCGGACACGACTTCCCCCTGATGATCAGGCCCGTCCTCGAAGCTCTGGAGGAGCAGGTCGTGCTCCTCAAGCTGCTGGGCGAGGCCAAGGAATCGGGCATGACCGTACGCATCGGGCACGAGAACGCCCACGAGGGGCTGAGCTCCACGTCCGTCGTCTCGGTCGGCTACGGTTCGGGCGGCGAGGCAGTCGCCAAACTCGGCGTGGTCGGACCGACCCGCATGGACTACCCCGGAACGATGGGAGCGGTACGCGCAGTGGCACGTTACGTCGGACAGATCCTGGCGGAGTCGTAAGTGGCCACGGACTACTACGCCGTACTCGGCGTGCGCCGCGACGCGTCCCAGGACGAGATCAAGAAGGCTTTCCGGAGGCTCGCCCGCGAGCTGCACCCGGACGTCAATCCCGATCCGAAGACGCAGGAACGCTTCAAGGAGATCAACGCCGCCTACGAGGTCCTCTCGGACCCGCAGAAGAAGCAGGTCTACGACCTGGGCGGCGACCCGCTGTCGGCCTCCGGCGGAGGCGGCGCGGGCGGCTTCGGAGCCGGTGGCTTCGGCAACTTCTCCGACATCATGGACGCCTTCTTCGGCACGGCCTCGCAGCGCGGCCCGCGCTCGCGGACCCGCCGCGGCCAGGACGCCATGATCCGTCTGGAGATCGACCTCAACGAGGCGGCCTTCGGCACCACCAAGGACATCCAGGTCGACACGGCCGTCGTCTGCACGACCTGCTCGGGCGAGGGCGCCGCTCCCGGCACCTCCGCGCAGACCTGTGACATGTGCCGCGGCCGCGGCGAGGTCTCCCAGGTCACCCGGTCCTTCCTCGGCCAGGTCATGACCTCCCGCCCCTGCCCGCAGTGCCAGGGCTTCGGCACCGTCGTCCCGACCCCGTGCCCCGAGTGCGCGGGCGACGGCCGGGTCCGGTCCCGTCGCACGCTCACCGTCAAGATCCCGGCCGGTGTCGACAACGGCACCCGGATCCAGCTCGCGGGCGAGGGCGAGGTCGGCCCCGGCGGCGGGCCCGCCGGCGACCTGTACGTCGAGATCCACGAGACCCCGCACGACACGTTCCAGCGGCGCGGCGACGACCTGCACTGCACGGTCACCATCCCGATGACGGCGGCCGCGCTCGGCACCAAGGTGCAGCTGCAGACACTCGACGGTCTCGAGGAGATCGACATCCGCCCGGGCACCCAGTCCGGCCAGTCGATCCCGCTGCACGGCCGTGGCGTCACCCACCTGCGGGGCAACGGCCGGGGCGACCTGATCACCCACGTCGAGGTGCAGACCCCGGGCAAGCTCGACGCGGAGCAGGAACGGCTCCTGCGGGAACTGGCCAAGCTGCGCGGCGAGGAACGGCCCACCGGCCAGTTCCAGCCGGGGCAGCAGGGGCTGTTCTCGCGGCTGAAGGACGCGTTCAACGGGCGGACCTGACCGGCCCGGAATTCGGTGGGGGAGGGGCGGCATCCGCGTGTGCGGGTGCCGCCCCTCCGCCTTTCGGAGCCGGCGACCGCCGCCCTCCGGAACCGTCCCTTCCATGACCTGACGTACGGATTCGGCCCCGAAGCAGGGGCATGGCACGATGCCCATATGTCCACCACCGCACTGAACGATCTCTCTCGGCATCCGATCGTGCAGGCCCCCATGGCGGGTGGCGCCTCCTGTCCCGAGCTGGCCGGAGCCGTCTGCGAGGCCGGGGCGCTCGGCTTCCTGGCCGGCGGGTACAAGACGGCCGGCGGCCTGTACCAGGAGATCAAGCAGGTGCGCGGTATGACCGCACGCCCCTTCGGCGTCAACCTCTTCCTGCCGCAGAGCGGGCGGCCCGCCGACCCGGCCGCCGTCGAGGTCTACCGCCACCAGCTCGCCGGCGAGGCCACCTGGTACGACACCCCGCTCGGCGAGACCGAGGACTGCCGTGACGACGCCTACGACGCCAAACTGGCCATCCTCCTGGAGGACCCGGTCCGCGTCGTCTCCTTCACCTTCGGCTGCCCCGCGCCCGAGGTCCTCGCCGCCTTCGCCCGCGTCGGTACGTTCACGATCGTCACCGTCACCTCCGCCGACGAGGCCCTCGCCGCCCAGCGGGCCGGCGCCGACGCCGTCTGCGTCCAGGGCGTCGAGGCCGGCGGACACCAGGGCACGTACCGCGACGACCCCGCCGACGACGGCGTCCCGGGCACCGGGCTGCTCGCCCTCCTCACCCAGGTCCGCGAGAGCGTCGCCCTCCCGATCGTCGCCGCCGGCGGGATCATGCGCGGCGCGCAGATCGCCGCCGTCCTCGCCGCGGGGGCCGACGCCGCCCAGCTCGGCACCGCCTTCCTCTGCTGCCCCGAGTCGGGCGCCCACCCGCTGCACAAGCGGGCCCTGACCGACCCGCTCTTCACCCGGACCGCCTTCACCCGGGCCTTCTCCGGCCGCCCGGCCCGCGGCCTCGTCAACCGCTTCATGCGCGAGCACGGGCCGTACGCCCCCGCCGCGTACCCCGAGATCCACCACCTCACCGCCCCGATCCGCAAGGCCGCCGCCACCGCGGGCGACGCCCAGGGCATGGCGCTGTGGGCCGGCCAGGGCCACCGGCTCGCCCGCGAGCTCCCCGCAGGCCGGCTGGTCGAGGTGCTGGCCGCCGAACTCGACACCGCCCTCTCCGACCTTTCCGGGCCCGCCCACAGGAGCGCCTCATGACCGCACCCGTCTTCGTCGTCGACGCCGTCCCCGGCACCGGCACCTTCGTCCTCGAAGGAACCGAGGGGCGGCACGCCGTCTCCGTGAAGCGGCTCCAGGGCGGTGAGGACGTCGTCCTCACCGACGGCCGGGGCCGCTGGGCGGACTGCGTGGTGCTCACCGCCGAGGGCAAGGACCGGCTGACCGTCCAGGTGTCGGGCGACCACGAGGACCCCGAGGAGGAGCCCCGGATCACCGTCGTCCAGGCGCTGCCCAAGGGCGACCGGGGCGAGCTCGCCGTGGAGACCATGACGGAGACCGGGGTGGACGCCGTCGTGCCGTGGGCGGCCTCCCGCTGCATCACCCAGTGGAAGGGCGACCGGGGCCTCAAGGCGCTCGCCAAGTGGCGGTCCACCGCGCGCGAGGCCGGCAAGCAGTCGCGCCGCACCCGGTTCCCCGAGGTCTCCGACCTGATGACGACGAAGCAGGTCGCCGCGCTTCTCGCGGACGCCGACTTCGCGGCCGTCCTGCACGAGGACCGAGACCATCCGAGCGGGGCGCTCGCCACCGCCGAACTCCCGGAGAAGGGCTCGATCGTGCTGATCGTCGGCCCCGAGGGCGGTGTCTCGCCGCAGGAACTCGCCGCGTTCGAGGAGGCGGGGGCGAAGCCGTACCGGCTGGGCCGCAGCGTGCTGCGCACCTCGACGGCGGGCACGGCGGCGACGGCGCTGGTCCTGGCGCGTACGGGGCGCTGGAGCTAGGGCCGGAGCTAGAGGGTGGCCCGCCGATCAGGCCGGGTTCGCGGTGTCCGGTGCCTCCGTCCCCGTCAGGGTGTCGTAGAGGGGCCAGGCGTTCTCCTCCCGGACGCCGTGGGTGGTGGGGAGGAGGCCGCGGTTCCCCGCTTCGCCGAGGAAGCGGCGTACGACGCCCGGCTCGTTCAGGTTGAGAACGGGGCCGTCGGCCGAGGCCACGTCGCCCTGCCCGAAGGGATAGCCGGACACGATGCGGCCCGGGGCGGTCCGGAAGACCAGCCGGAGCTGCGCGTGGGGGAGTTCCGTGCGGCGCAGGGAGAGCACCGTGCGGCAGTCGGGGTGCCGGTGCCGGACGTTCCAGAGCCACACCGTGTCGTCCACCGTCATCCTGCGCGGTGCGCGTTCCCGCCTCATGCGGCGCAGTGTACGGACCGAACCCGGTGGACGGCGGCCCCCGGCGGCTCCATAAAGTGGCCGCATGGCCGACGAGTCCCCTCTGATCCGCAGTCTGCGCGCCGCCGTGGCCGCCGCCCCCGGTGACGTACCCCTGCGTCTTCACTTCGCCGAACTCCTCCTCTCCGAGGGACGGAACGACGAGGCCGTCACGGAGGCGGCCGTCGCCCTCCAGCACGCGCCGGGGGACGCGGACGCGCGGGCGCTGATGATGCGGGCGATGGGCGTGCCCCTGGCAACCGCGTCCACCCCGGCGACCGAGCAGCCCACGACGCCCCCCGTGCACGCCGAGCAGTCGGTAAAGCCGGTGACACCCGAGACGCCGGTGACACCCGAGCCGTCCGCGGGCGACGCGCGCGGCTTCGACTGGGACGCCGCCGAGCAGCAGGTGCGTGACCTCGTCGGCCCCCGTTTCCTGGAGGACCCGCAGGCCGCCGACGGCGAGGGTGCCGCCGGGGACGCCGCCGCCTGGGACGTCGACGCCCCCGGTGCCGTACGCCTCGCCGACGTCGGCGGCATGGAGGAGGTCAAGGACCGGCTCGAAGCCGCGTTCCTCGCGCCCATGCGCAACCCCGAACTGCGCCGCCTGTACGGCAAGTCGCTCCGCGGCGGACTGCTCCTCTACGGCCCGCCCGGCTGCGGCAAGACCTTCATCGCGCGCGCCGTCGCCGGCGAACTCGGCGCGAACTTCCTCACCGTCTCGCTCTCCGACGTCCTCGACATGTGGATCGGCGCCTCCGAGAAGAACATCCACGACATCTTCGAGACCGCCCGCCGCCAGGCCCCCTGCGTCGTCTTCCTCGACGAGCTCGACGCCCTCGGGGCCAAGCGCTCCCGCACGCACCACAGCGGCCTGCGCAACGTCGTCAACCAGCTCCTCACCGAGCTCGACGGCATCGCGAGCGGCGCCGGCAACGAGGGCGTCTTCGTCCTCGCCGCCACCAACGTGCCCTGGGACGTGGACATCGCGCTCCGCCGCCCCGGCCGCCTCGACCGCACCTTGCTCGTGCTCCCGCCGGACGCCACCGCCCGCGAGTCGATCCTCCGCTACCACCTGCGCGAGCGCCCCATCGAGGCCGTCGACCTCGGCAAGCTCGTCAAGGCCACCGAGGACTTCTCCGGCGCCGACCTCGCCCACGTCTGCGAGAGCGCCGCCGAGGCCGCGCTCCTCGACTCCGCCCGCAGCGGCTCCGTGCGCCTCATCACCACCAAGGACCTGCTCGGCGCGGCCAAGCAGATCAAGCCGTCCACGGAGCCGTGGTTCGCCGCCGCCCGGAACGTCGCCATGTTCGCCAACGAGGGCGGCCTGTACGACGACCTCCTCGCCCACCTCAAGCGGAAGCGCAAGCTGTGACCACCCCGGCCACCCCGACCGCCCTCCTGCGCGCCGAGGCCCTGTACGACACCGGGCGGTACGCGCAGGCCGGCGAGCTCGTCGCCCAGCACCTGGCGACCGAACCGGAGGACGCCGAGGCGCTCGTCCTGCTCGCCCGCTGCCACCACCGCGCCGAGGACCACCCGGCCGCCCTGGACGCCGTGGACCGGGCGCTCGCCGCCGAACCCGAGCTGCTCATGGCCTGGCTGATGCGCGTCCAGATCCTGCTGGGCCTGCGCCGCTTCCAGGACGCCGAGACCTCCGCCCGGTACGCCGTCCGGCTCGCCCCGCAGTACTGGGGCACCCACTACGCCCTCGGCACCGCCCTCGCCCAGTTCGGGGAGCACGCGCGCACGCCCGCGCGTACCGTCGAGGCGTACGAGGCGGCGCGGGCCGCCGTCGGTCTCGCCCCCGAGGAGGACGCGGCCCACTTCCTGGTGGGGCTCACCGCCCAGCGCCGGGGCGATCACGCCACCGCGCAGCGGGCGTACGAGACGACGCTGCGGCTCAACCCGCAGAGCAGCGAGGCCCACAACAACCTGTCGCTGCTGAGGCTGCGGCGCCGCTGGTTCCGGCGCGGGGCCTGGACGCAGGCCGCCGAGGGCTTCGTCGCCTCCGCCGCGCTCGACCTCCAGGACCGCAAGGCCCGTTACAACCTGGAGGCCATGGCCTGGAACACCGCCGCCGGGGCCCGCTGGGTGGCCCTGCTCGGCTTCGTCGCCGCCGCGCTCGGCTCCGCCCCGGTCCGTACCGGAGCCACCGGCACGGAGGCGGTCGTCCCCTTCCTGATCGGCGCGGCCGTCCTCCTCGGCGCCTGGGGCGGCTGGGTGCTGTGGATGGGCCGCCGGGTGCCGCCCCGGCTGCGCCGCCCCCTGTTCCTCGTGGCGCGCTCCTGCCGGCCCGTGATCGCGATGGCCACGGCCGTGGGGCTGCTCGGCCTCCACTCGGTGGTGACGATGGCCCTGTGGTCGTTCGACGCGGGCGTGGTCGGCGGACTCGGGACCCCGCTGTTCTGGGCCGTGATCATCACGTACTGGGTGAGCCGCTCGGCCCTGAACCGGCGCGCCCCCAAGGACTGAGCGACGCCGCCGGGAGCGGCAGGGGAGGACCCGCCCGGCCGAGGAGCGGCCTGTGGCGCGGGGATGCCGGAGGCGGCGGATACCATGCGCGTGAAGCGACCGACGAGGCGAGGAGGCCCGGGCCATGGCCGGAGAGCCGCAGAGCGACTGCCTGTTCTGCAAGATCGTGGCGGGTGAGGTCCCGGCGGAGATCGTGCGCGAGACGGAGACGACCGTCGCGTTCCGCGACATCAACCCGCAGGCGCCGACCCACGTCCTCGTGATCCCGCGCCTCCACCACCCGGACGCGGCGTCGCTCGCCGCCGCCGCGCCGACCGTCGCCGCCGACGTGCTGCGCGAGGCCGGAGAGATCGCCGCGCAGGAGAAGGTCGACGACAGCGGCTACCGGATCGTCTTCAACACCGGCGCGGGTGCCGGCCAGACCGTGTGGCACGCCCACGCGCACGTACTGGGCGGCCGCGGCCTCAACTGGCCCCCCGGATAAGCCGTGTCCGTACGCGAACTGGTCGTCCTCGGGACCGCCAGCCAGGTCCCGACCCGCCACCGCAACCACAACGGCTATCTGCTGCGCTGGGACGGGCAGGGCATCCTCTTCGACCCCGGCGAGGGCACCCAGCGCCAGATGCTGCGGGCCGGCGCCGCCGCGCACGACATCGACCGGATCTGCGTGACGCACTTCCACGGCGACCACTCGCTCGGCCTGGCCGGGGTGATCCAGCGGATCAACCTCGACCAGGTCCCGCACCCGGTCACCGCGCACTACCCGGCGAGCGGGCAGCGCTTCTTCGAGCGTCTGCGGTACGCGACCGCGTACCGCGAGACCGTGCAGCTGACCGAGTCGCCCGTCGCCGCCGACGGGCCGCTCGCCGTCACCGACACGTACACCCTCGACGCGTACCGGCTCTCGCACCCCGTCGAGTCGTACGGCTACCGGCTCACCGAGCCCGACGGGCGCCGCATCATCCCCGAGAGGCTGGCCGCGCACGGCATCAAGGGCCCCGACGTGGGCCGGATCCAGCGCGAGGGCGTCCTGAACGGCGTGACGCTCGACGAGGTCAGCGAGATCCGGCGCGGGCAGCGCTTCGCCTTCGTCATGGACACCCGGCTCTGCGCGGGCGTACACGCCCTCGCCGCGGGCGCCGACATGCTCGTCATCGAGTCGACCTTCCTCGACGAGGACGTCCGCCTCGCCACCGACCACGGCCACCTGACGGCGGGACAGGCCGCGGCGGTGGCCCGGGACGCGGGGGTGCGGCATCTCGTCCTGACCCACTTCTCGCAGCGCTACTCCGACCCGGCCGAGTTCGAGCGGCAGGCGCGGGCGGCCGGGTTCGACGGCGAACTGAGCATTGCCCAGGACCTCATGAGGGTCCCCGTACCGAAACGAACGTGAACATGCCCGTACCCAAGGCCGAACTGCACCTCCACATCGAAGGCACCCTCGAACCCGAGCTGGCCTTCGCGCTCGCCGCACGCAACGGCGTCACCCTGCCGTACGCGGACACGGACGAGCTGCGCGAGGCGTACCGTTTCAGCGACCTCCAGTCCTTCCTCGACCTCTACTACGGCCTGATGGCCGTCCTGCGCACCGCCGAGGACTTCACGGAGCTCACCGACGCCTATCTGGAGCGGGCCGCCGCCCAGGGCGTCCGGCACGCCGAGATCTTCTTCGACCCGCAGGCGCACACCGCCCGCGGCGTTCCGATCGGCACCGTGATCGAGGGCCTGAGCGCCTCCCTCGAACGCTCCGAGGAGCGGTACGGGATCTCCACCCGGCTCATCATGTGCTTCCTGCGCGACGAGTCGGCGGAGTCGGCGCTCGCCACCCTGGACGCCGCCAAGCCCTACCTGGACCGGATCACCGGCGTCGGCCTCGACTCGGCCGAGGTCGGCCACCCGCCGGCCAAGTTCCGCGAGGTCTACGAGGCCGCCGGGACGCTCGGTCTCCGCAAGGTCGCCCACGCGGGCGAGGAGGGCCCGGCCGCGTACATCCGCGAGGCCCTGGACGTCCTCGGCGTGGAGCGCGTCGACCACGGCCTGCGCTGCATGGAGGACCCGGACCTCGTCGACCGCCTCGTCCGGGAGAGAGTGCCGCTGACCCTCTGCCCGCTGTCGAACGTACGGCTCCGCGCCGTCGACGTCCTCACCGGACACCCGCTGCGCTCGATGATGGCGGCGGGACTGCTCGTCACGGTGAACTCCGACGACCCGGCGTACTTCGGGGGGTACGCGGGGGACAACTTCGACGCCGTACGGGACGCCCTCGGCCTGACGTCGGAGCACCTCCGCGAGCTGGCCCGCAACTCCTTCGAGGCCTCCTTCCTGGAGGACGACGAGCCCCGCAGGGCGCGGTACCTCGCCGAGGTGGAGGCGTACGCGTTCGACGAGTAGGCCGCACGAGCCCCGACGCACGGGATTCCTGACGTGCGGGATCCCGGGCGTACGGGTTTCCGACGTACGGGGTCCCCGGGGCGACCGTGTGGCGATACGGGGGCGACGACAGTTGTTTCGGGGGAGCAGCACGGTGTCCGACACGTCCGGTCCCGCAGGGGACCCCACCGCCACGCGGCCGGATCCCGGCACGGGGGGGGTACCACCCCGGCCACCGCCACCGCCACCACCGCCACCGCCCACCCTCCACCCCGGTGGGTGGTCGGCGTGGTGGTGCCCGTGGCCGGAGCCCTGGCGACGGTCCCGGCCCAGACACACCGCGCGGACGCCACGGCGCGGCCACCCGCGCAGGTCTTACCGTCCGGGCGCCGTCCGCCGTGACCGCTGCCCCGGACCCGTCGCCGTCCTCCACGGCACCGTCCTCCGCGCCGCCGTCCACGGCACCGCCCTCGACGACGCCCCCGCCCCGCCCGGCGCCGACCTCCGCGGCCCCGCCCGCCCCCGGCCCCTCCCGGACCCCGCGGACGGCCCCGCCCGCCGCCCCGCCCGCCGACGAGCCCGCACCGAAGCCCCCGGCGAAGGTCCCGCCCCCGACCGACACGCCCGTGCGGATCATGAACGTCAACAGCGGCCTCTGCCTGGCCGTCCCCGACGGGAGCGCCCGCCAGACGACGCCGGTCAACCAGTTCCCCTGCGGCCCCTACGCCGACCGCTTCTGGCGCTTCGGCCCGCCGTGACGGGCACGTACCCCGTAAGGCCCGGCTAGCCCCGCCCGCCCGGCCTCGCCAGCCGGAACGCCGACCTCGCGAGCCCCCGGCGGCCCGCCGGGGTCCGGACCGTGATCGGGGCGACTTCCTGCTCGGGAGCGCCCATCTGGGGGACGAGCGCCGGGGTCGCCGAGGCCGTACCCGCGAGGACCGCCGCCGGGGCGCCACCCCTGCGGCGCACCGAGCCCGGGACCAGCGGACGGCCGGCCGCGTGCCGGGCCACCGCCGTCATCGGGACCGCGACCAGCAGGAGCAGGGCGCACAGCACCGCACCCATGCCCGTGTACCCGGCACCTTCCGAGAGCAGGCTGCCCGCCACCGGGCCGCAGGCCACGCCCAGCGAGGACGCGGAGCCGACCAGGACGGCCCAGCGGCCGCGCGGGTCGAGCGAGGCGGCCAGACCCAGGAGGTACGACAGGACGACCGGGTAGACGGCGTTCCACAGGATCTCGCCGGTCGCGAACGAGACCAGGCCCCCGGCGGCCGAGCTGAGCAGCACGCATCCCGCGATGAGGACGGTCCCCGCCCCGATCGGCACCGCCCGGCCCAGCCGGGAGCCGAGGGCCCCCGCCGCCGTGACCCCGGCGAGCCCGGCACCGAGCGCCGCCGCGAACACCGCGCCGACGGTGACCTCGGACAGCCCCGCCTGCGTGAGCCCGATGCGGCCGCTCACCCCCCACAGCGCGTTCTGCGCCAGGGACCAGCACAGGATGCCGGCGGCGAGGACGGCCCCGGCCCGCCGGTGGGGGAGGGGCCCGGAAATCGCCGCCGCCCGCCGCACCGCGCGCGCGGCACCCGGCAGACGGCCCGTCAGCGGCCACACCAGGACCGCCGCGCAGGCGATCGCGAGCAGCGGCGGAGCGTGCCCGCCGGCCAGGTGCGGAAGGGTCAGGTAGAGCGCGCCCGCCGCCGCCGAGACGGACAGCAGGCCGAGCGTGGAGGCCCGGTGCGGATCCCGCTGCCCGGCGATCCCGGCGGCGGCCACCGCCGTCGCCGTACCCGAGCCGAGACCCCCGAGGACGGCGCCCGCCACCACCAGGGGCACCACGCCGGTCGCGGCGGCGGAGCCGTACCCGACCGCCATCGCGAGCAGGCCCGCGCGGGCCGCCCGGCGCGGCCCGACCCGCTCCCCGCGCGCGGCCAGCGCGAAACCGGCGGACGAGGAGCCGAGCAGCAGCACGGAGCCGACGAGACCCGCCTCCGCGGGAGTGAGGCCCAGTCCCGCGGAGAGCCGGCCGACGACGGTCGGCAGCAGGTACGGGGCGAGGTAACCGGCCGTGAAGAGGGCGACGAGGGCGACGAGAGCCCCCGGGACGCGCGGGCGCGACGACATGGGCGTTCCAGGAGCTGGACGGGGAAATGAGACGGCGCCCGGTGATCCACGGGGTCGCGGCACCATGTGTATCAAGCATCCGAGCGGGCGGAGAAGCCGGTATCCCCCGATTCGGCCAGTGATACGGGTCACGATCGGTTTGGGACGGGTACGGCGGGGCAACGCGCGAAGGCCGTGTTGCGTCACCCCCGTCTCCCCACCCCCATCGGGCACACTGTCCAGATCAGCACCACGGTGCCGATCTGCCGCACCACGACCGGGGAGTCCGCCGTGACCACAGCAAGGGGAGACCAGCCACCGCACGACGCCGGGGTCGACCCGCTGGTGCGCCTGCGCGAGCCCACCGACCCCGCCTGCGACGTCTTCCTGACCGGCACCGTCTTCCTCGACATCATCTTCACCGGCCTCGACAGCGCACCCGTCCGGGGCACCGAGTCCTGGGCCCGCGGCATGGGATCGAGCCCCGGCGGCGTCGCCAACATGGCCACCGCCCTCGCCCGCCTCGGCCTGCGCACCTCCCTCGCCGCGGCCTTCGGCGACGACCACTACGGCGAGTACTGCTGGGACGCCCTGGAACAGGGCGAGGGCATCGACCTCTCCTTCTCCCGCACCGTCCCCGGCTGGCACTCACCCGTCACCGTCTCCATGGCCTACGAGGGGGAGCGCACGATGGTCTCCCACGGCCACGAGGCCCCACCCGTCGACGCCGTCGGCGCCCTGCCCGCCTACCCGCCCCACGCGCGCGCGGCCGTCGCCTCCCTCGCCCCCGGCCGCACCGAGGAGTGGGTCGCCCAGGCCGCCCGGGGCGGTGCCAAGGTCTTCGCCGACGTCGGCTGGGACGACACCGGCCGCTGGGACCTGGCCGGACTCGCCGACCTCGAACACTGCGAGGCCTTCCTCCCCAACGCCGCCGAGGCGATGCGCTACACCCGCACCGACTGCCCCCGGGCCGCCGCCCGCGCCCTCGCCGACAAGGTCCGCTACGCCGTCGTCACCCTCGGTTCCGAAGGCGCCTACGCCGTCGACGGCGGCACCGGCGAGACCGCCGAGGTGCCCGCCATCCAGGTCTCCGCCCTCGACCCCACCGGCGCCGGTGACGTCTTCGTCGCCGGATTCGTCACCGGCACCCTCGCCGACTGGCCCCTCGCCGACCGGCTCGCCTTCGCCGGACTCACCGCCGCACTCTCCGTCCAGGAGTTCGGCGGCTCCCTCTCCGCCCCCACCTGGGGCGAGATCGCCGCCTGGTGGCAGCGCGTCCAGGGTCACGCCAGGCAGGACCCCGAGACGCTGCGTGACCGCTACGCCTTCCTCGAACGCCTCCTGCCCGCCCCCGCCCGCCCCTGGCCGCTGCGCCGCGCGGTGCCCACGATCGGCTTCCGCGCGGCCGCTTCGTAAATCCCTTCGGACTGTCGGCGCCAAGTCGTAGGCTTGGTGATCCAGAGGTTGTCGAGCAGCGAGAACCCCTGCACGGGAGGTATGTGCAGGCCATAGTGCCGGCCCATGACGCAGACACCCACAGCCCACGACGGAGCGTTCCAGGACGGGACGCCCGGACAGGCCCGCGCCCATTTCGCCGTGCCCGCCAAGCACCCGATGGTCACCCTGCTCGGCTCCGGTGACGCGCTGCTCCGCGTGATCGAGCGGTCGTTCCCGCAGGCGGACATCCACGTCCGCGGCAACCAGGTCAGCGCGGTCGGCGACGCGGCGGAAGTCGCTCTGATCCAGCGCCTGTTCGACGAGATGATGCTGGTGCTCCGCACCGGTCAGCCGATGACGGAGGACGCAGTGGAACGCTCGATCGCCATGCTCAGGGCGAGCGAGAACGGCACGGCGGAGGGCGGCGAGGAGACTCCCGCCGAGGTCCTCACGCAGAACATCCTGTCCAACCGGGGCCGCACGATCCGCCCCAAGACGCTCAACCAGAAGCGGTACGTCGACGCGATCGACAAGCACACGATCGTCTTCGGCATCGGTCCCGCCGGCACCGGCAAGACCTACCTCGCCATGGCCAAGGCGGTCCAGGCCCTGCAGTCCAAGCAGGTCACCCGGATCATCCTGACCCGCCCGGCCGTCGAGGCCGGTGAGCGCCTCGGCTTCCTGCCCGGCACGCTCTACGAGAAGATCGACCCGTACCTGCGCCCGCTGTACGACGCCCTGCACGACATGCTCGACCCGGACTCGATCCCCAAGCTGATGGCCTCGGGCACGATCGAGGTCGCGCCCCTGGCGTACATGAGGGGCCGCACCCTCAACGACGCGTTCATCATCCTCGACGAGGCGCAGAACACGAACCCCGAGCAGATGAAGATGTTCCTCACCCGCCTCGGCTTCGACTCGAAGATCGTCATCACCGGTGACGTCACCCAGGTCGACCTGCCGAACGGGACGAAGAGCGGTCTGCGGCAGGTGCGCGACATCCTGGACGGGGTCCAGGACGTCCACTTCTCGACGCTCACGTCGCAGGATGTCGTCCGGCACAGGCTCGTCGGCCGTATCGTCGACGCGTACGAGCAGTACGACAGCCGTAACGGCCGCAACGGGAAGTAGTCACAGAAACACCATGTCGATCGACGTCAACAACGAGTCCGGTACCGAGGTCGACGAGCAGGCGATCCTCGACATCGCCCGCTACGCCCTGGCGCGCATGCGCATCCACCCGCTCTCCGAGCTCTCGGTGATCGTCGTGGACACGGAGGCGATGGAGCAGCTCCACATCCAGTGGATGGACCTGCCGGGGCCGACGGACGTCATGTCCTTCCCGATGGACGAGCTGCGTCCGCCGGCGAAGGACGACGACGAGCCCCCGCAGGGGCTCCTCGGCGACATCGTGCTCTGCCCCGAGGTCGCCACCCAGCAGGGCAAGGACGCCCCGACGGAGCACTCCATGGACGAGGAGCTCCAGCTGCTCACCGTCCACGGGGTGCTCCACCTCCTCGGGTACGACCACGAGGAGCCCGACGAGAAGGCCGAGATGTTCGGCCTCCAGGCGGCGATCGTCGACGGCTGGCGCGCGGAGAAGGGCCTGACCGGCCCGTCCCCGGCGCCGACCGTCTCCTGACCCCCCGATGGACGTCTCGCTGATCCTCGGCGCCGTCGCGCTGGTCGTCGTCGCCTGGCTCGCCGCCTGCGCCGAGGCCGGTCTCGCCCGGGTCTCCAGCTTCCGCGCCGCCGAGGCCGTACGGTCCGGGCGGCGCGGGGCCGCGAAGCTCGCGCAGGTCGCCTCCGACCCGACCCGCTATCTCAACGTGGCGCTGCTCGTGCGCGTCGCGTGCGAGATGGCGGCCGGTGTCGTCGTCACGTACGCCTGTCTCGAGGCCTTTCCCGAGACCTGGGAGGCGCTGCTCACCGCCATCGCCGTCATGGTCCTCGTCTCGTACGTGGCCGTCGGCGTCTCGCCGCGCACGATCGGCCGCCAGCATCCGCTGAACACGGCGACGGTCGCCGCGTACGTGCTGCTGCCGCTGGCCCGGATCATGGGGCCGATCCCGCAGCTGCTCATTCTCATCGGCAACGCGCTGACGCCGGGCAAGGGCTTCCGGAAGGGGCCGTTCGCCTCGGAGGCGGAGCTGCGGGCCATGGTGGACCTGGCCGAGCAGGAGTCGCTGATCGAGGACGACGAGCGCCGGATGGTGCACTCCGTCTTCGAGCTGGGCGACACGCTCGTCAGGGAGGTGATGGTGCCGCGGACCGATCTGGTGTCCATCGAGCGGTACAAGACGATCCGTCAGGCCCTCACGCTCGCGCTGCGCTCCGGTTTCTCCCGGATCCCGGTCACCGGTGAGAACGAGGACGACATCGTCGGCATCGTGTATCTGAAGGACCTGGTCCGCAAGACGCACATCAACCGCGACTCCGAGGCCGACCAGGTGTCGACCGCGATGCGGGCCGCCGCCTTCGTGCCCGACACCAAGAACGCGGGCGATCTGCTGCGCGAGATGCAGCAGGAGCGCAACCACGTCGCCGTCGTCATCGACGAGTACGGCGGTACGGCCGGGATCGTCACCATCGAGGACATCCTGGAGGAGATCGTCGGCGAGATCACCGACGAGTACGACCGTGAGCTGCCGCCGGTGCAGGACCTCGGCGGGGGCCGCCACCGGGTGACCGCCCGGCTCGACATCGGGGACCTCGGCGAGCTGTACGGCCTGGGCCCCGACGAGTACGACGACGAGGACGTGGAGACCGTCGGCGGTCTGCTCGCGAAGGCGCTGGGCCGGGTGCCGATCGCGGGCGCGAAGGCGGTGGTGGAGCTGCCGGACGGGCGTTCGCTGCGGTTGACGGCCGAGTCCCCGGCCGGCCGGCGGAACAAGATCGTCACCGTTCTCGTGGAGCCGCTGAACCCGCCGGCACCGGAGGAGAAGCCGGAGTGACCCCTGACCAGCTGCGTGCTCTCTGCCTCGGGTTCAACGACGCCTCGGAGGAGTTCCCCTTCGGTCCGGACGTCTCCGTCTTCAAGGTCGCCGGGAAGCTGTTCGCGCTGTCGTGGCTCGACTCCGAGCCGCTGCGGGTCAATCTCAAGTGCGACCCGGACGAGGCGGTACGGCTCCGCGAGGAGTACCCGGCGGTCGCCCCCGGCTATCACATGAACAAGCGGCACTGGAACACGGTGACCGTCGGGGAGCTCCCGGACCGGATGGTCCGGGAGCTCGTCGAGGACTCGTACGACCTGGTGGTCGCGGGTCTGCCGAAGGCCGTACGGCTCCGCCTCGACCGGCCCTGAATCACCTGCGCCGCAGTCCGAGGCCGACCAGGAGCGCCGTGCCCAGGACGATCGCCGCGTCCACGGCGAGGAGCGTGCGGACGCCCCCGTACAGGTCCCCGCCCGTGGTGGCGAGCACACCGAGCAGCGGGATGCCGACGGTGAGGCCGACCTGCTGGGTCGTGGTCACCAGACCGGTCGCCAGGCCCTGCTCCTCGTTCGGGACGCCGGACGTGACGGTCAGCCCGTACGAGATGATCGCGCCGAGGTGGCACATGGAGGCCAGCGAGACCGCGACGGTCGCCAGGACCACGCCCGACTCCTCGCCCAGGCCGAGCAGCGCCGCCGTGAGCAGGCCCTGCCCGACGAGCGAGCCGACGAGGGTGCGGCGGGCGCCGATCCGGCCGATCACCTTCGACGCGAACAGGCCGGCCACGACCGACGCCACGCCCTGCACGCCGAAGACCAGGCCGGTCACGAAGGCCGACAGGTCCAGGGTCTCCTGGAGGTACAGGGTCAGGACGAAGACGACCGTCGACATCATCGAGAAGGTGATGAGACCGCCCAGGTTGCCGAAGGCGACCGTGCCGCGCCGCAGCATCGGCAGCGAGACCAGCGGGGCCGCGTGCCGGGACTCGACCCGTACGAACACGGCGAGCAGCACGATGCCCGCCACCAGGGTGACCAGGACGTCCGTGCCGCCGAAGCCGCGTTGGGCCGCCGTCGACAGGGCGTAGATCAGGGCGAGCAGACCACCGGTGACGGTCACCGCGCCGGGCACGTCCAGCCGGGGCCGTTCGGGGGTGCGGGACTCGGGGAGCAGGCCCGGGGCCAGGGGCAGCACGATCACGCTGAAGAGGGCGAGCAGGCCCATCGTGGAGCGCCAGCCGAAGGTGTCGGTCATGACGCCGCCGAGGACCATGCCGACGGTGAAGCCGAGCGAGAGCAGGGTCCCGGAGATGCCGAGCGCCCGGTCGCGCAGCGGCCCTTCGGGGAACGTGGTGGTCAGCAGGGACATGCCGGTGGGCACGATCGCCGCGGCGCCGATGCCCTGGAGGGCGCGTGCGGTGAGGAAGGCGGCCGGGTTCCAGGCGAGGGTGGCGAGCAGCGAGGCCGCGCCGAAGAGGGCGAGTCCGGCGAGGAACAGCTTCTTGCGTCCGTAGAGGTCGCCGACGCGCCCGAAGAGGAGCAGGAAGCCGCCGGAGGGCAGCGCGAAGGCGGTGACGGCCCACTGGAGGGCGGACCGGTCGAGGCCGAGGTCGGCGCCGAGGACGGGCAGCGCCACGTTCAGTACGGAGAAGTCGAGCGAGACCATGAACTGGGCGGCGCACAGCACGAAGAGGATGAGCCGGGTGCGGCCGGTGAGGCCCGGGGGAGCGGTGCTCTCGGTGGGAGCGGGGGTCAGGGTTGCCATGGCCCCACCCTCGGCGTACGGGAACAAGGCTGGGGAGCGGGAACTTATCCTGTTGGTCGTACCACCAGGCATCCACCGGGCGTCCAGGGGGAGGAAGCACACGTGGCCACCGCTCTCGAGAGCACCAGTGCGAAGCAGCACCGACTCGGCGAACTGCGCGAGTTCCTGATGAGCCGTCGGGCCCGGGTCAGCCCGGCCGAGGCGGGACTCCCCGACGGTGGCGCGCGGCGCCGCACGCCGGGCCTGCGCCGGGAGGAGGTCGCGGTCCTCGCGGGCGTCGGGGTGTCCTGGTACCAGTGGCTGGAGCAGGGCCGGGACATCACGGTCTCGCCGCAGGTGCTCGACTCGGTGGCGCGGGTGCTGCGGCTGAGCCCGGCGGAGCGGCGCCATCTGTACGTGCTCGCGGCGCTGAACCCGCCGGCCCTGGAGGCGGCTCCCGAGGACCGGGACATGTGCGACGGGCTGCGGCGGCTCATCGAGGCGTGGATGCCGTTCCCGGCGCACATCATGGACGTGTACTGGAACACGGTCCTGTACAACGACGCGGCGGCCGTCGTGCTCGGGATGCGGCCGGAGACCTCGCAGAACTGCCTGGTGTCCTTCTTCACCGATCCGCTGTACCGCTCGCGGATGGGGCACTGGGAGGAGCTGGCGCCGAAGGTCGTCGCGCAGTTCCGCTCGGCCTGCTCGGAGTGCCCGGACGACGAGGGGTTCCGTGCGGTGGTCGAGGAGGCCAGGGCGCTGAGCCCGGAGTTCGCGGAGCTGTGGGAGCGGCGGGACATCCTGCCGGGCGGCCAGAACCGCAAGGAGCTGGAGCATCCGCTGGTCGGCACGCTGGTCGTCGAGGCGACGCAGCTCAGGGTCCCGGCCCGGCCCGACCTGGCGATCGTGATGCACACGCCGCTGCCGGAGGCGGACACGGCGGCGAAGCTGGAGTGGCTGGTGTCTCCCGAGGGGCGGCGCGGGGCGATGTACCCGGTCGCGGGCTGAGACCGGCCGGGTCGTGTGATGAGACGGGATCCGGGTGCGCCCGGGCCTCGACCTATGCTCAGGGGCATGACACTCAGCAGCGAGCACGGCGACCTCGGCGCCGAGGACCTCAAGATCATCACCCTGGCGCGGAGCGCCCGCGCCCGCAACGGTGTCCCCGAGGGGGCCGCGGTGCGGGACGAGACCGGCCGCACCTATGTCGCGGGAAGCGTGGAGCTGGAGTCGCTCAAGCTGAGCGCCCTGCGGACCGCGGTCGCGATGGCGGTGGCCAGCGGCGCCCAGTCCCTGGAGGCGGCGGCCGTCGTGTCGAACGCCGAGGCCGCCACGGACGAGGACCGCGCGGCGGTACGGGACCTCGGCGGCCCGGAGACCCCGGTGCTGCTCGCCGGTCCCGACGGCCGGCTGCGCGCGGCGGTCACCGCGGGCTGAGTCACCCGCACGAGAGGAGGGCCCGGCGCCGTGGCGCCGGGCCCTTGCGCGTTCGTGAAGGATCACCGCGTCTTCTCTTGCCTTCCCCGACGGTCTGCGTCTCAATGAACAGCGGTTCGCCCGACGGGCCGTCAGATCTCCTTGTTCACGCAGTGTCCGCACCCCCTGCGTTCGTCATCGGAAGGGGTACGAACTCGTCATGAGAAGCAGAAGCGCCTTAGGGACCGTCGCGGTCCTCGCCGGGGGCCTCGCCGCCGCCGCACTCGCCTTCGCGCCGACGGCCGCGGCCGTCTCGCCGGGGTCCGCCACGGCGACGTACGACTGCGGCAGCTGGGGCGGCGGCACCGCCACCCTCGCCGCGACCCAGAGCGGCACCGCCGCGACCATCAAGGTCACCTCGGCCGTCACGACGCCGATCGCGGTCGGCGCCGACCAGATCAACGCCACGCTGACGATGGCCAAGGCCGGCGGTGGCACCCGGGTCTTCACCGGCAAGAAGAACCCGGCGCTCGGTGCCGGACAGTCCGTCGTCATCGGCCCCCTGAGCGGGACCGTGGCCTCGGGCGACAGCCTCAACTCGTACTTCGCGGGTGTCGCCCTCAAGATGGTGATCTTCGGGGTCACGGTGAACTGTGACGCGGTGACCTCGCAGTCGCCGGGTCCGTTCGTCTTCGGCTGAGCCCCGCACCACCCGGACCGGTGTCGCCTTCGGCGGCACCGGTCTCCGTCGTGACCTGCGCCGTGATCTCCGTCGTGACCTGGGGAAACGTCCGCCGTGCGGCGATCTTGACAGTAACTGACGGCACATCAGTCGATGTCTTTCGTGTGCATTGACTTATCGGAGTCCGCAGCCGTCAATGGCGCCCACTCATCCCTCAGGAGGGGGCACATCCATGGCACTCACCCGATCCCGGGCGGCGGCCCGAAGACGGCGCTGGACCGCCGTCCTCGGCGCCACCGCCCTCGCACTCGCCGGCGGCGGCGCGCTCGCCGCTCCGGCCGGCGCGACCAGCGCCTCCGCGGAGGTGCAGTTCCCCACGCGCTGCGTCCCGCCGCCGATCGCCGGCATCCCGCCCATCGAGGGCACCACCACCGCCGCGATCACGGTCGACAAGAGCAGCCCCAAGGTCGGCGACACCGTGACCGTCACCTACACGATCACCAAGCCCGCCGCGTCCAACCCCGTCGACCTCGCGCTCCCGGCCGACATCATGACGCCCAGCGGCAAGGTCGTCGTCGGCGGCGCCCAGACCGGCGCGATCAGCGTCACGGGCCCCAAGAAGAACCCACCGGTCCCCGGCAAGGGCTCCTTCCCGGCCTTCTCCATGACCGGCACCTTCACGGTCACCCAGGCCGGATCGATCACCCTCTCGCCCGGCGACTACAACATCCACACCAGCTACCTCATGGAACTCGACACCCCCTGTACGGTGCTCAGCCCGCCCGCCCCGGTCTCCGAGACGGTCGTCGCGAGCCCCGTCACCAGCCCCAACGCCCGCACGCTCCAGCTCGACAGCGCCTCAGGAGACGCCGGCGTCCGGGTCACCGTCAACGGAGCCAAGTTCACCCCGCTCACCGAGGTGACCGTCGCCGGCCGCGCCGGAGCGGCGGAGACCGCCGACCGGATGACCGTCACGACCGACAGCGAGGGCGGTTTCGCCGCGCGCCTGAAGGTCAACGACGTGGCGACCACAGGGATCGTCGCGTACGAGGGCGCGGCCTGGGACCCCGACAAGGGCGCGGGACCCGCCGCGTACAAGGTCGTCGTCCCGGCCCCGCCGAACAGTCAGACGATCACGGCGGCCGTCACTGCGGGCGAACTGTCCATGACCCAGGCCGGGGACGCCGTCCAGCTGTCCTCCGTCGACTTCGGCCAGGGCGGCGCCGCCACCGGCGACCTCAACGCGGTGACCGTGAAGGACTTCCGCGGCGGCCCCGCGGGCTGGTCCCTCACCGGCAAGGTCACCGACTTCACCGGCTCCGGAGGCTCGATCGGCGCCGGGAACCTCAGCTGGACCCCGGCCTGCACCGCCAAGGCCGGCAGCCCCAGCACCTGCGCGGCCGGCTCGTCAGGACCGGTCGGCAGCGGCGGCGCAACCCTCGCCTCCACTCCGAACGGCACCCTCACGGGCGGCGAGTTCACCGTCGGCGCCGGGCTCTCCCTCGACGTCCCGGCGTTCACCGCGCCCGGCGCGTACGCGGGCGTGCTGACCCTGACCCTGTCCTGACCACCGTGCGGGCCGGGCGCGCACCCGGCCGGCCCGCTCCGCACCCCGGGGGTTCCGACTCGTGCGCACGCTGTACGTACTCCTCCTGAGCGCCCTGCTCCTGCTCCTGGGCCCCGCCCCGCACGCCCGGGCCGCCGAGAACGGCGAGTGGGCCGTCTACCCGGCCGCCGTCCAGCTGGGCAGCCGCCCCTACTTCTTCCTCACCGCCGACCCCGGGTCCACCCTCACCGACCGGGTCACCGTCGCCAACAAGACGGCCGCCCCGCTGACCTTCCGGCTCTACGGCGCCGACGCCTACAACACCGACCGGGACGGCGGCTTCGCCGTCCGCACCCAGCGGGAGGAGCAGACCGGCGCCGGTGCCTGGATCAAGCCCGAGCGGACCCGGATCACCGTCCCGCCGCGCTCCGCCGTCACCGTCCCGTACACCCTGACCGTCCCCGCCGACGCCGACCCCGGCGACCACCCCGGGGCCCTCGTCGCCCTCGACGAGCGGATCAGCCCCGGCGCGAAGGGCTCCGTGGCCGTCGGCGTCCAGCGCGCGGTCGCCGCCCGCCTCTACCTGCGGGTCAGCGGGCCGACGGTGCCCGCCCTGGCCGTCGAGGACGTCACCCTCGACCAGGACCGGCCGCTGGTGCCCGGCACCCGTACGAGCAGCGCCGTCGTCTCGTACACCCTGCACAACCGGGGCAACGTCACCCTCAACCCCAAGGTCGCGCTCCGCGCGGAAGGCCTCTTCGGCCGCACCCTCCTCGCCCGCGACCTGGCGAAGGTGCCGTCCGAGCTGCTGCCCCGCCAGAAGATCCGGCTCACCGAGCGGTGGACCGGCTCCCCGCAGTTCGACTGGGGTGACGTCACCCTCACCGCCACCGCGAAGGACGTGCGGGAGACCGGCGCGGTGTCCTTCCTCGCGCTGCCCTGGCTCGCCGCCGCGACCCTGCTCGTGGGAGGCGCCGCAGGCCTCTCCGGCCTGCGGATACGACGGCGCCGGGCGGCCCGTGCGGGGCCGGACAGGCACGTGGGTACGTGAGGTGGGCGCTCATCGGGGACAATGGCCCCCATGAGCGCTCGCAACCAAGAAACCGAAGCCGTCCACCGGGCCGGCTTCGCCTGCTTCGTCGGCCGCCCCAACGCGGGCAAGTCCACCCTCACGAACGCTCTGGTCGGCCAGAAGGTGGCCATCACCTCGAACCGGCCGCAGACCACCCGGCACACCGTCCGGGGCATCGTGCACCGCCCCGAGGCGCAGCTGATCCTGGTCGACACCCCTGGGCTCCACAAGCCGCGGACCCTCCTCGGCGAGCGGCTCAACGACGTCGTGCGCACCACCTGGGCCGAGGTCGACGTCATCGGCTTCTGCCTGCCCGCCGACCAGAAGCTCGGCCCCGGCGACAAGTTCATCGTCAAGGAACTCGCCGCGATCAAGAAGACCCCCAAGGTCGCGATCATCACCAAGACCGACCTGGTCGACTCCAAGACGCTCGCCGAGCAGCTCATCGCCGTCGACCAGCTCGGCAAGGAGCTGGGCTTCGAGTGGCAGCAGATCGTCCCGGTCTCGGCCGTCGGCGACAAGCAGGTCCAGCTCGTCGCCGACCTGCTGATCCCGCTGCTCCCCGAGTCCCCGCCGCTCTACCCGGAGGGCGACCTGACGGACGAGCCGGAGCAGGTCATGGTCGCGGAGCTGATCCGCGAGGCCGCGCTCGAAGGCGTACGGGACGAGCTGCCGCACTCGATCGCGGTGGTCGTCGAGGAGATGATCCCGCGGGAGAACCGCCCGGCGGACCGGCCGCTGCTCGACATCCACGCCAACGTCTACATCGAGCGCCCCAGCCAGAAGGGCATCATCATCGGCCCCAAGGGCAGCCGCCTGAAGGAGGTCGGCATGAAGTCCCGCAAGCACATCGAGGCCCTGCTCGGCACGCCGGTCTTCCTCGACCTCCACGTGAAGGTCGCGAAGGACTGGCAGCGGGATCCCAAGCAGCTGAGGAAGCTGGGCTTCTAGCCCGTCGACACCCCCCGTCCCGCGTGCCAGCATGACGCGGTGACAAGGATCATCAAGGGGGGAAACCTGCCGGTCCCCGGGCAGGTGTGGCGGGTCGCGGTCGTCCGGCGGGCGGGCGGTGACGGGGTGCCGGAGGTCGAGGCCTCCGCGCTCCTCCTGGACGCCACGGGCCGGGTCAGGGGCGACGGCGACCTGGTCTTCTACAACCAGCTCACGCACCCGTCCGGCGCCGTCCGCCACATCGGACAGGTGCGGGACGAGGAACAGCGGGTCGCCGACTGGCTGGAGATCGACACCGCGCTCGTCGAGCCCGGTGTCCAGCGCATCGCCATCACCGCCTCCAGCGAGGACGGGACGTTCGGCCAGGTGCCCGGACTCCACATACGGACGATCAGCGCCGGTACGGGCGAACAGCTGGCGCTGTACGAGGTGGAGGACGCGGCCACGGAGACGGCGTTCGTCCTCGGCGAGTTCTACCGGCGCGAGGGGGCGTGGAAGTTCCGCGCCGTGGGCCAGGGGTGGGACTCCGGCCTCGTCGGCCTCGCCGAGGACTTCGGCATCGTGGGCAGGGACCCGGAGGCCGAGGCCGAGGTCGCCCCCGACGACGAGCCCGTGCACGACGACGAGCCCGCCTCCTCCGGCGCCTCGCCGGAGACCATCCCCGAAGAGCTCCTCGCCAAGGTCCGGGAGGCCGAGGCCGGGGCCGCCTCCGTACGGACAACGCCGCGAGTCCCCGTACAGCGGCCCCCGGGGACCGGCCCGCGGTCGGACGCCGAGCTCTTCGGACAGGACTTCCCGGAGTTCGTCCGCAGCGGCGAGGGCAAGGCCGACATCACCGTCGACGTGCCGATCCCGGCCGGTTACGTCGTCGTCGAATCGACCCGGAAGGGCGACTGCTACTTCGCCGTGCACAGCATCGACGAGAAGGGCGACAGCGACGCCCTTCTCGCGAACACGCTGGTGAAGGACCAGGGGGCCCGTCGGGTCCTGCGGTACGACGGCAAGGCCCCGCTCCGCCTGCGCGTGAGTTCCCGCGAGCCGTGGACGGTCGCCGTCCGCCCGGTGAGCACCTTGGAGATCCTCGACGGCACCGCCGAGGGACGGGGCTCCGACGTGCTGCTGTACACGGGCCCCGCCGGCCTGCTCACCTCCCGGCTCCGCACGAGGCTCGGCTTCGAGTGGTTCAACGTGCACGGCTACGAGCCGGACGGCCGCGACCACCTGCTCGCCAACGAGGCGAGCAGGTTCCCCCGGGAGACGCGCCCCCTGCCCGAGGGGCCCCTGCTCGTGCAGCTCGTCAGCGCCGACGGGGACTGGACCCTGAAGGTCCGGCCGCCGAAGGAGAACAGATTCTGGCGGCGCGCCTCCCGCTAGTACCTACCCGTACCTACGCGCCTTCCTTGAGGACCCTCGTGATGAGGGTCCTCTGCGCGGCCGTGAGGTCGGGGTCGCAGCAGCGGATCGTCACGCCGTCGATCGTGATCTCGTACAGGAAGCCGTCCGGGACGCCGCGGCGTTCGTCGCTGCCTCCGGCGAGGACCTCCCGCGACAGGGACCGCAGGTCCGGGTCGGCGGTGTCCACCTCCGCCGACCGCTCGATGCCCGCGAAACCGCCCGTGCGCCGCACTCGAATCCGCATGGGCCCTGTCTACCAGCCGGTCAGTCGGTGGGCACCCCCACCGCCGACCAGGCCTTCAGGACGGCCTGGATCTCCGCCCCGTCGCCGAACCGCGCCCGCGCCGCCGCCACCGTGGCCGCCGCGAACTCGGAGAAGCGGGCCTCGGGGGTGAGGGTCCCGCCGGTCATCACGTCGTACCAGATCCGCCCGGCCCGCTCCCAGGCGTTGCCGCCGAGCTCTGTCGCGGCCAGGTAGAAGGCGTGGTTGGGGATGCCGGAGTTGATGTGCACCCCGCCGTTGTCACGGCCGGTGCGGACGTAGTCGTCCATGTGGGCGGGCTGCGGGTCCTTGCCGAGGACGTCGTCGTCGTACGCGGTCCCCGGGGCCTTCATGGAGCGCAGCGCCGTCCCCTCCACGTTCGGGTGGAAGAGGCCCTCGCCGATGAGCCAGTCGGCCTGCTCGGCGCTCTGGCCGCGCGCGTACTGCTTCACGAGTGAGCCGAAGACGTCGGAGACGGACTCGTTGAGGGCGCCGGACTGGCTGAAGTACTCCAGGTTCGCCGAGTACTGGGTGAAGCCGTGGGCCAGCTCGTGGCCGATGACGTCCACGGGCAGGGTGAAGTCGAGGAAGATCTCGTCGTCACCGTCGCCGAACACCATCTGTTCGCCGTTCCAGAAGGCGTTGCCGTAGTTCTCGTCGTAGTGGACGGAGGCGTGCAGGGGCAGACCGGCGCCGTCGATCGAGTCGTGCCCGAAGGCGTTCAGGAAGAGGTCGAAGGTGGCGCCGAGGCCCGCGTACGCCCGGTTGACGGTGGCGTCACCGGTCGCCTCCTCGCCCTCGGCGCGGACCCGCTCGCCCGGCAGGTCGGTCCCCTGCCGGCAGTCGTAGACGGTGCGGTGCGGCCGGCCGGCCTCGGTGGGGGCGAGCGTGGGCGCGGCGCCGGGCAGCGGCAGCACCCGGAAGGCGCGGGCCGAGGCGTCCGCGATCAGGGTGCGGCGGGCGGCGGCGGCGACGGCCGGGTTCGAGGAGTGCGCCAGGTGCTCCAGGAGGTGCGGGGGGACGATCGAGCAGAAGGCGGGCGTGTGGGGAGTCATCCCTGAAATGTGGCACTGCGTGAAGGCGCTGTCACGATGTGCGATGAGGATTGGCGAAATGGAGTGATGCGTCACTGATCAGCCTTGACGCGCGGGCCGTCCCGCATACTGGAACAGGACGTCCGTCTGCGGCGTCCCTGAGCTAGGCTGCGGCACATCATGCGTTTCGGGCTGCTTCTCCTTAGCTGCCGCGGCGAGGGCCTGTAGTCGTAGGCCGACCCCCTCCCCGCGGGACCTGGTGTTGCGTTCGACAGTCGGCCGTCCCTCCCTCTCGCAGGATTCCGAGGAGCCCAACGCAATGAGCCAGTCCCCCTTCATCGGCCGCCCCACGCCCGTCACCAACGCGACGCAGCTGCAGAAGCCGTCCGGGATGCCGATCCACAAGTACGGCCGCTACGAGGCCGTCGAGATCCCCGACCGCACCTGGCCCGAGCAGCGGATCACCAAGGCTCCCCGCTGGCTGTCGACCGACCTGCGCGACGGCAACCAGGCCCTGATCGACCCGATGAGCCCCGCCCGCAAGCGCGAGATGTTCGACCTGCTGGTGCGCATGGGCTACAAGGAGATCGAGGTCGGCTTCCCGTCCTCCGGCGAGACCGACTTCGCGTTCGTGCGCTCCATCATCGAAGAGGGCGCGATCCCGGACGACGTCACCATCTCCGTACTGACCCAGGCCCGCGAGGACCTGATCGAGCGGACCGTGGAGTCCCTGGTCGGCGCGAAGCGCGCCACCGTCCACCTGTACAACGCGACCGCGCCCACCTTCCGCCGGGTCGTCTTCCGCGGCTCCAAGGAGCAGATCAAGCAGATCGCCGTGGACGGCACCCGTCTGGTGATGGAGTACGCGGAGAAGCTGCTCGACGAGCGCACGGTCTTCGGCTACCAGTACAGCCCCGAGATCTTCACCGACACCGAGCTGGACTTCGCCCTGGAGGTCTGCGAGGCGGTCTGCGACGTCTGGCAGCCCGGTCCCGGCCGCGAGATCATCCTGAACCTGCCCGCCACCGTGGAGCGTTCGACGCCGTCCACGCACGCGGACCGGTTCGAGTGGATGTCCCGGAACCTGACCCGCCGCGAGCACGTCTGCCTGTCGGTCCACCCGCACAACGACCGCGGTACGGCCGTGGCCGCCGCCGAGCTGGCCATCATGGCCGGCGCGGACCGCATCGAGGGCTGCCTGTTCGGGCAGGGCGAGCGCACCGGCAACGTCGACCTGGTGACCCTGGGCATGAACCTGTTCTCGCAGGGCGTCGACCCGCAGATCGACTTCTCGCAGATCGACGAGATCCGCCGGACCAGCGAGTACTGCAACCAGATGGAGGTCCACCCGCGCCACCCCTACGCGGGCGACCTGGTCTACACCGCCTTCTCCGGCTCCCACCAGGACGCCATCAAGAAGGGCTTCGACGCCATGGAGGCCGACGCGGCCGCCAAGGGCGTCACCGTCGACGACATCGAGTGGGCCGTGCCGTACCTGCCCATCGACCCGAAGGACGTCGGCCGTTCCTACGAGGCCGTCATCCGGGTCAACTCGCAGTCCGGCAAGGGCGGCATCGCGTACGTCCTGAAGAACGACCACAAGCTGGACCTGCCCCGCCGGATGCAGATCGAGTTCTCGAAGATCATCCAGCAGAAGACCGACTCCGAGGGCGGCGAGGTCACGCCGGCCGCGATCTGGGCCGTCTTCCAGGACGAGTACCTGCCCAACCCCGAGAACGCCTGGGGACGCATCCAGCTGCGCTCCGGCCAGACCACCTCCGACACGGACGGCACCGACACCCTGACCGTCGAGGCGGTCGTCGACGGCGTCGACACCGTCCTGACCGGCTCCGGCAACGGCCCGATCTCCGCCTTCTTCGCCGCCCTGCAGGCGATCGGCGTGGACGCCCGCCTGCTGGACTACCAGGAGCACACGATGAGCGAGGGCGCCTCCGCGCAGGCCGCCTCGTACATCGAGTGCGCCATCGACGGCCAGGTCCTGTGGGGCATCGGCATCGACGCCAACACGACCCGCGCCTCCCTGAAGGCGGTCATCTCGGCGGTCAACCGCTCCGCCCGCTGACCCGCTCGGAAGCCGCTGCCCCGTACCGCGACCGCTGCCCCGTACCTCCTCGCGAGGTGCGGGGCAGCGTCACGTGTGAGCCGCGTCACGGTTTCAGATTCACTTAAGGAAGATGATCCCGCCATGCCGGAATCAGCCTCATATGAGGTCAGTTGACGGTGTGTCGGGGAATGGCGGAAGGTCGGCTCGTCCCTTCGGACACACCCCCCACGCGCCCCCTTCGCACCTCCCTGACCTGGAGTTCCGCATGCGCACGACCGCTGCCGTGGCCACCGTTCTCGCGGTGACCGGCGCCGCCCTCGCCTGGGCCCCGGCCGCCTCCGCCGCCGGATCCGCCACCACCGCGGAGTGCGTGACGCGTCCGCTCGGCACGGCCGGTCTCTACGCCGAGTTCGTCGAGAAGGACTCCACCCGCCACTCCGATTCCGAGGGCGCGGTCGCCGTCGGCGGCGACGCCCGCTTCGGCGACCCGAAGCAGTCCTCCGGCTTCTCGATCGGCCACGAGCTCACCGGCGCCGACCTGGCCGCGCTGCCCGGCGGTCACAGCCTCGTCGTCGGCGGCACGCTGTACGCGAACCAGGTCGTCCTGGACCACGGCACCGGCACGGCCGGCAAGGTCGTCGACCTCTCCACGCCGGGACAGGGCTTCGGCGTCGACGGCGGCAAGGTGAAGGAGGGCGCCTCCCCGGTCGACTTCGCGAAGGAGTTCACCGAGCTGCGCGCGCTGTCCACGGGCTGGGCGGGCGTCGAGCCGAACGGCACGGCCGCCGGCTCCGGCGACGGCCTCTTCCTCACCGGCACGGACCCGGAGCTCAACGTCTTCGCCGTGAACGCCGCCGACCTGGAGAAGGTCCGTGCGATCACCTTCAAGGTCCCGGTCGGCTCGTCGACCCTGGTGAACGTCCTCGGCGCCTCGTACGACATGAACAAGTCCGCCACCTACGGCGTCTACTACCAGGGCGCGGACGGTACGGCCCCCGTCATCGACGACTACGCCCTGGCGAGCGAGGACTTCCGGCAGATCCGCTCCCAGCTGCTGTGGAACTTCCCGCAGGCCGAGAGCGTCAGGAAGAACTACACCTCCTGGCCCGGCACGATCCTCGCCCCGAACGCCACCGTCGAGATGGGCGGCAAGGGCATCGGCCCCGGTCACGTCAACGGCTCCGTGATCGCCGAGGAGCTGCTCACCGTTCCCGGCGCCGAGACCCATCAGATGAACTTCGCCGGCTGCCTCCCCGGCGGGACGAAGCCGGGGCCGGTCGTCACCCCGGAGACGCCGACGCCGACCGAGACCCCCGTCCCCACGCCGCCGGCCACCCCGGAGACCACCCCCGAGACGACCCCGGAGTCCACTCCCGGCAAGGACGGCTCCACGCCCACGGCGCCGACGGTGCCGCAGGAGGCCGCGTCGCCCTCCACGCCCGCCGCCCCGGGCGAGACCGCGACCGCCCCGGCCGGGACGCCGGCCCCGGCGCCCTCCGCCACCCCGGAGGGTGATCTCGCGACGACCGGTTCGGCCATCGGGCCCGGTGTGATCGGTGCCGCGATCGCGGCCGTCCTCGTCGGCGGAGGCTTCCTGGCCTTCGCAAAGCGTCGCCGCCGCGCTTCCTGAGGCGCTCGGAAGGGTGACGTGTCTCGGCCAACTCCGGGGCGAACTCCTGACGGGGTGCTGACGCCACATCAAGGATGTGGCTAACATCACGCCCACGCCGGCAGTGCAGCCGGGCCGTTGAGGAGGTGCGTATGCCGTCTGCCCGGAATTCACGTGGTGGGAAAGTGGCCGTCTGCGGAATCCGTACCTCCTGGAACACGGTCGGTGACGGCGAGTTCTTCTGCGAGGAGTGCGGCGGCGACCGGAACTACCGGCGGCGCACCGGCCGCCGCAGGTTCGCCGTCCTGGGCGTCCCGGTCCTGCCCCGCGGCTGTACGGGCCCCGTCGTCGAGTGCGCGGCCTGTCACACGCACTTCGGTACGGAGGTCCTCGACCACCCGACGACGAGCCGCTTCTCCGCGATGCTCAGGGACGCCGTGCACACCGTCGCCCTGGCCGTGCTCGCGGCCGGCGGCACCGACTCGCGCGCCGTCCTCGACCGCGCCGTCAGCGCGGTCCGGTCCGCCGGCTTCGCCGAGTGCACGGCCGTCCAGCTCGTCGACCTCGTCGAGGCCCTGGAGGCCGACACCGGGCGCTTCATGCCCGAGGTGAACCCCGAGGGGACGCTCCTCGCGATCGAGCTCCACGAGGCCCTGGAGCCGCTCACCCCGCACCTGGCGCCCGCCGGGCGTGAGTCGATCCTGCTCCAGGCCGCCCGGATCGCCCTCGCCGACGGGATCTACAGCCCGGCCGAGCGGGAGGTCCTCGGCACCGTCGGGAACGCGCTCGCGCTCGCTCCCGACGACACCGTCCGGCTGCTCGCCTCGGCGAGGACCGTGCCGTAGTAGGGACTCCTCCCGTAGGGGGCTCCTGCCGTAGAGGACTCCTGCCGGACTCCTACGGGACGATGTTCTGGTTGAGCCGGAACACGTTGTCGGGGTCGTACCGGCGCTTCACCGTCCGCAGCCGGTCGAAGTTCTGCCGGTAGTTGACCCGCACCCGGTCCTGGTCGTCGGTGTCCATGAAGTTCACGTACCCGCCCTCCTGGGTGTGCGGGCGCAGGGCCCTGTCGTAGGCGCGGGTCCAGGCGATGTTCCGCTCCGAGTCCGCCGCGTCGGTCCAGGTGCCGCCGAAGGAGTGCGAGAAGCGGGCGTCCCGGTAGGCGAACGCGGTGTCCTCAGGACCCACCCGGTGGCAGGCGCCGTCGATCGGGAAGATCGCCGTGTCCGACTCCAGGGACGGCATGGTCGCGCCGTACTCCATGTGGGCCGCGATGGCCCCGTCCGACATCTCGCGGCTGAAGTTGCCCTTCCAGTAGTGGTGGAGCCCCGGCGGCAGCTGCTCGTCGAAGAGGGTGTTGACGACCGGGTACGGCATGCGCTCCATGAACCGGCCGATCACCGGCCCGAGACCGTCCAGGCGGGCCAGGACCTTGTCGTCCTCCGACGCCGGGCCGCTGTGGCAGGTGAAAGCGGCGCAGATCGGGCGGCCGTGCCAGCGCTCGGGCAGGAACGGTTCCTCCGGGCCGAGCGCCAGGACCAGGATCACGTTCAGCTCCTCGGGGGAGTCCGCGATCAGCTCCGCCCACGCGCGGACCACGTCCCCGTCGAGCGGGTAGCAGGTCAGGCCGCCGAAGACGTCCGCGACCGGGTGCAGCCGGTACGCGAGCGAGGTGGCGACCCCGAAGTTGCCGCCGCCGCCCCGCAGTGCCCAGAACAGGTCCGGGTGCCGTTCCGCGTCACAGGAGACGAGGGTGCCCTCGGCGGTCACCACGTCGGCCGCGATCAGGTTGTCGCAGCTCAGGCCGCAGCGGCGGGCCAGGTGACCCATGCCGCCGCCGAGCGTCAGACCGCCGACGCCGGTCGTGGAGATCACCCCGCCGGTGGTGGCAAGACCGAAGGCGTGGGTGGCGTGGTCGAAGTCGCCCCAGGTGGTGCCGCCCTCCGCCCGCGCGGTACGGGCCTCGGGGTCGACCCGGACACCCCGCATCCGGGACAGGTCGACGACGAGACCGTCGTCCACGGTGCCGAAGCCGGCCACGGAGTGGGAGCCGCCGCGCACGGCGAGCGGCAGGTCGTGCTCGCGGGCGTACAGCACGGCCGCGATCACGTCGGCCGGGTCCACGGCGTGGACGACGACGGCGGGGCGGCGGTCGTGCAGGGCGTTGTAGACCCGGCGGGACACGTCGTACGACGGGTCGCCGCGGGTCACGACGGTGCCGCGCACGGCACCGCGGAGCGTGTCGAGGGATTCGGTGGTGGTGGTCATGGTTCCGGTGTAGCCCGGTCGGCGGGGGATGCGCATCGCCCGAACCGCCCATGGTCCGGCGAGCGCCCCGCATGGGCCGTTCAGACCAGGCCGTGCGCGTACGCGTAGGCCGTGGCGGCGGCGCGGGAGCCGACGCCCAGCTTGGCGAAGATGTTGTTCAGGTGCCGGGCGACCGTGTGCTCGCTGATCACCAGGGCGCGGGCGATGTCCTTGTTCGTCCCGCCCGAGGCGAGCACCCGCAGCACCTCCGCCTCCCGCGCGGTGAGCCCGCCCGGCAGCCGCCGCCGCGCCCCCGAGGAGAGCAGCGCCGCTGCCCGCCGGGCGTCCGGTACGGCCCCGAGCCGCTCGAACACGGTCCGCGCGGCGCCCAGTTCGAGGCGGGCGGCCTCCTCGTCGCCCACCGCCCGGTCGGCCGCCGCGAGCAGCATCCGCACCTGCGCGGCCTCGTACGGCACCCGGAGCTCCAGCCACCCGGCGAGCGCCCGCCGCAGCAGGCGCGGCGCCTCGCCGCTCCGCTCGGCCAGGGCCACCGAGCCGAGCGCCGTGTCGGCCAGGGCCCGCAGCAGCGGTACGTCTCCGGCCAGGGCGTCCAGCTCCGCCGCGGCGCCCGCCGCCCCCGGCACGTCACGGACCGCGAGGGCCACCTCCGTACGGGCGGCGAGCAGCCGGGCCCGGCCGAGGAGGTCGTGGTGGGGGTCGCCGCGGCAGGCCAGGGCCAGGTCGATGCCGGCCACCGCCGCGTCGGCCCGGCCCTGCGCGAGGCGCAGCAGCGCGAGGCCCGGCTGCGGGATCCGCCCGAGCTCATGGGCGTGCCCGTACGAGACGGAGGCCTCGTCGAGGCGGCCCTGGCGCCGCTGGACGTCACCGGCGGCGTAGTACGCGGCGGCGGCCGACTCCAGACAGTCCACCGGCACCTCGCGGCAGGCCTGCCGGGCCTCCGCCTCGGCGAGCGCCCAGACCCCCAGGAGGTCGAGCACCTCCACCCGGTGGGCCCGGCAGACACCCCGGAACGGGTTCTCGCCGGAGGGCACGGTGACGGGCAGCGACCCGAGACCCGCCGGGGGCGCGGGCGCGGCCGCCGTGACCGTACCCACGGGGTTGTCCACCGATTCCGTACGGGCTTCCGGGCCGGGCGTCGGTTCCGGTCGCGCGGGGCTGTCCACCGGTCCCGCACTGGCCGGGTCGGGCGGCGGTCCCGTGCGGGCTTCCGGGTCGGGCGGCGGTCCCGTGCGGGCTTCCGGGCCGGGCGGCGGCGGGCGGCCCGGCCAGGGTGGGGCGCACCACTCCATCGCCGCGTTCGTCCACTCCACCGCCCGGCCGAAGTCGGCCGCCTCCATGCACTGGGTGAGGGCCAGGCAGTACAGCCAGCCCGTGAACATGCCGCTCAGCTCGCCCGCCGACACCGCGCACATCGCGTCGTCGAGGAGGGCGAGGGCCTCGGCCCTGCGGCCGGCCGCGAGCAGGACACCGGACTCGGCCTGGCGGCTGAGGGCGATCAGGTCGGGGCTGCCGGAGTCGAGGGCGAGGCCGGTCATCCGGCGGGCGGCGGCGAGGGCGGCCCCGTGGTCGCCGCGCGCCTGGGCCTCCTCGGCGTCGCTCCAGGCCAGGAAGCACTGCTCCGGGCAGTCCGGCAGGTCCTCCAGGTGGTGCCGGGCCCGGTGGAGCCAGCCGGCCGCCGCCGCGGGACGGCCGAGGCCCAGGTACTCGTAGTGCAGCCACCAGGAGGCGAGCCCGGCGCCCCGGTGGTCGCCGGCCGCGAGGTAGGCGGCGTGCGCCCGGAGCCGGGCGGTGACGGACTCGTCGACGTGCCCCGACCACCAGGCGGCGTCGGCGAGGACGGAGAGGTCGTCGGCGGTCAGCGCGCGCGAGGGATGCAGGTCGTGGGCGTGCAGGAGCGCGTACGCCTCGGCCCAGGACTCACGGGCCGCCGCGTCCCTGGCGCGCTCGACCGTGTTGTCGGTCGTCGTGGGTGCGGACATGGCCGCTCACCCCTTTCCCGGCCCTCTCAGGATAGGTCCGGGAAGGGGTGGGGGCCCGTCGCGAAAGGCCCGGGAAGGCCCTACTGGATCGCGCCGCTCGCGCGCAGCATGTCCTCGCGCTCGACGATCTTCACGCGCTCGCGGCCCTGCGGCTCGCCGAGCGCCTTCTCGGCGGCGTCCAGGGCGTACCAGCCCTCCCACGTCGTGTACGTGAGGCCCTTGCCCTCCAGGAAGGACACGACCGCGTCCTCCTCCGGGGTCTCGGGGGTCAGCAGGCGCCCGTTCGCGAAGTCGTCCAGGAGGTTCGCCACGGTCTCGTTGGCGTCCCCCTTGGTGTGGCCGATGAGGCCGACGGGGCCGCGCCGGATCCAGCCGGTGCAGTAGGTGGAGGCCATGTGCTCGCCGCCCTCCTCGATCACACGGCCGCCCTGGTCCGGGACGGTGCCGGAAACGGCGTCCCAGGGGAGCTTGGGCAGCTCGTCGGAGAGGTAGCCGACCGCGCGGTAGACGGCCTGGACGTCCCAGTCCGTGGTCGCGCCGGTGCCCTTCACGTTCCCGGTGCCGTCCAGTTCGGTGCGCTCGGTGCGCAGGCCGACGACCTTGCCGTCCTCGCCGAGGATCTCGACGGGCGACTCGAAGAAGTGCAGGAAGAGCTTGTGCGGGCGGTCGCCGATGTCGCGGATCGCCCAGTTCTCCAGGGTCTTGGCGACCATGTCGGTCTGCTTGTTCTTGCGCCGCTCGGCGATCGAGCCGTCGTCGTAGTCGATGTCCTCGGGGTTGACGATGACCTCGATGGTGGGGGAGTGGTCCAGCTCGCGCAGCTCCATCGGGCTGAACTTCGCCTGGGCCGGGCCGCGGCGCCCGAAGACGTGGATCTCCAGGGCCTTGTTGGCCTTGAGGCCCTCGTAGACGTTCGCCGGGATCTCGGTCGGCAGCAGCTCGTCGCCGGTCTTGGCGAGGATGCGGGCGATGTCGAGGGCCACGTTGCCGACGCCGAGGACGGCGACCTTCTCCGCTTCGAGCGGCCAGGTGCGCGGGACGTCCGGGTGGCCGTCGTACCAGGAGGCGAAGTCGGCGGCGCCGTAGGACCCGTCGAGCTCGACGCCCGGGATGTCCAGTGGGCGGTCGGCCATGGCGCCGGTCGAGAAGACCACGGCGTCGTAGAAGGCGCGCAGGTCGTCGAGATGCACGTCGGTGCCGTAGTCGACGTTGCCGAAGAGGCGGACCTGCGGCTTGTCGAGGACCTGGTGGAGGGCCTTGACGATGCCCTTGATGCGCGGGTGGTCGGGGGCGACGCCGTAGCGGATGAGGCCGAAGGGGGCCGGCATCCGCTCGAAGAGGTCGATGGACACGCCCGGCTCGGCGGCGGCCTCGGACTTCAGCAGCGCATCGGCGGCGTAGATTCCGGCGGGGCCGGCGCCGACGATCGCGACCCGGAGGGGGCGGGGCATGACGGGTTTCCCTTCGCAAGCGACATGGCGGCGAGGCCGCCGACACTTAGGCCACCCTAAATAACCCGTCGCGCGGAGTGGTACCCGGGCCCGGTCTATGGACTCATAAGGTGGACTTATGACTTCCATAAGTGTGGCTAGGCGGGTGCCGAGAGGTCGAGGCTGCCGGTGAAGGTCTGGACGACCATCGCGATCATGGTGGCGTAGAAGCCGACACCGCAGAGGGCGCAGAACAGGCCGAAGCAGAGCTCCCCGCGCCGCAGGAACGTGGACCTCGGGAGGATCACGTCCGCCGGGTTCGCGGGGTCGTAGCTGACCGTGGTGGACAGTCTGCCCGCCCAGGTGAACACCTGGCGGACCAGGCCCGCGGGGTCCGTGTACAGATACACCCCCCGCCGGTCCGGGGACTCCACGGCGAGGGTGGTGATGCCGTGCCGGATCAGACGGAACTCGCGGTACCAGCTGCTCAGCGAGACGACGCTCGTGAGGACGCACGCCGCCGCGACGAAGCCGAAGGGCACGAAGAGGACGATGCCGACCGGCTGTCCGGCGACGGCGATGAGTACGCAGAGGAGCACGACCGCGGCGACGTTGGCGGCCGCCCACCACTTGAGGAGCCGGATCTTGAGCTCCCGTCTGCTCGCGGGCCGGGTGTGCGCCTCGACGAGCGCGGTCCCGTCGGCGTTCGTGTCCCGCCTGGTCACCTCGGGCAGGGCGGCGTTCACGGTCGCCGCGAACATGGCGGCCGCCGCCTCGCTCGCCCCGTCGATCCGGTGCGTGAACGCCGTCGCGCCGGCCGGTGCCGTCAGCTCGACGGTGAGGGACCGGCCCTCGGTGCGGACCTGCGCGATGGCGGCCAGGGGGATGCGTATCTCGTCGTGATGGCGGGTCAGCAGCAGGGCGTCGCCCTCGTGCTGGAGGGAGGACTTCCCTCTGCCCTGGACGACGGGTACGGACGGAGTGATCGACATGGCCGGGATCGTACGGCCGGGCGGCGACCCGCGTCAGCCCTTCAGGGACGTCACGACCAGGGCGGTGACCAGGGCGACGACGGCGATCGACACCGCGACGGCGCCGGCCGGCAGCCGGGTCCGGGCGCGAGGGGGCGGGGCCGCCAGGAGGGCGAAGGTCGTGACGTGCGAGGCGCCGTCGGAGACCCGCGTCCCGGGCAGGGCGGCGTTCACCACGTCGGCGAAGGCCAGGGCGGCGGCCTCGCTCACGTCCACGACACGGTAGACGGTCGGCTCGCCCTCCTCGGGCGCCGTGAGGGCGATCGCGACGGACCGCCCCTCGGCGCGCACGAGCGCGATCGCCGCCAGGGGGATGCGGCGCTCCCGGTCCGCGCGGCGGAGCGTGACCCGCCCCGCCCCTCCCTCGTAGCGGAGGACGGACTCGCCCCTGCCGCGCAGCACGAGGGAGGGAGCGGTCGTCACGCCTCGACGCGGGCGACGAAGGCCGCCCAGGCGGAGGCCGGGACGACCAGGACGGGGCCGGTGGGGTTCTTGCTGTCCCGGACGGGGACGACACCGGGGACGTGGTCGAGGACTTCGAGGCAACTGCCGCCCTCGCCGTTGCTGTGACTGCTCTTGCGCCAGGCGGCGCCGGTGAAGTCGTACGAGACTTCGACGCAGTCGCCGCCGGACCCGTTGCTGAAGGAGCTCTTGAACCAGTGGGCGTTGTTCAGGTCGTACTGACGCATCGTCTGTAGTCCTCCGCCGCCGACTCGATCAGTGCGAGGGACGCCTCCGGCGACAGCGTGGCGACCCTGAGTAGATCGTAGGTGCGCTGGGCCTGCTTCACCACAGCCGGATCGTCGAGGAGGGTTCCCGAAAATTCCGTCTCCGTATAGGCCGTTGGCGGCTGGTCGTCGAACTCCATGAGCTTGAGCGTGCCGGTCATGTGGGCGTGTGCGCCGATCGCGCGCGGGAGCACCGTCAACAGCACCACCCGCTCTCGTGTGAGCGTCACGATGTGCTCCAGCGTCTCGGCCATCACGGCCGGGCCACCAACGGGGGTGAGGAGCGCGTTCTCGTGCAGGATGACCCAATACTCGGGCCTTGTAGTGTCCGTGAGGATCCTCGCCCGGTCCATCCGCGAGGTGACCTTCTCCTCGACGTACTCCTCCGTGACGAACGGGTTCGCCGCCAGGGTCACCGCCTCCGCGTACTTCCACGTCTGGAGCAGCCCCGGCACCACCGTCGGCGCGAACTCGCAGATCCTCGTCGCCACCGCCTCCAGCTCCGCCACCGCGTGGAAATAGGACGCGTACGGTGACTTGTTGATGAGTTTGCGCCACGTGCGTTCGAAAATACCGCCGGTTTGTAGGACTTCATCGATTCGTGCCGCCACATCCAGCTGTGGCTTTCGAATTCCCTGCTCGAACAGGCCGATGTACGCCCCCGATACGAACACCCGTCTGCCCAGTTCGCCCTGCGGAAGCCCCGCCGCCTCCCGGCGGTCCTTGAGGAGATCCCCGAAGAACTCCCACGCGTTGTCCTGCTTGCCCTTGGCCATGGATTAACTCCCCCGCGCTACACCGTAGTTGTACGGTCTGCGCATCTGCCGATTCTACGGATTCCGCCCCACCCTGGAGAGGCGAAGCAGGAAATGGATTCAGAAAGGCATACGTTGGTGAAGGAAGACATCATGAGGACGACCACGGGGACTCTCGAAGCCGCACAAGAGGCAGTGACGGAATTGCGCGAGGCCCTCGCGAGGGCGGGAATCACCCTCCCCTCGCTCGGGCTCGACGTCGTCACCCTCGCCGCGGAGCCCCCGAGGCCGCTCGTCGCATTGGGATGCTGCACGGCGGAAACGGCGCGGCTCATCGCCGCCGCCCTACTGCCGGGGGAGGAGAGCCGGTCATGACCGCACTGCCCATCGGGTCGTACGTCGTGGAGATCCGCACCGGGCGGGTCGGGAGAGTGATGGGACACGAAGGGCCGTACGTCCAGATCCGTCCGCTCGGTGGCGGGCGGGAGTGGGACGTGGAGCCAGGGGAGGTCCGGGAGGCGACCTCGTCCGAGCGGCTGAGCGCCGCCACGGCGCACGTCAACGCCCGGAGCCGGGGCGAGGTGTCCTGAGCCCACGCGGGTGAAGTGCCCCCGGAGGTCTGTTGATCCATCCGCCGCGGCCGCCCTGCACGCGTCCCGCAGGCCCGGTTGCGTGGTCGTCGCGAACCAGTTCGTGTTCGTCGACCACGAAAGGAAACCAGGTGTTCGGGATGGCAGGACAAGGCCGGGTCGCGAGACCGGCGTACCGGCCGTCCGCGGTGTCCGCGGCGACGGTGGCGACGATGGCGTTGCTGGCGGGGGGACTCACGGGGGCGGGGGCGGCGGAGGGGCGGGTCGCCCAGCCGGAGGGACGGTACGTGATCGTCCTGGAGGACTCGGCCCGTGACCGGCTCGACGCGATCGTGCGGGAGCACGGCCGGAACCACGGGGTGCGGGCGGGCCTCCGGTACCGGCACGCCCTTGTCGGGTACTCGGCGGTGGTGCCGGAGTCCCAGGTGGCCGCGCTGCGGGCGGCCCGGCACGTGCGGGCGGTGGCCCCCGACCGGCCCGTACAGGCCACCCAGCAGGTCCTGCCGACCGGGGCGGACGGATCCAGGCCGACGTGAGCAGCACGGCCGCCGGGAACGGCACGGGTGCCGTCGACACGGCGGTGGCGATCATCGACACGGGGATCGACGACCGGCACCGTGACGACGCCGCGGCCCAGCCCGCCTCGTACGGCTTCGCCGGCGATCCGCACGCACCCGTCACCGGACGCTTCCACGGCCACCTCGTCCACGCCGGAAGCTACTGAGCCACCCCTGCCGACGACGGAGCCCCGGGTACCGGCCCGGGGCTCCGTCGTCGTGCGCGAGAATGGGTCCATGAGTCTGTTCCGCGACGACGGCATCGTGCTGCGCACCCAGAAGCTGGGTGAAGCGGACCGCATCATCACGCTCCTCACGCGCGGTCACGGGCGCGTACGCGCTGTCGCGCGCGGGGTGCGGCGGACGAAGTCGAAGTTCGGGGCGCGGCTCGAACCGTTCTCCCACGTGGACGTGCAGTTCTTCGCCCGGGGGAGCGAGCTGGTCGGGCGCGGCCTGCCGCTCTGCACGCAGAGCGAGACCATCGCCCCGTACGGCGGCGGGATCGTCACCGACTACGCCCGGTACACCGCCGGCACCGCCATGCTGGAGACGGCGGAGCGGTTCACCGACCACGAGGGCGAGCCCGCCGTCCAGCAGTACCTGCTGCTCGTCGGCGGCCTGCGGACGCTCGCCCGGGGCGAGCACGCCCCCCACCTCGTCCTGGACGCCTTCCTCCTCCGCTCGCTCGCCGTGAACGGCTACGCGCCCAGCTTCGACGACTGCGCGAAATGCGGCCTCCACGGCCCCAACCGGTTCTTCTCGGTCGCGGCGGGCGGCGTCATATGCGGCGACTGCCGGGTGCCCGGAAGCGTCGTACCCTCCTCGGAGGCCATCGGCCTGCTCAGCGCGCTGCTCACCGGCGACTGGGCGACGGCGGACGCGTGCGAGCCGCGTCACGTCAGGGAGGGCAGCGGGCTCGTGTCCGCCTATCTGCACTGGCACCTGGAGCGCGGCCTGCGCTCCCTGCGGTACGTCGAGAAAAACTAGGAGACAGCACCCCATGGCCATCGCACGACTCCTCGGGCGGCAGCGGCGCGAGTACAGGACCCCCGAGCCGCACCCGTCCGGTGCCCGCCCGCCGAAGCTCCAGCCCGAGTTCGTCCCGGAGCACGTCGCGATCGTCATGGACGGCAACGGCCGCTGGGCCAAGGAGCGCGGCCTGCCCCGCACCGAGGGCCACAAGGTCGGCGCCGAGCAGGTGCTCGACGTGCTCCAGGGCGCGATCGAGATGGGCGTGGGGGCGATCTCGCTGTACGCCTTCTCCACCGAGAACTGGAAGCGCTCGCCCGAGGAGGTGCGCTTCCTGATGAACTTCAACCGAGACTTCATCCGCAAGACCCGCGACCAGCTCGACGAGCTCGGCATCCGGGTGCGCTGGGTCGGCCGGATGCCCAAGCTGTGGAAGTCGGTGGCCAAGGAGCTCCAGGTCGCGCAGGAGCAGACCAAGGACAACACCGGGCTGACGCTCTACTTCTGCATGAACTACGGCGGCCGCGCGGAGCTCACGGACGCGGCGCAGGCGCTCGCGGAGGACGTGAAGGCGGGCCGGCTCGACCCGGCGAAGATCACCGAGAAGACCGTCCAGAAGTACCTGTACTACCCGGACATGCCGGACGTGGACCTCTTCCTGCGGCCCAGCGGCGAGCAGCGCACCTCGAACTACCTGATCTGGCAGAGCGCGTACGCCGAGATGGTCTTCCAGGACGTGCTGTGGCCGGACTTCGACCGCCGCGACCTGTGGCGGGCCTGCGTCGAGTACGCCGAGCGCGACCGGCGCTTCGGCGGCGTCGACCCGGCCGACCTCGCCGTCCTCGACAAGGCTTGACAAGGCCTGAGAAGGCCTGAGAAGCCCTGAGGCGAGGCCGTCGCGGGGCCGGGGTGTCGCTACGATCCGGCGGATGAACGGGATATCGGACGACTCCACGCTCCACGACCGGGTCGAGCTCACCTACTCCGCCGCCCTCGCGGACGTGCGCGAGGCGGTGCGCGTCACCCTGGGGGCCGCCCGCTGGTGGCGGGCGCTGCGGTGGCTCGCGTACGGCTCCGCCGTCCTCGCCTTCCTGATCGTCGGCCTGGAGCTGCTGCTCCCGGGCGAGCCGGAGGCGGGGACCGTGGCCGAGATGACGGGGCTCGGCGTCGCCGCCGTCGCCGTGGTCCACCTGACGAGCTGGGCCGTCGCCCAGGCCTTCTTCCTGGCCGCCCGCGCCCAGGGCGGCGAGGCCAGGGCCGTCGTCGACGCCGACGGCGGCCGGTGGACCTCCCGGAACGCCGACACCGCCATCCGCTGGCCGCTGCTGCCCCGGTACGTGGAGACCGACCGGCTCTTCGTCCTGCTCACGCCCCGGAAGACCGGCTCCGGCTTCGCCTACCTGCCCAAGCACGGCCTCGCCGACCCGGCCGACGCCGACCGGCTCCGGGCCCTCCTGGACCGGCACAGCAGCCGCGTCTGACGACACCGCGTCCGACGGCGTACGAGAAGGGCCCGCACCGAGACGATCCGGTGCGGGCCCTCCTGTACGCGTACGGCCTACTTCCGCGCGCACTCCGCGCACGTGCCGAAGATCTCGACCGTGTGCGCCACGTTCACGAAGCCGTGCTCCGAGGCGACCGTCTCGGCCCACTGCTCCACCATCGGGCCCTCCACCTCGACGGCCTTGCCGCAGAGCCGGCAGACCAGGTGGTGGTGGTGGTCGCCGGTCGAGCAGCGGCGGTACACCGTCTCGCCGTCGCTCGTGCGCAGCGCGTCCACCTCGCCCGCGTCCGCGAGGGACTGGAGCGTGCGGTAGACGGTGGTGAGGCCGACCGAGTCGCCGCGGTGCTTGAGCATGTCGTGCAGCTCCTGGGCGCTGCGGAACTCGTCCACCTCGTTCAGCGCCGCCGACACGGCGGCCCGCTGCTTGGTCGAGCGGCCTCGTACGGGGGGTCCTGCCGTCACCACGGGGGCCTCCTAGAATGCTTGTCTGCCCCCGTCATTCTGCCAGTCCCCCACCGTCGCTCCGGTCCCGCCCGATCAGACCTTCACGTCGTCCGTCGGACGCCGGGTCCCCGGCACCGGTGCGTCGCAGCCCTCCGCGCCCGCCTCGGCCGCCCGCGCCCGCCGTTTCGCGAGCGGCGTGGCAAGCAGGGTGAGGAGGACGAACACCCCGATCGCGTACAGGACGATCGTCGCGCCGGGCGGCACGTCCTGGTAGTACGAGGTGACCGTGCCCGCCAGGGTGACCGTGACGCCGGTCACCACCGCGAGGACGAAGGTCGCGCGGAACGACTTCGACAGCTGCTGGGCCGCCGCCACCGGCACCACCATGAGCGCGCTGACGAGCAGCAGGCCGACGACCCGCATGGCGACCGTGACGGTCACCGCGGCGGTGACCGCGATCAGCAGGTTCAGGGCGCGCACCGGAAGGCCGGTGACCCGGGCGAACTCCTCGTCCTGGCTGACCGCGAAGAGCTGTCGGCGCAGGCCGACGGTGACCAGGACCACGAAGCCGGCCAGGACGCTGATCGCCGTCACGTCCTCGGTGGACACCGTGGAGAGCGAGCCGAAGAGGTACGAGGTCAGATTGGCGTTGGAGCCGGTCGTCGAGAGGCTGGTCAGCATGACGCCGCCGGCCATGCCGCCGTAGAAGAGCAGCGCGAGCGCGAGGTCGCCGCGGGTCTTCCCGTACGCCCTGATCAGCTCCATCGCGACCGAGCCGACGACGGCGACCGCGGTCGCCATCCAGACCGGGCTGGAGTTCAGGAGGAAGCCGAGGCCGACGCCGGTCATGGCGACGTGGCCGATGCCGTCGCCCATCAGCGCCTGGCGGCGCTGGACGAGGTAGATGCCGACGGCGGGCGCGGTGATGCCGACGAGGACGGCGGCGAGGAGCGCGCGCTGCATGAAGGCGAGCTGGAGGATGTCCATGATCAGGTCAGCAATCCGGTGCGGATCGGCTCGTCGGCCGCGTGGGGGTGGACGTGGTCGTGGCCGGGCAGGGCGTGCTGTCCGACCGCCTCCGGGGGCGGGCCGTCGTGGACGACACAGCCGTCGCGGAGGACGACCGCGCGGTCGATCAGCGGTTCGAGGGGGCCCAGCTCGTGCAGGACGAGGAGGACGGAGGTGCCGCCCGCGACCTGCTCGCGCAGGGTCGCGGCCAGGATCTCCTGGCTCGCGAGGTCGACGCCGGCCATCGGCTCGTCCATGATCAGGAGTTCGGGTTCGGAGGCGAGCGCGCGGGCGATCAGGACCCGCTGGTGCTGGCCGCCGGAGAGCGCGGAGACGGAGTCCTTCGCGCGGTCGGCGAGCCCGACGAGGTCGATGGCCCGCTCGACGGCGGCCCGGTCCTGCTTCGTCGTCCAGCCGAACCTGCGGCGGGAGAGCCGGCCGGAGGAGACGACCTCGCGGACGGTGGCGGGGACGCCGCTGGCGGCGGTGGTGCGCTGCGGTACGTAGCCGACGCGGGCCCAGTCGCGGAACCGCTTCCGCTCCGTGCCGAACAGCCGGATCGTGCCGCCGGTCAGCGGCACCTGGCCGATGACGGCGCGGACCGCGGTGGACTTGCCGGAGCCGTTGGCGCCGAGCAGCGCGACGACCTCGCCGTGGTGGACGGTGAGGTCGACGCCGCGGAGGACGGGCCGGGCGCCGAGGGCCGCCGTGGCCCCGCGGACGGAGATGACGGCTTCCGCTTCCCGGGCCGCCGGCTTCCGGGCTTCCTGCCGGCGGGCCTCCGGCCCACGGGTTTCCGGTTCCTGGGCTGCCATGGCTCGTACCTCCTGCTGTGCCGTGGTCACTTGGCGCCGAGGGCCTTCTGCAGCGCGGCGAGGTTGGACCGCATGACCTCGATGTAGTCATCGCCCTTGGAGGCGTCCGTGATTCCCTCGAGGGGGTCGAGCACGTCGGTCCTGAGACCGGTGTCGGCGGCGAGGGTCTTGGCGGTCCTGTCGCTCGCGAGCGTCTCGAAGAAGACGGTGGTGACCTTCTCCTTCTTCGCCTTGTCCTGGAGTTCCTTGATCCGGGCGGGGCTCGGCTCGGACTCGGGGTCGACGCCGGAGATGCCCTCCTGGTCCAGGCCGTACCGCTCGGCGAGGTAGCCGAAGGCGGAGTGGGTGGTGATGAAGGTCTTCGTCGTGGTGTTCTTCAGACCGTTCGCGAAGTCGGTGTTCAGGTCGCCGAGCTTCTCGACGAGCGCGTCGGTGTTCTTCTCGTAGTCGGCGGCGTGGGCCGGGTCGGCCTTCTCCAGGGCGCTGCCGACGCCCTTGGCGACCTCGGCGTACTTCACGGGGTCGAGCCAGATGTGCGGGTCGGCGCCGGCCTCGGAACCGTGCTCCTCGTGGCCCGCTTCCTCGCCCGCGTGCTCTTCGCCGGCGTGTCCGGCGTGCTCCTCGGGGGTCTCGCCCTCGTGGCCGCCGTGGTCGTGGCCTTCGGTCCCGGTGCCGTGGGCCTCGAGCTTCGTGAGGGTGGCGGCGTCGACGGTGTTCTCGACGCCGGCCTGGGCGATGGCCTCGTCGACGGCGGGCTGGATGCCCTTGAGGTAGAGGATGACGTCGGCCTCGCCGAGCTCGCCGACCTGCTTCGGCTTGAGCTCCAGGTCGTGGGGTTCGACGCCGGGCTTGGTGAGCGTGTTGACGGCGACGTGGCCGCCGCCTATCTGCTCGGCCAGGTACTGCATGGGGTAGAAGGACGCCACCACGTCCAGCTTGCCGCCGCTGTCCTTGCCGGCCGCGTCGGAGGTTCCGCAGGCGGAGAGGGAGACGAGGCCGAGCGTGACGGCTCCGGCGAGGGCGGTGCTGGGTATGAGGCGACGTACGTTCATGACACTCATTTTCAACAAAATTGGAAACGGTTGTCAATTGCCTTCCGTGTGGTCCCACCCACGCGACGCCCCGGCGCCCCTCCCCGCCCTCCTTGCCCGGAACCGATTTGATGCGGGGGGTACGGGCGCCGGTAACCTGTGGCATTCGCACTTCGTCGTCGTAATGAAGAGAGCACCGTGGCCGCCGACAAGATCGACACCATCGTCAGCCTGAGCAAGCGCCGTGGCTTCGTTTTCCCTTGCAGTGAGATCTACGGCGGCCAGCGCGCCGCCTGGGACTACGGACACCTGGGCGTCGAGCTCAAGGAGAACATCAAGCGCCAGTGGTGGCGTTACATGGTCACCTCGCGCGAGGACGTCGTCGGCATCGACTCGTCGGTCATCCTGGCGACCGAGGTCTGGGAGGCGTCCGGTCACGTCGCCACCTTCACCGACCCGCTGACCGAGTGCACCTCCTGCCACAAGCGCTTCCGCGCCGACCACCTGGAGGAGGCGTACGAGGAGAAGCACGGCCGTCTCCCCGAGAACGGCCTCGCCGACCTCAACTGCCCCAACTGCGGCAACAAGGGCACCTTCACCGAGCCCAAGAACTTCTCGGGCCTGCTCTCCACCCACCTCGGCCCGACCCAGGACAGCGGCTCCGTCGCCTACCTGCGTCCCGAGACCGCCCAGGGCATCTTCACCAACTTCGCCCAGGTGCAGACCACCGCGCGCAAGAAGCCCCCGTTCGGCATCGCGCAGATGGGCAAGTCCTTCCGGAACGAGATCACTCCGGGCAACTTCATCTTCCGGACCCGCGAGTTCGAGCAGATGGAGATGGAGTTCTTCGTCAAGCCGGGCGAGGACGAGGAGTGGCAGGAGTACTGGATGCAGCAGCGCTGGAACTGGTACACCGGCCTCGGCCTGCGCGAGGAGAACATGCGCTGGTTCGAGCACCCGCAGGAGAAGCTCTCCCACTACTCGAAGCGCACCGCCGACATCGAGTACCGCTTCTCCTTCGGCGGCAGCGAGTGGGGCGAGCTGGAGGGCGTCGCCAACCGCACGGACTACGACCTGAGCGCCCACTCCAAGGCCTCCGGCGCCAGCCTGACCTACCTGGACCAGGAGTCCAACGAGCGCTACACGCCGTACGTCATCGAGCCGGCGGCCGGTGTCGGCCGCACGATGCTGGCCTTCCTGCTCGACGCGTACAACGAGGACGAGGCCCCCAACGCCAAGGGCGTCATGGAGAAGCGCGTCGTGCTGCGCCTCGACCACCGCCTGGCCCCGGTCAAGGCCGCGGTCCTGCCGCTCTCCCGCAACCCGCAGCTCTCCCCGAAGGCCAAGGGCCTCGCGGCCGACCTGCGCCAGAACTGGAACATCGAGTTCGACGACGCCGGCGCCATCGGCCGCCGCTACCGCCGCCAGGACGAGATCGGCACCCCGTTCTGCATCACCGTCGACTTCGACACCCTCGACGACAACGCGGTGACCGTGCGCGAGCGCGACACCATGAAGCAGGAGCGCGTCTCCCTCGACCAGATCCAGGGCTACCTGGGCAGCCGTCTGCTCGGCTGCTGAGTCTGTTCGTACCTGCGGCGAAGCCCCCGGTTCCTTTTGGAACCGGGGGCTTTCCCGTACGTGACCAGGCCTGTACGGGCTCAGGCCCGCAGTGCGCGCTGCACCAGGGAGACGACCGCCGTGAACGCGTCCGCGATGTCCGGGGCGGACCAGTCACCGGCGTGCGCCGGGTCGTGGAAGCGGTCCGTGGCGTCGAAGACCGCGCGGGCCGTCGTCGCGAAGTCCCGCTCGGGGGCGGCGAACACGCCCTGCCTGTGCCCGTCCTCGACGATCCGGGCGATCTGGCCCACGAGGTGTTCCACGTGCCGGTCGACGACCGCGCTGTTCTCGCCGATGAGGACCATGAAGGTGGCCATCAGCTCCGGGTCGCCGCCCGCCTTGTGGCGCTTGAGCCCGAAGAGGGCGGTCAGCCAGCCGGTGAGCCGCTCGTCGGCGGGCCCGCCGTCCTCGGCGTACGGGCGGAGCTCGACCACCGTCCGCTCCAGCCACCGCTCCGTGACCGCCTCGCGCAGCGCCGCCTTGGTGCGGAAGTGGCGGTAGACGCTGCCGTGGCTGACGCCGAGGACCCGGGCCACGTCCACGACGGTCGCCTTCGCCGGGCCGTAACGCCGCAGCACCTCCTCGGTGGCTTCGAGGATGCGCTCTGCGGTCAGGGTGTCGGTGGCGGCCATGGAATGACACTACCTGTCAGCCGGTGCCCCCCGGCGGAGCCGGTCAGCGCTCGCTGTCCAGGTGCGCCATCTGCGCCGCCGGGTAGCGGTCGCCCGCCGCCGCGCCCGCCGGGACGGCCTCCTCGATCGCGGCCAGGTCCGCGGCGTCGAGCGTGACGTCCAGGGCGCCGAGCGCCTCCGCGAGCCGGTCCCGGCGCCGGGCGCCGACCAGCGGGACGATGTCCACGCCCTGCCGCCCGGCCTGGGCCAGGACCCAGGCGATGGCGGTCTGCGCGACCGAGACGCCCTTCGACGCGGCGAGCGTCCGCAGCCGGTCCACCAGGTCCAGGTTCCGCTGGAGGTTCTCGCCCTGGAAGCGCGGGCTCATGCCCCGGAAGTCGTCCGGCGCCAGCTCGCGGTCCCGGGTGAAGTGGCCGCTGATCAGGCCGCGTGACAGGACCCCGTACGCCGTGATCCCGACGCCGAGCTCGCGCGCGGCCGGGAGGATCTTCTCCTCGACGGACCGGGAGATCAGCGAGTACTCGATCTGGAGGTCCGCGATCGGGGCCACGGCCGCCGCCCGGCGCAGGGTGTCCGCGCCGACCTCGGAGAGGCCGATGTGCCGCACGTGGCCCGCCTCGACCAGCTCGGCGATGGCGCCGACGGTCTCCTCGATCGGCACGTCCGGGTCGACGCGGGCGATCCGGTAGATGTCGATGTGGCCGGTGCCGAGCCGCTGGAGCGAGTACGCCGCGAAGTTCTTCACGGCGGCCGGGCGCCCGTCGTATCCGGTGAACCCGCCCTCGACCGTGCGGAGCGCGCCGAACTTGACGCTGGTCAGGGCCTGCTCGCGGGCGGCGGCGGGGGCGGTACGGAGTGCCTCGGCGATCAGCAGCTCGTTGTGTCCCATCCCGTAGAAGTCGCCCGTGTCGAGCAGGGTGACGCCCGCGTCCAGGGCGGCGTGGATGGTCGCGATCGACTCGGCGCGGTCGGTCTCGCCGTACAGCGCGGACATGCCCATGCAGCCGAGGCCGAGGGCGGAGACGTGGGGGCCGGTGGTGCCGAGGGGGCGGGTGGGGACGGACTGGATGGTGGTCATGACTCAAGGGTGGCATGACCGATGACAGATTTCAATATTTGTCATTCGGCCGGGAAATGTGGTGCCCGGCGCCCCGGGGCCGGGGTACCGTCACCGACATGTCTTCGTTCTTCCAGATCTACGAGTGAGCGTCGCCGGCCCCGGCTGATCCAGCTCCACCACCGCCCACCTCACTGAAACGGGAGAACCCCATGGCCAAGCGCAACAACCTCCTCGGCGTCGGCGGACAGCGCAAGAAGCTGTCCCGCGCCGACCAGCACGGCGCCGTCCAGAGCGCCGGCGCCGCCCGTCGCACGGCCGACGAGCAGAAGCAGGAGCTCCTGAAGAAGATGCGCGAGCGCGCCCAGGGAGCAGAGAGCGCCGAAAGCGCCGAGAACACCGAGAGCGCCGACACCGGCGAGACCGGTCAGAAGTAACGGTCACCGCATGACGGAGGGCCTGGGGCGTCGCACGCCCCAGGCCCTCCGTCGCGTACGGGGCCGGCTGGTCCTCCGATCCGGAAGGCTAGCCCTGCTTCTCGATCTGCTCGACGATCCAGCCGCCGAGCTCCGTGGTCATCAGGGTGTGCGGCTCGTTCTGCGAGGCCAGCCTGAAGCGGTCGAGCTCGCTCGACTCCGGATCGAGGCCGCCGATGTTCACGTACAGGTCGGCGTCGGTGGTCACGTCGCGGATGGCGACGGCGCTGACGGAGGGCACGAACGAGTGGTGGCGGACGTGGGCGTCGGTCTTGAGCCCGAGGAAGAGCGGCTGCTCGTTGAGCTTGTCGGCCAGGATGCCGAAGCCCTCCAGGGTGCCGCCGGGAGCCCCGTCGATCTCGGGCAGGTCGTCGGTCGGTACGTCCTTGGCCGGAGGCGGGGTCACCAGCCGCAGATTCGCGACGATCTGGTTGTCGCCGCCGCGCTGGGCGTAGAGGTTGGTGCCCAGGATGCTCAGGCCCTTGCCCTGGACCGCGTGGTCGCCGGGCTTGACGCCGTTGCCCTGACCCGTCGCGACGCCGTTGGCGACGCCGATCTTGACGGGGATCGCGGGCCAGTTGCCCATCTGGGCCAGCTCGGCGAGGAGCTGTTCGCGCAGTTCGTCCACGTGGGGCTTGTCGTCCCACTCCTCGATGTGCCAGGCCAGCAGCTGTCGGGCGGCCGGGCTGTTGATCTGGTTGGAGAAGCCGTCGTTGAGCTTCCGCGAGTAGTGCGCGAACGCCTGGAGGCCGAGGGGGATCCAGGCGCCGCGGTGCGGGGTGTCGTACGACCAGTAGAGGCCGGTCCGGTGGTCGATCCGCTGGTCCTCCATCTTGGCGAGGGCGTAGCGGGTGACGAGGCCGCCCATGCTGAAGCCGCCGACGGCGAGCGGGTGGCCGCCCTGACACTCGGATCCGGCGCGCGTGATCGCTTCGATCGCGGCGTTCGCGTTCTGCTGGATGGCGGCGCTGCGCTCGTGGAAGCCGAGGACGATGACGTCGTGCCCGCGGCGGCGCAGCTCGCTGAAGAAGGCGTACTCCCCCCAGTCCAGGCCCTGCCACAGCATCTCGATGCTGCTCGGCCCCGTGTTGAACCCGTCGGCGGCGATCACGGGCTTGGTCAGCCGGTCGCCGCCCTCGGCGTAGTAGACCCAGGCGGTGCCGCCCGGGAGGTCCCAGACGTCATGCGGGACCGGAGGGATCCGGGTGGGCGGCTCGTGGGGCCCGGGGGCCAGGATGATGGGCGCGGAGGCGAGGGCCTCACGGATCTGCTGCTCGGTGGCCTGCGGCTCACTCATGGACAGGTCCCTTCATGAAGTGGTGACGATCCGTATCTATCTGAACACGCAGAGTGCCGTCGTTCCAGTGCGGTGATCGCCGAGGGAGGGGAGCGGAAGGGGCGGCCGCGCCCGCGATGACCGCAAAGAGGGCGACGCCGTCATCCATGGGGATGGCCATGCGAACGCAGTCGCGAACCAGGCGACGGGAGGCCCCCGCCAGGTACTCCCGTGACCGGCGCTTTCACCGCACGCCCTCACCCACCGTCCTCGGCAGGCGCAGGGACAGCGCCGACGTGAGCAGGATCAGCGCCAGCTGGACCAGGAGCGTCACCGTCAGGGCCGTGCCCGCGTCCGCCGGGTCGGACGCGGCCAGGCCCAGGAAGAGCGAGCCGAGCACGGCGACGCCAAGGGCCAGGGCCGACTGCTGGGCCGTCACCATCACCCCGCTGCCCACCCCCGCGCGCTCCGGCGGGACCTCCGAGAGCACCACCCGGAAGAGCACCGGCAGCTGGAGGCCCTGACCCAGGCCCGCGACCGCCATCCCCGGGAGCAGCAGCCAGACCGAGAGGTCCGGCCAGGTGCGCCAGGCCGTCAGGGCGAGCAGCCCGATGCCGAGCGCCTGGACCAGGCCGCCCGCCGTCACCACGCGCGTGCCCCAGCGCCGTACGAGCCGGGGACCCGCGAGCGAGGCCGCGAAGAAGGCCACCGCCATCGGGGCGAGCGCGAGGCCCGAGACCACCGCGCTCAGCCCCAGGCCCTGCTGGAGCGCCACCGCGATCACGAACACGAAGCCGCCGAAGCCCATCGAGAGCGGCAGGATCAGGACGAGCCCGCGCCGCAGCGAGGCCAGGCCGAGGAGGCTCGGCGGGACCAGGGGCACGCGCCCCTCGCGGTCCGCCCGCAGCTCCACCCGCCAGAACGCCCACACCGCGCACGGGAACACGGCCAGGGCGAGCCAGGTCCACAGCGGCCGGCCGGCCGCCCTGCCCTCCGTCAGCGGGGCGAGCAGGGAGAGCAGCGCGAGGCCGAGCAGCAGCGTGCCGGGCACGTCCACCGGGGCCGGACGGTCGGACCGGGTCTCCGGGACGGTACGGAGGGCCAGGACCAGGCCCGCCACCGCCACCGGCACGTTCACCAGGAACACCGCCCGCCAGCCGGAACCCGCGAGGTCGGCCGCGACGAGCACCCCGCCCAGGATCTGGCCCACCATCATCGAGAGGCCCACGGTCGCCCCGTACAGGCCGAGCGCCCTCGCCCGCCGCGGGCCCGACGTCGAGGCGTGGACGGTCGCCAGGACCTGCGGCAGCATCAGCGCCGCCGCGGCGCCCTGGGCGACCCGGGCTCCGACCAGCGTCCAGGCGTCCGGCGCGAGGCCGCAGGCGAGGGAGGTGAGGCCGAAGGCCGCCATGCCGGCGAGGAAGAGCCGCCGGCGGCCGAAGAGGTCGCCGAGCCGCCCGCCGAGGACGAGCAGTACGGCGTACGACAGGCCGTACCCGGCCACCACCAGTTCGAGCAGGGCCGGTCCCGCGGCGAGGTCGTGGCCGATGGACGGCAGGGCGACGTTGACGACGGAGAAGTCGATCAGGGGGAGCGAGGCGCCGAGGAGCACGGTGAACAGGCCGAGCGCGCTGAGCGTGGGGGCTGCGGGGGTTGTGGGGCCTGCGGAGCCTGTGGGGCCTGAGAGGCCGTCGGCCGGGGCGGTCGTACGGGCGGCGGGAGCGGGTGGTGCGGAAGAGGATGCCGGTGCGGAGGACGGCGTCGGTGCGGAAGGCGGTGTCGTGGTCACCCTCCGACGATCCGCCGCCGCTCAGCCTGGTACCAGAGTCTCTTCATCCTGGTACAAGCAGTACCTGGCACGGGGCCGGCCGTCCCGGCACCCTGGAGGCGTGACGACCATGACGACGGCCGCTCCCGGCACCCGGCGGCACGAGCTCGCCGCCTTCCTGCGCAGTCGGCGCGAGCGCATCGCCCCCGAGCAGGTCGGCCTGCCGAGGGGCCGCCGGCGCCGCACCCCCGGTCTGCGCCGGGAGGAGGTCGCCCAGCTCTCCGCCGTCGGCGTCACCTGGTACACCTGGCTCGAACAGGCCCGGGACATCCAGGTCTCCCCGCAGGTCCTCGACGCCCTCGCCGACGCCCTGCTCCTCGACCCGACCGAGCGGAGCCACCTCTTCGCCCTCGCGGGACGGGCCGACCCGTACCCCGGCGCGCCCTGCCCGGCCGTCACCCCCGCCCTGCGCGCGCTCCTGGAGCAGCTGGAGCCCGTCCCCGCCGCCGTCCAGAACAGCCGCTTCGACTTCCTCGCCCACAACCGGACCTTCGGGCGGCTCTTCTGTGACCTGGACGCCCTGCCCCGTGAGGACCGCAACTCCCTCTGGCTGGCCTTCACGAACGAGGACTTCCGGACCGCCGCGACCGATCTGCCGGAGCTCCTGCCGCTGCTCGCGGGGAAGCTCCGCGCCTCCATGGCCGAGCACCTGGCGGAGCCCGCCTGGAAGGCGCTGGTACGGCGGCTCGAAGCGGCCTCGCCCGAGTTCCGGGAGATCTGGGCCCGGCACGACGTGGTCGCCCCCGGCGGGCGCACCAAGGTCGTCCGCAACGCCCGCGTGGGCCTGCTCAGGTTCGAGCACACCAACCTCTGGCTCGGCCCGGCCGCGGGACCGCACCTCGTCACGTACGTCCCCGTCGACGACGAGACCCGCGCCGGGGTCGAGCGGCTCCTGGAACTGGTCCTCGAAGAGGGGGTCGCTGTGAGCTCGGCCATGCGCGGACGGTACGGCTGACCGGAGACCGCCGGGGTGCGGGACAATGGGGCCCATGACCGCGTTCACCCCTCTCGCCATCGGCCCGCACATCGTGCAGCCCCCGGTGGTGCTCGCCCCCATGGCCGGCATCACCAACGCCCCCTTCCGTACCCTCTGCCGCGAGTTCTCCGGCGGCAAGGGGCTGTTCGTGAGCGAGATGATCACGACGCGCGCCCTGGTCGAGCGCAACGAGAAGACGATGCAGCTCATCCGGTTCGACGAGACCGAGAAGCCGCGCTCGATCCAGCTGTACGGGGTGGACCCGGTCACCGTCGGCAAGGCCGTGCGGATGATCGTCGACGAAGACCTGGCCGACCACATCGACCTGAACTTCGGCTGCCCGGTCCCCAAGGTGACGCGCAAGGGCGGCGGCTCGGCCCTGCCCTACAAGCGGCCGCTGCTGCGCGCGATCCTGCACGAGGCCGTGACGGGCGCGGGCGACCTGCCGGTCACGATGAAGATGCGCAAGGGCATCGACGACGACCACATCACGTACCTGGACGCGGGGCGGATCGCGGTGGAGGAGGGCGTCACGGCGATCGCCCTGCACGGCAGGACCGCCGCCCAGCACTACGGGGGCACCGCCGACTGGGACGCGATCGCGCGCCTCAAGGAGCACGTGCCCGAGATCCCGGTGCTCGGCAACGGGGACATCTGGTCGGCCGACGACGCCCTGCGGATGATGCGGGAGACGGGCTGTGACGGCGTGGTCGTCGGGCGCGGCTGCCTGGGCCGGCCGTGGCTCTTCGCGGACCTGGTGGCGGGCTTCGAGGGCAGGGGCACGTACGCCCAGCCCGGTCTGCGGGAGGTCGCGGACGCGATGGTGCGGCACGCGCGGCTGCTCGGCGAGTGGCTGGGCGACGAGGCACGCGGTGTCATCGACTTCCGCAAGCATGTGGCCTGGTACCTGAAGGGCTTCTCGGTGGGCTCCGAGATGCGCAAGAAGCTCGCGATCACCTCTTCTCTGGACGAGCTGCGCGCTCAGTTGAGCGAGCTGGACCTGGACCAGCCGTGGCCGGTGGGCGCGGACGGCCCGCGGGGCCGTACGTCCGGAAACAACCGAGTCGTCCTGCCGGACGGCTGGTTGAAGGACCCCTACGACTGCGCCGGGGTGAGCGAGGACGCCGAGCTGGACACGTCCGGCGGCTGAGATTCGGCCTTTCTCGGGGAGTGATCCTCGCCACCCCTGAGGGGGGTGGTGCTCACATGAGCATGTTGCGGGCGGCTGTACCGCCTGAAGGGGTGGCACCGGGTGCCACCCCTTTTGCGTTCAAGAGTTGAACGCAAGTGCTCGAATGCGCGCTCAGGTGAGCGTCGATCTGCTGGTTTGGGTCAAGGACCCTTCGGGGCGTGAAAGCGGAAGCTTCCGCTCGGTAACTTTCGAAGTGCTGGCGGACGGGTGGTTAAGACCGGATGTCCGCTAGGCGTACCTCCCCAGAAGCCTTCGATCTGGGTATGTTCCTCGCCGTCAGGGCAGCCAACCGAGTCATCGAGGAGTCGGGACCCGTGTCGGAAAACAATGATCAGAAGTTCGTGTACGACTTCACCGAGGGCAACAGGGACCTGAAGGACCTGCTCGGTGGCAAGGGCGCGAACCTGGCCGAGATGACCAACCTCGGTCTGCCGGTCCCCCCCGGGTTCACGATCACCACCGAGGCGTGCAAGGTCTACCTCGAGAGCGGCTCGGAGCCCGTCGCGCTCCGCGACGAGGTGTCCGCCCACCTCGACGCCCTCGAGCAGAAGATGGGCAAGAAGCTCGGCCAGGCCGACGACCCGCTGCTCGTCTCCGTCCGCTCCGGAGCCAAGTTCTCCATGCCGGGCATGATGGACACGGTCCTCAACATCGGCCTCTCCGACGAGTCCGTCGTCGGCCTCGCCCGCCAGGCCGACAACGAGCGCTTCGCCTGGGACTCGTACCGGCGCCTCATCCAGATGTTCGGCAAGACCGTCCTCGGCGTCGACGGCGAGCTCTTCGAGGAGGCCCTCGACGAGGCCAAGGCCGCGAAGAAGGTCGCCAGCGACACCGACCTCGACGCCGCCGACCTCAAGAAGGTCGTCAAGCAGTTCAAGAAGATCGTGAAGGCCCAGACCGGCCGCGACTTCCCGCAGGACCCGCGCGAGCAGATGGACCTCGCCATCGAGGCCGTCTTCAACTCCTGGAACACGGACCGCGCCAAGCTGTACCGCCGCCAGGAGCGCATCCCGGGCGACCTCGGCACCGCCGTCAACGTCTGCTCGATGGTCTTCGGCAACCTCGGCCCCGACTCCGGCACCGGCGTCGCCTTCACCCGCGACCCCGCCTCCGGCCACCAGGGCGTCTACGGCGACTACCTGCAGAACGCGCAGGGCGAGGACGTCGTCGCCGGCATCCGCAACACCGTGCCGCTGGCCGACCTCGAGTCGATCGACAAGACGTCGTACGACCAGCTGATGCACATCATGGAGACCCTGGAGACCCACTACAAGGATCTCTGCGACATCGAGTTCACCATCGAGCGCGGCCAGCTCTGGATGCTCCAGACCCGCGTCGGCAAGCGCACCGCCGGTGCCGCCTTCCGCATCGCCACCCAGCTCGTGGACCAGGGCCTGATCGACGAGGCCGAGGCGCTCCAGCGCGTCACCGGCGCCCAGCTCGCCCAGCTGATGTTCCCCAAGTTCGACGAGGACGCGAAGGTCGACCAGATCGGGCGCGGCATCGCCGCCTCCCCGGGCGCGGCCGTCGGCAAGGCCGTCTTCGACTCGTACACGGCCGTCAAGTGGTCCCGGTCCGGCGAGAAGGTCATCCTGATCCGCCGCGAGACCAACCCGGACGACCTGGACGGCATGATCGCCGCCGAGGGCATCCTCACCTCCCGCGGCGGCAAGACCTCGCACGCCGCCGTCGTCGCCCGCGGCATGGGCAAGACCTGTGTCTGCGGCGCCGAGGAGCTCGAGGTCGACACCAAGCGCCGCCGGATGACCATGGCCGACGGCCAGGTCGTCGAGGAGGGCGACGTCGTCTCCATCGACGGCTCCACCGGCAAGGTCTACCTCGGTGAGGTACCCGTCGTACCGTCCCCGGTCGTCGAGTACTTCGAGGGCCGGATGCACGCCGGCGCCGACGACGCCGACGAGCTCGTCGCCGCCGTCCACCGGATCATGGCCTACGCGGACCGCGTCCGCCGCCTCCGGGTCCGCGCCAACGCCGACAACGCCGAGGACGCCAACCGCGCCCGCCGCTTCGGCGCCCAGGGCATCGGCCTCTGCCGCACCGAGCACATGTTCCTCGGTGAGCGCCGCCAGTACGTCGAGCGGCTGATCCTCGCGGACACGGACGCCGAGCGCGACCAGGCCCTCGAAGCGCTGCTCCCGCTGCAGAAGACGGACTTCGTCGAGCTCTTCGAGGCCATGGACGGGCTGCCCGTCACGGTCCGGCTGCTCGACCCGCCGCTGCACGAGTTCCTGCCCGACATCACCGAGCTGTCGGTACGCGTCGCCCTCGCCGAGTCCCGCAAGGAGCCGCACGAGAACGACCTGCGCCTGCTCCAGGCCGTGCACCGGCTGCACGAGCAGAACCCGATGCTGGGTCTGCGCGGTGTCCGCCTCGGTCTGGTCATCCCCGGCCTGTTCACCATGCAGGTCCGGGCGATCGCCGAGGCCGCGGCCCAGCGCGTCGACGCCAAGGGCGACCCGCGCGTCGAGATCATGATCCCGCTCGTCGGCACCGTCCAGGAGCTGGAGATCGTCCGCGAGGAGGCCGAGCAGGTCATCGCCGAGGTCCAGGCCCGGACCGGCGTGGAGCTGAAGCTCGCGCTCGGCACCATGATCGAGCTGCCGCGCGCCGCCGTGACCGCCGGTCAGATCGCCGAGGCCGCGGAGTTCTTCTCCTTCGGCACCAACGACCTGACGCAGACGGTGTGGGGCTTCTCCCGCGACGACGTGGAGGCCTCGTTCTTCACCGCGTACCTGGAGAAGGGCATCTTCGGCGTCAGCCCCTTCGAGACCATCGACAAGGACGGTGTCGGCGCGCTGGTGCGCAGCGCCGTCCAGGCCGGCCGGGCCACCCGCCCCGACATCAAGCTCGGTGTCTGCGGCGAGCACGGCGGCGACCCGGAGTCGGTGCACTTCTTCCACGAGGTCGGTCTCGACTACGTCTCCTGCTCGCCCTTCCGGATTCCGGTGGCGCGCCTCGAGGCGGGTCGCGCGGCCGCCGAGTCCAAGGGCAGCGACAGCCGCTGATCCCGTCGGCTCCCGGTTCAGGGGTGGCGGTCGGGCCCTCCTGAACCGGGGTTCAGGAACGGTCGCCGCCCCTGCTGAACCACCGTTCAGCAGGGGCGGCGCGGGAACCACCGGGGCCGCCGCCGGTCATCTCTCACCCTCACCGGCGGGCGGCGGCTCCGGAACCAAGGGAGACGGGACGGACACCTTTGTGCGGAGGTGTCCGTCCCGTCGTTTTGATTTTGGGCGGAATTGAGTTCTCGTTCAATTGAAGCCGATTGAATTATTGGCCATTAAACTTTCCGTTTCTCCGGCAAAGAACGGAGCGGGCGCGACCTCCGGATCCCCACCCGGAGGCCGCGCCCTTTACCGATGCCGGGCAGGTGAGCCGCAACCCTCGCCGACCGCCGCCGGACGGGCAAAGCCCCCCACGGTCTCCACCACGTCACCTCGGTCCTGAAGGTTTCCTGCCCGACCCGTACAGCTTTTCGGTTCCGCCCCGCTCGCCGCGATGCTTTTCAACTGTGGCTGAAACACCCTGGTAACGTGCAGTGATGCTGTGCATACTCGTCGTCGGGGGTGGTTGCGAGTGCACAGGTGGGGACGTCATGCTGCGGATTCATTTCACCGGAAACGACTTGGCGGGGGTGCGGACGGCCGCCCGGCCCGATGTTCTGTGGGAAACGATTCTGAGCTTTCATCGTTTAAGGGACCGGCGCGGCTCCGTCGTCTACGGAGAATGGCGCTCCGAAGCCCGCATGCGGCTCGGCGGTGAGACCAGGATCCTCGCCGCGCTCGTGCCCAGCCGCGGCTATTTCCCCGACTTCCTGACGCCTGCCGAAGGCGTCCACGGGCTCGACGAGGGCCTCCAGGCGATCCGCGCGACCGACTCCGGCCGGCTCCGCGCCGAGCTCTCGCTGCTCGCCGCCGACCGTTCCGGCGGCCGGACCGTCCCCCACTCGCTCCGCGCCCTCGCCGACGGCGGCGCGGAGCCCTTCGACCGGCTCGTGGGGGCCCTGCGGAGCTATCACCGGGCGGCCGTCGAGCCGTACTGGCCGCACATCCGGGCCCGGGTCGAGGCCGACCGCGCCCGCCGCGGCCGCGCCCTCCTGGACGGCGGCGCCGACGAACTCCTCGCCTCGCTGCCGCCGATGCTGCGCTGGCGCGCGCCCGTCCTGGAGGCCGACTACCCGGTCGACAGGGACGTCCACCTCGACGGGCGCGGGCTGCTGCTCCAGCCCTCGTACTTCTGCCGGGGGACCCCCGTCGTGCTGCGCGATCCCGCGCTGCCGCCGGTCCTCGTCTACCCCGTCACCCACGGCGAGGCGCCGACCGTCCGGGCGCCGGGCGGCTCCTCGCTCGCCAAGCTGGTCGGCCAGACCCGCTCGGCCGTCCTGCACGCCATCGGCGACGGCGGCACGACGAGCGAACTGGCCCGCAGGGCCGGGGTGTCCCTGGCCTCGGCGAGCCAGCACGCGGGCGTGCTGCGCGAGGCCGGGCTCATCGCGACCCTCCGCCACGGCAACGCGGTCCTGCACACGCTCACGCCGTTGGGCGCCGCCCTGCTCGGCGGCGCCCAACGGACGGTGGAACCGGGGTGTTACGCGAGGAGCTACGCGCGGAACGGGCCGGTCACCTCGTAGGTGATGCCGCCCGACGAGCTGCCGCTGGTGCCCCGCTGGCTGGAGAAGTACAGCCGCTTGCCGTCGGGGGAGAAGGCGGGGCCGCAGATCTCGGAGGAGGACTGGCCGGTGATCCGCAGGAACGGCGCCACGACGTCGTCCGGGGTGATCACGCAGATCTCCATGTTGCCGCCGTCCTCGGCGACGAACAGATCGCCGGAGGAGGTGCCGGTGACGTTGTCGACGCCGGTGAGCGGGGCACCGCCGCCGGAGACCAGCGAGTCGTCGTAGGCCAGCTCGTAGGTGCTGGTGGCCAGGTTGAGCTGCCACAGCCGGTTGTCGCCCTTGGTGGTGAACCAGACGGTGTCGTTGGCGTAGTGGCAGCCCTCGCCGCCGCTGAACCGCTTGGCGCCCGAGACCTGGTCGCGGGTGTACGTCGGGGAGCCGTCCGGGTCCGGCACGGTGGCCCAGGTGAAGGAGCCGGAGGTGGCGGTGCCGGCCTTCAGGACCTGGAGCGTCCCGGAGGAGAGGTTGCCCCAGGTGGTGGGGACGAACCGGTAGAGGCAGCCGTTGGTCTCGTCCTCGGTCAGGTAGATCACCTTGCGGACGGGGTCGGCGGCGGCGGCCTCGTGCTTGAACTTGCCCATGGCGTCCCGGCGGACCGCCGCGTTCACGCCGTACGGGTCCGTCTCGTAGACGTAGCCGAGGCTGACCTCCTCGCAGGAGAGCCAGGTGTTCCACGGGGTCTTGCCGCCCGCGCAGTTGGTGCGGGTGTTGGAGAGGATGCGGTACGCGCCGGTGATGGCGCCCGTCGAGCTGAACTTCACCGCGCTCGCGCCGCCGCCGGGGTTGATCTCCGAGTTGGAGACATAGATCCAGCCGGTCCCGTCGGCGAAGCAGGCGCCGCCGTCGGGGGCGTTGTGCCAGGTGTACGAGGTGCCGGCCACGGTCTGGCCGGACCGGGCGATGATCCGGCTGGTGAACCCGGCCGGCAGCTGGATGCCGTTGGCGTTCGCGGCGCCGAGCGCCCCGTACGGGCCCGCGCCCGGCTGGGCGGGGGCCGCGTAGGCGGCCCCGCGCATCAGGGTGCCGCCGAAGGCCGCCGCCGACGTGCCGATGACCGCTCCACGCAGGAAACTGCGTCGCTCCACGTCTCACTCCTGAGAAGGGTGGTGAACCGCCCCGCCACTCCGGTCGGCGGCGGGGTCGCGCTTCCGGAACCTAGGAGTACGGAATTGACTGTGCATCAACAACCGGTGAAGGGGAAGCGGCGGGTACCGGGAGCTTCGGAGCCGGGGGCGCGAGGAGCGTCGGTGTCGGTATGGGTGTGCCGGTGCGGGACGCCAGGTTCTCGCCATGGACGTCGACGCACACCTGCTCGATTCGGTCGCGCTCCCGGGAGCGCGCGAACTGGTCTACGGCATGCCTTTCGAGCGCCGGGGAACCGGTCGCGGCAGGGCCCTGTTCCTGCGCGGGGCCGAACTCGAGGTCGCGGCCCGCACCCTGGAGATACGCGGGCGCGTCCGTTGTCCCGGGGGCGCGGCCGACGGTCCGGTCCGCCCGCTCGGCGACGGCAGCCGGCTCACGTACGACGCCACGACGGACACCGTCCACCGCTGGACGGCCTGAGGCCTCTCCGGCGGTCCGGAGGACCTTCGTCACTTGGGCGGGCGGAGGCCTCCGTGGACACTGGAGGCATGCGTGCCACCCGGGACATCCGCGACCGCGACGACCTCGACGTACTGCTGCGCCGCTTCTACACCGCGGCCTTCGCCGACCCGCTCATCGGGCCCTTCTTCACCGAGATCGCCGGCACCGACCTGGAGGCCCACCTGCCGCGGATCACCGACTTCTGGGAGCGCGCCCTCCTCCGTACCGCCGCCTACGGGCGCGACGCCTACGCCCCGCACGCCGCGCTCCACTCCGCCCGGCCCCTCACCGCCGCCCACTTCGGCCGCTGGGTACAGCTCTGGCACGCAGGCGTCGACGGCCTGTATACCGGGCCACGGGCCGAGCGGGCCAAGGCGCAGGGCGAGCGGATCGCCCTCGCGATGTTGCGGCGGCTCGCCGGGCCCGTGTCGGAGACCGGCGGCGGGAGCGGGGGATTCGTCCCCTTGGCGGCACTACGGCTCCGCTCGGTGGCCTGAGCGAGGAGAACTTCGAAGAATCGTCGGGGCGAGCGATGAGTTCCGGGCAGGACGCCCGTCTTACCTCTTGCAAGCGCCGGAACGCACCGAGCGGGCCGGACCGAAGGAAGAGAGAGCGCATCATGGCCCCGCAGATGATCTTCGTGAACCTGCCCGTGAAGGACCTCGACGCCAGCAAGGCCTTCTACGAGAAGCTCGGCTACTCCATCAACCCGCAGTTCAGCGACGAGACCGCCGCCTGTGTCGTCATCAGCGACACGATCTTCGCGATGCTGCTCACCGAGGAGAAGTTCAAGAGCTTCACCGCCCCGGGCAAGGACATCTCCGACGCCACGAAGGCCACCGAGGTGCTCATCACCCTGAGCGCCGAGAGCCGTGCGAAGGCCGACGAGCTGGCCGAAGCGGCCCTCGCCGCCGGCGGCAGCCCGGCGAAGGAGCCGATGGACATGGGCTTCATGTACGGCCGGTCCTTCGCCGACCTGGACGGCCACCACTGGGAGGTCTTCTGGATGGACCCGGCGGCCGCCCAGGGCTGAGCCCCCGGGCTCCGACGTACGTCAGGCGGAGACCCCGCCGTCGATCACCAGGTCGGTGCCGACGGCGGAGCCCGCCGCGTCGGAGGCGAGGTACAGCACGGCCGCCGCGATCTCGTCGGCCGACGAGATCCGGCCGAGCGGCGACTCCTCCTTCATCCGGACCGCCCGCTCCCCCTCGGTCTCGCCGGGCAGCAGCGACATCGTGGACTCCGAGGCGCCGGGGCTGACCGCGTTGATCCGGACGCCGTCGGCGATGTGGTCCAGGGCCGCGGCCCTGGTGAGGGCCGAGACGGCCGCCTTCGAGACCTGGTAGCCGAAGGCTCCGGGGATCCGGACGTGCGGGCCCAGGTTGGACGAGATGTTCACGATCGCCCCGCCGCCGTGCGCCCGCATGTGCGCCACCTCGGCCTGCAGGGCGTGCAGCACCCCCGTCACGTTGACGTCGAGCAGCGTCTGCCAGTCCTCCAGGGGGAAGTCGGCCGCGCTGTGGCCGCCCCGGAAGACGCCGGCGTTGTTCACGGCGACGTCCAGACCCCCGAAGAGCTCGACCGCGCGCCGGACCAGCTCCCGCGTGGACTCGGCGCCGGACACGTCGGCCGTGACCGCGGCCGCGGTGCCTCCGGCGGCCTCGATCAGGGCGACCGTCTCTTCGAGCGGCTCGGCGGTACGGCCGGCGACGACGACCTTCGCGCCCTCGGCGGCGAAGGCGAGCGCGATGGCCCGGCCGAGACCGGAGCCGCCGCCGGTGACGAGGACGGTGCGGTCGGTGAAGCGTGCGGACATCATGCGACTCCCTTGGAGATGCGTTTACCTGGTGCGGATCGTGACGGCGGCGAGAGCGGTGAACAGGGCGGCCGCGGCCGCCAGCGACACCGCGTCGCCGCCGAGGGTGAGCAGTGCGGCGAAGAGCACGGTCGGGCCGAGCTCCATCGCCGTGTTCAGGACGCCTCCCGCGAGCCCCGCGCGGTCCGCGGGGACGCCCTCGACGGCGAGGACGGCGGCGCCCGCGAAGGACAGGGCGCCACCGGCCGGCAGCAGCAGGAGGCCGGGCAGCAGTCCGTACGCGTACGGGACGGAGCCGTCGAAGCCGGTCGCGGCGAGCAGGCCGAGCCCGGCGGCGGCCGTGCCGAGCCCGGCTCCGGTCACGCGCCCGGGGCCGTACCGCCCGATCAGCGGGCCCGCGAGCCGGCCCGAGCCGAGCAGCACGACCGCGAAGGGTACGAAGGCGGCGGAGGTGAGCAGCGGGGACCAGCCGCGCCCCTCCTGGAGGGCGAGGGACAGCAGCACGAAGACCGTGGCCGTTCCGGCCGCCGTGAGCCCGATCGCCGCGAGGCCCAGGGCGCGGCGGCCGTCGCGCGGGAAGTCCGGCGGCAGGAGCGGGTCGGCCGTCCGCCGCTCCACGGCCGCGAAGGCCGCGAGGAGCGCAAGGCCGGTGAGCAGCGGGACGAGGACCGGGGCCGAGCCCCATGCGTGGGCGTCGGTGAGGACGAGTCCGAAGCTGGCGAGCGTGATCCCGGCGGTCGCGAGCAGCGCGCCGGGCAGGTCCAGGGCCCGGTCCGCGCCGGGCGGGGTCGCGGGCAGCAGCCGGGGTGCGAGGAGCAGCGCGGCGACGGTCACGGCGACCGGTACGGCGAAGGTGCCGCGCCAGGAGGTGGCGGCCGCGATCACCCCGGAGAGCAGGTTCCCCGCGGTCGCGCCGAGCACGGAGAGCCCGCCCCAGGTGGCCATGGCCCGGCCGTACGCGACCGGTGCCGGGAACAGTGCCCGGAGCACGGCCATCGCGGCCGGGGCGACGAGCGCCGCGCCGACGCCCTGCCCGAAGCGGGCGGCGAGCAGCGCCTCGTATCCGGGAGCGAGCGGTGCGAGGGCGGAGGCGGCGCCGAAGAGCAGGAGCCCGGCGGTGAGGGTCCGGCGTCCGCCGAACCGGTCGGCGAGCCGGCCGCCGAGCAGGAGCAGTCCGGCGAAGGTCAGCCCGTAGGCGGCGCTCAGCAGGATCAGGTCGGCGCGGTCGAGCCGGAACTCGGCGCCGATGCGGGGGAGGGGGACGGCGAGGGCGGCGAGCGTGAAGATGAGCGTCATCTGCATGCCGCCGAGGAGGACGAATCCGCCACGGGTGCGGGCCCTCCGGTCGGGAGTGCCGGACGTGCCGGGCCGGTCGTCGGCGGTCGTTCCGTCGTGCCCACGCGCCTGCGCCGCTTGCATGATCCATCCCCCCGAGCAGTGCTTTACTTGACCGTTCGTTCCAATATGAGCGCCGAAGAAAGGGCGCCTCTGCGGCGCCCGTTCTTCAGTTCGTTCTTCAGTCGAGCAGTGTCAGTGCCTGCTCCGCCGCGTCCAGGACCCTGCCCGGCTCCGTCGAGGCCTTGCCGACCACCCTGATCCCCTGCATCAGGACGAGCAGCATCCGGGCCAGGGCCCGTGGGTCCCGGTCGGCCGGGAGTTCGCCCCCGGCGCGGGCCCGGGTGAGCGCCGCGTACAGGAGCGTCTCGATCAGCTCCCAGCTCATCTCGACCCGGCGCGCGACGGTGGTGTCGTGCGGCCCCAGTTCCGCCGCCGAGTTGGTGACGAAGCAGCCGTTCAGGCGTTCCTCGTCCGTCGACGCCTGGGCGGCGAAGCGGCGGACGAGCGCCCGGACGGCCGGCAGGGCCGGGCCCGGTGCGGACAGTTCCTCGACCATCCGCGGGTCGCGCGTCTCCAGGTAGCGGTCCATCGCCTTCAGGTACAGCTCGTGCTTGTTCCCGAAGGTCGCGTAGAGGCTGGCCCGGCCGATGCCGAGGCGCTCCACGAGGTCCGACATCGTCGTCGCCTCGTAGCCGCGCGCCCAGAACAGCTCGAGAGCGGCCTGGAGCGCGGCGTCCGGATCGAATTCCTTGGTCCTGGCCACGGGGAGACCGTACGGCTATCTGGAACGGTCGGTCAAGTCACTTGCCGCGTACGGGATATACCGCCACCGCGACCTCGTCGTCGTCCAGGCACCGCCCCGTCTCCAGGTCGAAACGCTGCTTCAGGAGCGGCGAGGCCACGAACGGCCGGCCGTCCGCCGAGCCGACGAGCCCCCGGGACAGCACCTGGGCCCCCGTGAACGGGTCGCGGTTGTCGATCGCGTAAAGGCGTCCCGTGCGGTCCCGGAAGACCGCCACCTGCCGGCCGTCCGGCAGCAGCGCCGCCACGCCCCGGCCCGGGGTCAGCCGGGACTCCTCGCAGACCGGCACCCACGCGTCGGGGGAGGGGGAGACTTCGAGCGTCGTGGTGGTGAGGGAGGTGAGAGTCGTCGTCATCGGGAGGAAGCCCCTTCCAGCGTGCTGTTCGTCCTGCCGAGCGTCAGGATCGTGAGGTCCGGCTTGATCTGGTCGCGCTCCGGCACGAACCGGACCGACGGGTCCGGCGCGTCCGGCGCGTTCACGAAGGACACGAAGCGCCGCAGCCGCTCCGGGTCGTCCAGGGTCTGCGCCCACTCGTCCTGGTAGTCGTCGACGTGCGCCGCCATCAGCGCCTCCAGCTCGTCGCAGAGGCCCAGCGAGTCGCGCACCACCACCTCCTTGAGGTGGTCGAGCCCGCCCTCCAGGCGCTCCAGCCACGTCGACGTCCGCTCAAGACGGTCCGCCGTCCGGATGTAGAACATCAGGAACCGGTCGATCAGCCGGACCAGTTCGGCGTCCGACAGGTCCTGCGCGAGCAGGTCCGCGTGGCGCGGGGTCGCGCCGCCGTTCCCGCCGACGTACAGGTTCCAGCCGTTGGCCGTCGCGATGATCCCGAAGTCCTTCGACTGCGCCTCCGCGCACTCGCGGGCGCAGCCCGAGACCGCCGACTTGAGCTTGTGCGGGGCGCGCAGGCCCCGGTAGCGCAGCTCCAGCTGGATCGCCATCTTCACCGAGTCCTGGACGCCGTACCGGCACCAGGTCTGCCCGACGCAGGACTTCACCGTGCGCAGCGACTTGCCGTACGCGTGCCCCGACTCGAAGCCCGCGTCCACGAGCCGCGTCCAGATCGCCGGGAGCTGGTCCACCCGGGCGCCGAAGAGGTCGATCCGCTGGCCGCCCGTGATCTTCGTGTAGAGGCCGAAGTCGCGGGCCACCTCGCCGATCACGATCAGCTTGTCCGGGGTGATCTCGCCGCCGGGGATGCGCGGCACGACCGAGTAGGAGCCGTTGCGCTGCATGTTGGCGAGGAAGTGGTCGTTGGTGTCCTGGAGGGAGGCCTGCTCGCCGTCCAGGATGTAACCATTGTTCAGGCTGGCCAGGATCGAGCCGACGGTCGGCTTGCAGACCTCGCAGCCCTCCCCGCCCTTCGCCGCGTCCCGCCCGTGCGAGTCGAGCAGCGCGGCGAACGAGGTGATCCGCAGGGTGCGGGCGATCTCGTACAGCTCGCTCCGGGTGTACGAGAAGCAGCCGCAGAGGCCCTTGTCCTTGGGCGCCGGCAGCAGTTTCTCGATCACCTTCACGCAACTGCCGCAGCCCGTACCGGCCTTGGTGCACTTCTTCACCTCGGCGAGCGACTCGCACTGGCCGATCGCGTGCTTGGTGACGTTGTGGCAGGAGCAGATCACCGCGTCGTCCGGCAGTGCCGAGGGACCGAGCGCCACCGGCGCGCCCGCGCCCGCCGGGAGCACCAGCTGCTCGGGCGAGACCGGCGGCACCGTACCGGTGAGCGGCCGGAGCAGTCCGTACTGCTCGGCGTCGCCGACCAGGACGCCGCCGAGCAGCACCCCTTCGCCGGAGATCACCAGCTTCTTGTAGACGCCCGAACGGGAGTCGGAGTACACGACGTCGAGGCAGCCCTCGGCCGTGCCGTGCGCGTCACCGAAGGAGGCCACGTCCACACCGAGCAGCTTCAGCTTCGTCGACATGTCGGCACCGGTGAACCCGTCGACGGTCCCGTCCGTGCCCTCGGCGATCGTCGCCGCCGCCGTCTGCGCCATCTCGTAGCCCGGCGCCACCAGGCCGTACACCCGGCCGTCGGAGGCGAGCGCGCACTCGCCGATCGCGAACACCGCCGGGTCGGACGTCCGGCACAGCTCGTCGACCGCGATGCCGCCGCGCTCCCCGACGGTCAGACCGCAGTCGCGGGCCAGCTGGTCCCGGGGCCGTACACCGGCCGAGAACACCACCATGTCCGTGGCGACCTCGGAGCCGTCCGACAGCTTCATGCCCGTCACGGCGCCGTCCGTCGTCACGACCTCCTGCGTGCCCGTCCCGGTGTGGACGGTCAGCCCCATCCGCTCGATCGTGCGGAGCAGCGCGGCACCGCCGCCCTCGTCGACCTGCACCGGCATGAGCCGCGGCGCGAACTCCACCACGTGGGTGTCGAGCCCGAGGCCCTTCAGCGCGCCCGCCGCCTCCAGACCGAGCAGACCGCCGCCGACGACCGCGCCGGTCCTCGCCGTCTTCGCGTACTCCTCGATCGCCAGGAGGTCCTCGATCGTGCGGTAGACGAAACAGCCGCGGGCGTCCTTGCCGGGCACCGGCGGCACGAACGGGTACGAGCCGGTGGCCAGGACGAGCGAGTCGTACGCGAAGACCCGCCCCGAACGGGCGGTGACCGTACGGGCCTCCCGGTCCACCGACTCCGCCGGATCGCCGACGTACAGCTCGATGCCGTGCTTCTCCATGAAGCCCGCCTCGACCATCGACAGGTCGTCCGGGGTCTTGCCGGAGAAGTACGAGGTCAGCTGCACGCGGTCGTACGCGGGGCGCGGCTCCTCGCAGAGCACCACGATCCTGGCCCGCTCGGTGACCCCACGGTCGGCGAGCGACTCCAGGAACCGCTGGCCGACCATTCCGTGGCCGACCAGGACGATCGTCGGGGTGTGCGCGGTCATGTCAGCGCTCATGTCAGGAGCCTCCGTCGTGGGTGAGCAGGTGGAGCAGGGGGGCCTCCGGGAGGGCTTCGTCGCCCTCCCAGGCCCGTGCGAGCGCGCCGACCGCGGCCAGATCGCCGAGGAGGACGCCCCCGACGAGCCGGTCCCCGCGGACGACGACCTTGCGGTACGCGCTGCGCGTGGCGTCGGTGAGCTGGACGACGTCGTCGCCCGGCCGGGGGGTGGCGTCGCCGAAGGCGGCGAGATCGAGCGGCTGCGAGCCGCCGAGCGTGAGACGGGTGAGGGCACGGGTGCCGGAGTAGCGCGCCGCGGGCGCGCCGCGGGTGAGCAGGTCCGCCAGGACGTCCGCCTGTTCGAGTGCCGGGCCGGCCAGGCCGTAGACCCGGCCGTCGTGCTCGGCGCAGTCCCCGACCGCGTGGATGTACGGGTCGGACGTCCGCAGCTCGTCGTCGACGAGGACGCCCCGGCCGACGTCGAGCCCCGCCTCCCTGGCGAGGGCGACGCGCGGCCGCACCCCGCACGCCAGGACCACGACCTGGGCGTCGAGCACGAAGCCGTCGGCCAGTTCGACCGCCGTCACCGCCCCGTCCCGCTGACGGAGCCCGCTCACCCGGCACTCGGTGTGCACCTCGACCCCGAGGGCCTCGACGTGCTCGCGCAGCAACGCCGAGGCGTGCGCGTCGAGCTGGCGCTCCATCAGGCGCTCGCCCTGCTGGGTGAGGACCACCTCGGCGCCGAGGGCCGCGAGGGCCCGCGTCGCCGAGACCCCGAGGAGCCCGCCGCCGATGACCACCGCCCGCGTCCCGGGCCGGACCCGGTCGCGCAGCGCCAGGCAGTCGTCGAGCGTACGGAAGGCGTGGACGCCCTCCGGGAGTTCCGCCCCGCGCAGTCCGCGCAGCGGCGGAAGCACCGGGTTGGAGCCCGTGGCGAGGACCAGCCGGTCGTAGCCGACCAGCGAACCGTCCGCGCACTCCACCGTCCGGGCCGCCCGGTCGATCCGCACGGCCCGCACCCCGAGCCGTACCGGCTCCCGGGTCTCGGGCAGGGCGATCACCTCGGGGGCGTACCGCCCGGCGAGGACGTCGGCGAGCAGCACCCTGTTGTAGGGGGCGTGCGGCTCCTCGCCGACGAGGGTGACGGGCAGGCGCTGGGCGAGCCGGGCGCCCGCCGTCCCGCCCCCGACCACCACGATCCGTGTACTCATACCGGGAAGCGTGCGCGGCCGGTGTTTCCCGACGGGATCCCGACTGTTTCCCGTACGGAACGCTGATCTCCGCCCCCGGGCCCGCCCGCTGTGAGGGCCCGGGAGGGTTAACCCGCGGTCAGCCTCGGCTCAAGCCCGCCTTAAGGATCCGGGGGAGGGGGCTGAGCTGCGGATTCCCGTATACGGGCGGACCTAGGGTGCCGGATGTGACCACCGAGGCCAGCCATCCTCTCTACGTACCCCTCCCCGGCCGGCAGCCGCCCGCGCCTGTTCCGACGGCTGCGGCTGCCGCTCCTGCCCCCGCCCCCGCGCTGAGGCTTCCTCCCGAGCGGCTGCGGACCGCGATCGTCGCCGGCGCGGGGGCCGTCGCCCTGCTCTGGGGGCTCCAGGCCCGGCCCTCCGCACGGCTCGACGCCCTCTTCGCGTCCGGCGCCCACCTCACCGGCCTCCTCGCCGGATACGGCGTCCTCGTCCTGCTGCTGCTCATGGCCCGCGTTCCGGCCGTCGAGCACGGCGTCGGCGCCGACCGGCTCGCCCGCTGGCACGCCCTCGGCGGCCGGTACGCCCTCGGCCTGATCGGCGCCCACGCGCTCCTCGCCCTCTGGGGCCACGCCGTCCACACCCGTACCGACCTCGTCACCGCCACCGAGGACCTCCTCGGGTACGGGGCGATCGCCGCCGCCACCGCGGGCACCGCCCTGTTCGTCGCCGTCGGCGTCAGCTCCGCCCGGGCCGTGCGGCGCAGGGTCCGGCACGAGACCTGGCGGGCGATCCACCTCGGCGGGCTCCTCGCCGCCGCCCTCGGCTTCGTCCACCAGTTCGCGGGCCCCGACCTCGCCGGCGGTCTCCTCACCCGCTGGCTCTGGTCGATGGCCCACGGCACCGTCGCCGTCCTCCTCCTCTGGTACCGGATCGTCGTCCCCGCCCGCGCCGCCCTCCGCCACGACCTGCGGGTCGTCGAGGTCCGCGACGAGGGCCCCGGGGTCGTGTCGGTCCTCGTGCGCGGCAGGGGAGTGGCCCGGCTGTGCGCCGAACCCGGCCAGTTCTTCCGCTGGCGGTTCCTGCGGCGCGGACTGTGGGCGACCGCGCTGCCCTTCTCCCTGTCGGCGCCGGTCCGCGACGACACCCTGCGGATCACCGTGAAGGCGCTCGGCGACCACACGCGCCGCATCCGGCGGCTCCGCCCCGGCACCCGGGTCCTGGCGACGGGCCCGTTCGGCGCGCTCACCGCGCACCGGCGCACCCGCCGCAAGGTCCTGCTGCTCGCCGGAGGGGTCGGCATCACCCCGCTGCGCGCGCTCTTCGAGACGCTGCCCGGCGGGCCGGGCGACGTGACCCTCCTCTACCGGGCGTCCGACGCGGGCGGTCTCGTACTGCGCGAGGAGCTGGAGGGCATCGCCCGCGAACGGCGGGCCGCACTCCACTACCTCCTCGGCCCGTCGGACGGCTCCTTCGACCCCCTCGCGCCCCGCGCGCTCCGCGACCTCGTGCCGGACCTCGCCGCCCACGACGTGTACCTGTGCGGCCCGCCGGCGATGGCCAGGGCCGCCACCGCCCACCTGATCAGGGCCGGGGTGCCGGCCTCCCGCATCCACCGTGAGGACTTCGACCATGGGTAGACACGGCACCCCGCGCGTGCCCACGGTCCAGCAGGCCCGGCGGCGCCTCGCCGCCGCGCTCCTCGGCACCGGCGCGCTCGCCGCGACCCTCCTCACGGCCGCCGTCACCCCGGCCGCCCCGCCCGCGCCCGACCGGGCGCCCGGGGCCGCAAGCTCAGAGCTAGCTCAACGATCAGACGATTGATGGACGGGTCAACGATCCCCTCCCTAGGCTCACGGCCATGCCCGAGACATCGCTGACCACCCTTGTCCTGCTCTGCCTCGCCGCGCTCGTGGCGGGCTGGATCGACGCCGTGGTCGGCGGCGGCGGACTGCTCCTGCTGCCCGCCCTGCTGCTCGGCCTGCCGAACGTCCCCGCCGCGCACATCCTCGGCACCAACAAGGCCGTCGCGATCGTCGGCACCACCGGGGCCGCCGTCACCTACGTCCGCAAGGCGCCCGTACAGGTCTGGACGGCGGTGCGCATCGGTCTCGCGGCCCTCGCGGGCTCCATGGGCGGCGCCTTCTTCGCGGCCGGGATCAGCAGCGACGTCCTGCGTCCGGTCATCATGGTGGTGCTGCTCGCGGTGGCGGCCTTCGTGATGCTGCGGCCCTCGTTCGGCGCGAAGCCGGCGGGGGAGGAGCGGGCGCCGCTGACCCGGGCCCGGATCGTGACCGCGATCGTCGTGGTCGGCGGCGGGATCGGTTTCTACGACGGCCTGTTCGGGCCGGGCACCGGCACCTTCCTGGTCCTCGCCCTGACCGCCGTGCTCCACCTCGACCTGGTGACGGCCTCCGCCACCGCCAAGATCGTCAACGTCTGCACCAACGCGGGCGCGCTCGCCATGTTCGCGTACCAGGGCAGCGTGTACTGGCAGCTCGCCGCCGTCATGGCGGTCTTCAACCTGGTCGGCGGGACCGTCGGGGCGCGGATGGCCCTGAGCAAGGGCGCCGAGTTCGTGCGCGGGGTGCTGCTCGTCGTGGTCCTGTCGCTGGTCGCGAAGCTCGCCTTCGACCAGTGGGCGTGACGGCTCAGCGCACTCCGATGAGGTGGCCGAAGGCGACCACGTTCCCCTGGTAGCCGTTCTTCTTCGAGAAGCCGCCGCCGCAGGTGATCACCCGGATCTCGGCCCGGTCGGCCTCGTCGTACACCTTCCGGTCCGGGAACTCCTCGTTCTCGTACACCTCGACCGCGTCGACCGTGAACACGGCGGTCCTGCCGTCCTGCCGGTCCACCTCGATCCGGTGGCCCTTCTTCAGCGCGCCGAGCGTGTAGAAGACGGCGGGTCCCTCGGCGTTGTCGACGTGGCCCGCGACGATCGCCGTGCCCTTGGCGCCGGGCGGGGTGCCGTCCTCGTACCAGCCGGCCATGTTCCGGTTCCCGGCCGGCGGTACGCCGAGCGAACCGTCCGCGGCCAGGCCGAGCCGCATCATCGGGGTGTCCACGTCGGTCTCGGGGATGCGCAGCCGGACCGGCGCCGACGGCGGCAGCGGGTCGGCGGCCGCGTCGGTGTGCACGCTCGGCCCGGCGGCGAAGGCCTGCGCGGCCGACGGTACGGGCGGGGTGACCTGCTCCGATCCGTCCTGGACGAGCCAGAGCCCGACGCAGGCGGCCACGGCTATGCCCCAGCCCTTGCTCCTGTTGCTCACTGGGTTCCCTCGGTCGGTTCGCTTCCCTGCTGCTGGGGGTGTGGCCCTGCCCCCGCCGGGCCGTGTACGGGCGCGCGGCGGGGGCAGGACAGGCGGGTGGTCTCAGTGCCCCCGCGCGCCGCTCGCCCGGCGGCGCAGGAGCAGGACCCCGCCCACGGCAGCCGCGGCCAGCACCGCCGCGCCCGCCGTGACCTGGGCGGTGTCAGGGCCGACGCTGCCCCCGACACCGGTCTGGACGTGGCCGCTGGGGCGCCGGTGCTTGACCGTCAGGTCACCCCGGGCCGTCTTGCCGTTGTCGCAGGCCACGCTGATGCCGTAGGTGCCGGGCTTGGCGTGCTCCGGCACGGTGAACTGTCCGACCACGACCTCTTTGTGCGTGCTCGGGTGCAGATGGAACTCACCCGCGCCCAGCGAGTTCGCGTCCCCGACGCCGCGGCCGTGCTTGCCGCAGGCGAGCGTGTTGACGGTGACGGTGGTGCCGGGGGTGGCCTCGGAGGGGTAGACCTCCAGCGCTTCGGAGTTCCCGGCGTACGCCGAGGGGACGGCGAAGGCTCCGATCGCGGCGACCGTCAGCGCGGTACCGGTGAACAGACGGACAGTGGTGCGCATGGGGGCCTCCGGGGCGCGCGAGCGGTCGAGCGGATCGGCCTCCCGGGAGGGACTTCCCGGAACGGCCTTCTGTGACCGAGATAAGAGCCGTCACGCGCCCGCCGCCTGCTGATGAGGCATCAGGATTGGGCCGTCCGATACGGTGTGTCGCCTGGATTCCGGGTGTTTACGCAGGTCAGCGCGGGTTTCGACGCGTCGGTCGGTAGCCCGTGCCGAACGGGTGACCAGGGTTCCCGACCTGTCCGGGGGACCGGGCCGAGCGGGACCTGACCGAGCGGACCTGACCTGGCCCTGCTCGGCTCGGTTCCCGCCCTGCTCGGGCCCCGCTCGTGAACCGGCGCCTACCCGATCCCGGTCAGGCCGCCGATCGCCGCCAGGGCCCATTCCTGTGCGCCCATCGTCGTGCCGGCCGCGACGCCCGTCGCCACCGGGGCGAGGGCGCCCCGCAAGGTGGTGAGCGCCCGGCGCACCCTGCTCTCCTCGACGGCCTCCGGCCCGGTGATCTCCGCGAGGACCTCCTCGGCGGCGGCTGCCGCGTCCTCGCGGTCCTGATCGGGGAGGCCCGCCTGGGGCAGCTGCCGGAGGAGTTCGCGCACCAGCTCGGCGAGCGCCTCGTACCCCGGTGCGACCGTGGTGTCGCTCCGCTGGTTCTGGGTGACCGTCTCGTTGTTCCAGGCGAACTGGGAGTGCGAGACGGAGCCGTGGAAGACCGGGCCGTCGTTCGGGTGCTGCGCTTCCTGCGGATCACTCATGGGTCGGACCGTCCTCTGTCGTCTGGTTCTGGGTGGCGGTGTCGTTGTTCCACGAGAACTGGCTGTTGTCGACCGGGCCGTTGATCACGGGTCCCGCGTAGTTGTTGATGATCGTCGGTGCCTGCTCGACCGTGCGGACGGTCTTCCGTACGACCGGGAGCGACGTGCGCAACGAGACGAGCTCGACGCGGCCGTTGTGCAGGACGGCGCGTCCCCGTGTCCCGTTCACCGAGCAGTCCACCAGGCGGCCTCCGCTCTCGTCGGTGAAGGCGGCGCCCGCGCTCGCGCAGTCGGTGAACTCGCTGTTCCCGACGTCCATGTAGCCGGACTCGCTCGCGGTGAGACCGGTTCCCTCCGACCCGTTCACCGTCAGGTGCCTCGCCCGGAGCTTCCCTCTGCCGAAGGCGACGGCGCCGCCGACGCTCACCGCCGTGACCGTGCTGTCGTGGACGAACAGCTGTGCCTCCTCACCGACGCCGAACCCCACCACGCCCCGCTCGGCCGTCACCCTCTTGAGCGTGACCCTGGACTGGCCGAGCGCGGTCACGGCGGTCTCGAAGTCGCGGAACACCACATCGGTGAGGCCGGCCGTGGTCCCGCCGTCCCCCTTGGTGTCCAGGCCCAGCGTGCAGCGGTCCACCCGGACGTGCTCGAACAGGCCTTCCGAGCCGTTCCAGACCCGCAGCGCCGAGTTCGTCAGATCCTCCACCGCGATCCCGGTGAACCGGCCCCGGCCCCCCTCGGTGACGGCGATGCCGACATTGCCTCCCGAGACGCGGCAGTCGTGGACCTCCGGCGTCCCGCCCTCGGACGCGAACACCGCGACGTTGCCCGCGCCGAGGACCTGGCAGTCCTCGAACCGGCCCCTGGCGGCGGTGCGGACGTAGATGCCGGTGTCACGGCAGTCGGTGAGGACGCAGCCGCGCACCACCGGGTCGGCGCCGCTCGCCGCGGCGATCCCGTGCCGTGCTCCGGTGACCCTCGTGGTGTCGACGGAGCCCCGGGACTGCTCGATGAACGTGACTCCCTCCCCGTGGACGGAGGTGATCGCGCAGTCCGCCACGGTGAGCCGTGCCCGGGCGTCCGCCATGAGGGCCGCCTGCCCGGTGTCGGTCAGCTCGCAGCCGACGACCTCCGCCTGTGCGTCGCTGACCCGCAGCCCGTGGATCCGGCTGCCCTCGATCCTGCTGCCCCGGACCACGACCCGGGCGCCTTCGATCACGGCGATCGCGTTGTCCGCGGCGTCGGTGAACCGGCACCGTTCGACGAGTCCGACACTCCCGGTGAAGAGCGTCCGGCCGTGGGCGACGACGCTGTCCCGCAGGGTGACGGAGGTGCCCGGCGGGGCGTGCACTCCGACGCCGCCGTGCGCCCAGACCTCCGTGTGTTCGAGCGTGAGCGTTCCCGCGTGGCAGCCGGCGACGACGGACTCCCGTCCGACCAGGGTGAGTCCGTGGACGCCGACCGATCCGGCCGAGAGCAGGACGGGGCCGCGGGGCAGGCCGACCACGACGGAGCCGGGGCCCTCGGCCGCGACCAGCCGCACCTCACCCCTGATGTCGAGGAACTCCTCGTAACGGCCGGGTGCGATCTCGATCAGCGCCGCCCGGCCCCGCGCGGCGGCCGCGCGGAGCGCCGACGCGATGTCGGGGTGGGTGCGACGACCGCCGCGCGGCGAGACGACGTATCTCGCGACCATGTCCGATGACTCCCCCGTGAGGTGTGAGGCGTGAGGTGTGAGGTCGTGAAGTCCGTGGCTCCGTCCGGCCGGCGCCGTCGTGCGGCCCGTGCCGTTCCGCGGCGCGCTCTGCTCTACCGACCGTGCCGTTCTACAGCGCGTCCCGCTCCACCGCGTCGTACGCCGAGTACACCCGCCCCATCAGCTCCTCGTCCACCGCGAACGTGACCTCGTCGATCGACGTCACGGGCGCGATGCTCCGGGAGTTGGTCACCAGGGCGGTCCGGTAACCGGGCAGGTCGGCCAGGGTGACCGGGCGCCGGACCGACGGCAGCCGGGTCTCCAGGAGGGTCATGGTGATCCCCTCCAGGCAGGGCGCGGACGGCCAGACCAGGGAAGTGCCGTCCCAGAAGGCGATGTTGGTGATCGCGCCCTCGGCGATCTCGCCGTACGGGGAGGTCAGCAGGGCCTCGTCGTAGCCGGCCCGCCGCGCCGCCTCGCGGTGGTAGCTCTGGCCGAAGCCGCCCAGGTGCTTGATGTGGGGCGCGGGGCGCCAGTAGTCGACGGTCGTCAGGCGCTGCGGGGCGCCGGGGCCGTCGGGGGCCGGCGGGGCGACGGTCACCGCGAGGCGGGCGCCCTCGTACACGTACACCCGTACCGAGGCGTCCCGGCGCCCGGCCGTCTCCAGGGCTCCGGCGACGAGGCCGCGGACCCGCTTCCCGTCCAGTTCCCGGCCGAAGAGCTCGCGGGTGGAGCGGTCGAGGCGGGCGAGGTGCCGGTCGAGGCCCTTCACCCGGCCGTCCCGTACCTGCATCGCCGTGAAGTGGCCGAAGCCGCTCATGAGGGTGGCGAGCAGCGCCGGGTCGGCGGCGGGGACGCCGTCGATCTCGATGTGCTCGGGCGGAGTCGTCATGCCCTCACCGTACGTCCGGGGGAAGGGCTTTGAGGGCGGCCTCGGATCACCGCTTGACCTCAACCAAACTTGAGGTACCACGATCATCGACATGGACACCACGAACTCCACGCGGACCCTGCCCCTCCACCTCGCCCTCGTCGTCGCGAGCGACCGCGAAGGCCGCTTCGCACCCGTCATCACCGACTGGTTCCGCTCCCGCCTCGCCGAGCGCGACGACTTCACCGTCACCGTCGTCGACCTCGCCGAGATCGACCTCCCCACCTCCCTCTCCCCCACCCCCTCCCCGGCCGTCCGCGCCGAACTCGCCAAGGTCACCCCGGTGTTGGAGGCCGCCGACGCCTTCGTCGTCATCACCCCCGAGTACAACCACTCCTTCCCCGCCTCCCTCAAGAACCTGATCGACCGGCACTACGCCGAATGGCACGCCAAGCCCGTCGGCTTCGTCTCCTACGGCGGCATCTCCGGCGGCCTGCGGGCCGTCGAACAGCTCCGCCAGGTCTACGCCGAGCTGCACGCCGTCACCGTCCGCGAGACCGTCTCCTTCCACCACGCCCACGGGCAGTTCGACGGCGAGGGCCGGCACAAGGACCCCGCCCCCGTCGAGGGCGCGGCCAAGGTGCTCCTCGACCAGCTCGGCTGGTGGGCCAGGGCCCTGAAGGACGCCAAGGCGATCCGCCCGTACGGCGCGTGAGGAACCGTCACCATGTTGCTGCGTCTGCTCGCCCCCCGCCTCAGGCCCTACCGGGCCCTCCTCGCCCTCCTCGTCGCCCTCCAGCTCGTCCAGACCCTGGCCTCCCTCACCCTGCCCACCCTCAACGCCGACGTCATCGACCAGGGCGTCCTGCGCGGGGACACCGACCGTGTCCTCACCGGCGGCGCCGCGATGATCGCCGTCACCCTCCTCCAGGCGGCGGCCGCGGCCGCCGCCACCTACACCGGCGCCAGGATCGCCATGGGCGTCGCCCGTGACCTGCGCTCCGAGGTCTTCCGCCGGGTGCAGGACTTCTCCGCGCGGGAGCGGGGCCGCTTCGGCGCCGCCTCCCTCATCACCCGTACCACCAACGACGTCCAGCAGATCCAGACGTTCACCGTCCTCGTCCTGACCATGCTGGTCGCCGCGCCGCTCCTCTGCATCGGCGGCATCGCCATGGCCCTGCGCCAGGACGTGCCGCTCGCCCTGGTCCTGTTCCTCTTCGTGCCCGTGATGGCCGGGGCCGTCGGCACCGTCGTCCTGCGGTTGCGGCCCCTCTTCCGCGGCATGCAGGAGCGTGTCGACCGCGCCAACCGGGTGCTGCGCGAGCAGATCACCGGCGTCCGGGTGGTCCGCGCCTTCGTCCGGGACCGGCACGAGCGGGAGCGGTTCGCCGCCGCCAACGACGAACTGCTCTCCGTCGGCCTCCGGGCCGGCCGGCTCCAGGCCCTCATGTTCCCGACGGTGCTCATCGTCTGGCAGCTGACGACGGTCGCCCTCGTGTACGCCGGTGCCCACCGCATCGACACGGGCGCCCTCCGGCCGGGCGAGCTCTTCGCCTTCCTCGGCTACCAGCTCCAGATCTCCATGTCCGTGATGATGGTCCTCTTCCTGCTCATGCACATGCCCAGGGCCGAGGCGGGCGCGGAGCGCGTCGGCGAGGTCCTGGCGACCGAGTCGAGCGTGGTGCCGCCGTCGGAGCCGGTGCGGACGCTGGACCGGCGGGGGCATCTGGAGGTCAAGGGCGCGGTCTTCCGCTACCCGGGTGCGGAGGAGTCGGTGCTCAAGGACGTCGGGCTCGTCGCCCGGCCCGGTGAGACCACCGCGATCATCGGCTCGACCGGCAGTGGCAAGTCGACGCTGCTCGGGCTCGTGCCCCGGCTCTTCGACGCCACCGGCGGCGAGGTCCTCGTCGACGGCGTCGACGTCAGGAGGCTCGACCCCGAACTGATGGCGAAGACCGTGGGACTCGTCCCGCAGAAGCCGTACCTCTTCTCCGGGACCGTCGCCACCAACCTCCGGTACGGCAGGCCCGACGCCACCGACGAGGAACTCTGGCACGCCCTCGAGGTCGCCCAGGCCGCCGACTTCGTACGCGAACTCGACGACGGCCTCGACGCGCCCGTCTCCCAGGGAGGCACCAACTTCTCCGGCGGCCAGCGGCAGCGGCTCGCCATCGCCCGGGTCCTCGTCGCCCGCCCCCGCCTCTACCTCTTCGACGACTCCTTCTCCGCCCTCGACCCCCGGACCGACGCCCGGCTCCGCGCCGCCCTGCGGGAGGAGACCGCCGACGCGACCGTCGTGATCGTCGCCCAGCGGGTCTCCACCATCCGGGACGCCGACCGGATCGTCGTCCTCGACCGGGGCCGGAACGTCGGCGACGGCACCCACCCGTCCCTGATGGCGGACAACGCCACCTACCGGGAGATCGTCCTCTCCCAGCTCACCGAGGAGGAAGCCGCATGAGTACGGCCACGGAGAGCCGCGCGGAGGGCACCGGAAGCACGCGCACGACGGAGAAGCCGTCCACCGCCTCCCCCGCCCCCGCCCGCACCGGCCCCACCCCCCAGCGCGGCCCCGGCCTCCCCGCCGCCCCCTCCCTCGAACGCTCCCTCTCCTTCCGCTCCTCGGGGCTCCGGCTCCTGCGCACCCTCGCCCCCGACAAGGCCCGGCTCCTCGCCGTCCTCGCCGCCGGCGCCACGGGCGTCTCCCTCTCCGTCCTCGGCCCGCTCCTCCTCGGCCGCGCCACCGACCTCGTCGTCACCGGCGCCACCGGCCCGGCCGGGGTCGACTTCGCGGCCGTCGGCCGGGTCCTCGCCCTCTCCGTCCTCGTCGTCGCCGGCTCCTCCCTGCTCACCTGGGTCCAGCTGCGGATCGCCACCACCGTCGTCCAGCGGGCCGGGCACCGGCTCAGGAAGCGGGCCCAGCACAAGCTGGCGAAACTGCCCCTGACGTATCTCGACCGGCAGTCGCGCGGCGAGGTCCTCTCCCGCACCACCAACGACATCGACAACATCGTCCAGACCCTCCAGCAGGCCTTCAGCCAGATGGTCCGCGCCCTCCTCACCCTGGTCGGCGTCCTCGCGATGATGTTCTGGATCTCCCCGCTGCTCGCCCTCGTCGCCCTCGCCACCGTCCCCGTCTCGGTCGCCGTCGCCGCCTTCGTCGGGCGCCGCGCCCAGCCGCAGTTCGTGAAGCAGTGGGCGGTCACCGGCCGGCTCGGCAGCCACGTCGAGGAGATGATCACCGGCCACACCGAGGTCGTCGCCTTCGGGCGGCGGGCCGAGGCCGTTCGCCGCTTCGACGAGCTCGGCGAGGAGCTGTACCGGGCGAGCTTCCGCGCCCAGTTCGTGTCCGGGTTCATCCAGCCGGCCCTGACCTTCGTCGGCAACCTGAACTACGTCGTCATCGCCGTGGTCGGCGGCCTGCGGGTGGCGAGCGGCACCCTCTCCGTCGGCGACGTGCAGGCCTTCGTCCAGTACTCGTACGACTTCAACGGCCCCATCACCCAGGTCGCCGCCATGGCCAACCTCCTCCAGTCCGGAGTGGCCTCCGCGGAACGGGTCTTCGACCTCCTCGACGCCGAGGAGGAGTCCCCGGACCCGAAGGAACCGCGGCGGCCCGCCGAGCTCCGCGGCCGGGTCTCCTTCGAGAAGGTCGCCTTCCACTACGAGGACGGCAAGCCGCTCATCGAGGACCTGTCGCTCACCGTCGAACCCGGCAGCACCGTCGCCATCGTCGGCCCCACGGGCGCGGGCAAGACCACCCTGGTCAACCTGCTCCTGCGCTTCCACGAGGTCACCGGCGGCCGGATCACCCTCGACGGCGTCGACACGGCCGCGATGACCCGGGAGGAACTGCGCTCCGGCACCGGCATGGTCCTCCAGGACACCTGGCTGTTCGGCGGCACCATCGCCGACAACATCGCGTACGGGGTGCCCGGCGAGGTCTCCAGGGAGCGGATCGTCGAGGCCGCGCGGGCCGCGCACGCCGACCGGTTCGTCCGCACCCTGCCCGAGGGGTACGACACCGTCCTCGACGAGGACGGCGGAGGCCTCAGCGCGGGTGAGAAGCAGCTGATCACCCTGGCCCGCGCCTTCCTCGCCGACCCGGTGATCCTCGTCCTCGACGAGGCCACCAGCTCCGTCGACACCCGCACCGAACTCCTCGTGCAGCAGGCCATGTCCTCGCTGCGCGCCGGGCGGACCAGCTTCGTCGTCGCCCACCGGCTCTCCACGATCCGGGACGCCGACACGATCCTGGTGATGGAGCGCGGCTCGATCGCCGAGCAGGGAACCCACGAGGAACTGCTCGCCGCCGGAGGGGCGTACGCCCGGCTGCACGCCGCCCAGTTCGCCCGTACGGTGGAGACGTGATCGTCACCGTCACCACCACCACCGACGCGCGCGCCAAGGCCGACGCCCTGGCGCGCGGCGCCGTCGAGGCCCGGCTCGCCGCCTGCGCGCAGGTCGTCGGGCCCGTCACCTCCGTCTACCACTGGCGGGGCGCGATCGAGACCGCCGAGGAGTGGCAGGTGGTCTTCAAGACCACCGAGGCCCGCCACCCGGCCCTCGAGGCGCACCTGCTCGCCGCCCACGACTACGAGACGCCCGAGATCCTCGCCGTCCGGGTGACCCGGGTCTCCGAGGACTACGCCCGCTGGGTCGAGCGGGAGACCTCGGCGGCGGCCCCGATGATCGAGAGCCCGGCGGCCGCCGAGCGGCCGTTCTTCGTGTACGGGACGCTGCGCCCCGGCGCGTACAACCACGACCGGTTCCTCGCCGGCCGGATCGGGACCGAGACGGACGCCGTGCTGCACGGGGCGGTCCTGCACGACGGGCCCGGCCATCCGTACGTCGTCCCGGCGAAGGGGGGCCGGGTGGTCGGCACCCTGCTCACGCCCGCGTCCGGCGACTACGGCGAGCTGTTCGGCCTGCTCGACCGCCTCGAGCTGCCCGTCGGGTACGAGCGGGTGGCGATGGACGTCGTACGGGTACGGGACGGGGCGCGGGTCTCCGCCTGGGTGTTCGCGGCGGCGGCGGACGCGCCCCTCGGCCCGGTCATCGAGAGCGGCGACTGGTTCAACCGGGCGTAGGGAACCCGCAGGTCGGGCCGGGCCCGTCGGTCGGGCCGGGCCCGTCGGTCGGGCCGGGCCCGTCGGTCGGGCCGGGCCCGTCGGTCAGGTCGGATCCGTCGGTCAGGCCGGGTCCACCGGTCAGGCCGGGCCCGCGGTGTCCTCGGGAGCGGCCGGCTCCAGGCGGACCGCGCACACCTTGAACTCGGGCATCCGGGAGATAGGGTCGAGCGCCGGGTTCACGAGCGTGTTCGCCCGCCCCTCCCCGTACCAGTGGAACGGCATGAAGACCGTGTCCGGCCGGATGGCCGTCGTGATCCGGGCCGGGGCCACGGCCCGGCCGCGCCGCGAGACCACCGCGACCCGCTCGCCCTCGGCCACCCCGAGCCGCTCGGCGACCCGGGGATGGAGCTCCACGAAGGGACCGGGCGCCGCCGCGTTCAGCTCGGCGACCCGCCGGGTCTGCGCCCCCGACTGGTACTGGGAGACGACCCGGCCGGTGGTGAGGACGACCGGGTACTCGGCGTCCGTTTCCTCGGCCGCCGCCCGGTGCACCACCGGCACGAACCTGGCCCGCCCGTCGGGGGTCGCGAACCGGTCGAGGAACAGCCGGGGCGTTCCCTCGTGTTCGGGCGTGGGGCAGGGCCAGAACACGCCCTGCTCCTCCTCGATCCGCCGGTAGCTGATGCCCGCGTAGTCGGCGGGCCCGCCCGCCGAGGCGCGGCGCAGCTCCTCGAAGACCTCCTCCGGGTCGGCGGAGAAGCCCTTCTCCCAGCCGAGGAGCCCGGCGAGCGCGTGCAGCACCTCCAGGTCGCTGCGCACCCCGGCGGGCGGGGTGAGGGCGCGGCGGCGGAGCAGCACCCGGCCCTCCAGGTTGGTCATGGTGCCGGTCTCCTCCGCCCACTGGGTGACGGGCAGCACGACGTCGGCGAGCGCGGCGGTCTCGGAGAGGACGACGTCGGCGACGGCGAGGAAGTCGAGCGACCGCAGCCGCTCCTCGACGTGCGCGGCGCGCGGCGCGGAGACCACCGGGTTGGAGCCCATGAGGAGCAGGGACTTCACGTCGCCGCCGAGCGCGTCGAGGAGCTCGTACGCGCTCCGCCCGGGGCCCGGCAGCGACTCGGGCGGCACTCCCCACACCCCGGCCACGTGCGCGCGTGCGGCCGGGTCGTCGAGCTTGCGGTAGCCGGGCAGCTGGTCGGCCTTCTGGCCGTGCTCGCGGCCGCCCTGGCCGTTGCCCTGGCCGGTGAGGCAGCCGTAGCCGCTGAGCGGCCGCCCCGCCTTTCCGGTGGCGAGGCACAGGTTGATCCAGGCGCCGACGGTGTCCGTCCCCTTGGACTGCTGCTCGGGGCCGCGCGCGGTGAGCACCATGCCGGTGGGCGCGTCGGAGAACAGCGCGACGGCCTCCCGGAGCCGCGGCACGGGCACGCCGGTGATCCGCTCGACCTGCTCGGGCCAGTGGGACATGGCCCCGGCGCGCGCGGCCTCCCAGCCGGAGGTGCGCTCGGCGACGAACTCCTCGTCCACCCGGCCCTCGGCGACGACGAGGTGCAGCATGCCGAGGGCGAGCGCGAGGTCGGTGCCGGGGCGCGGCGCGAGGTGCAGATCGGCCTGTTCGGCGGTGCGGGTGCGGCGCGGGTCGATGACGATCAGCTTGCCGCCGTTCTCCTTCAGCTCGGTGAGGTAGCGGAGGGCGGGCGGCATGGTCTCGGCGAGGTTGGAGCCGACGAGGATCACGCAGCCGGTCCGCGGGATGTCCTCCAGGGGGAAGGGGAGTCCCCGGTCGAGGCCGAAGGCCCTGCCGTGCGCGGCGGCGGCCGAGGACATGCAGAAGCGCCCGTTGTAGTCGATCTGCGAGGTGCCGAGGACCAGCCGGGCGAACTTCCCGAGCGTGTACGCCTTCTCGTTGGTGAGGCCGCCGCCGCCGAAGACCCCCACGGCGTCCGGGCCGTGGTCGGCGCGGGTCCGGCTCAGCCCCTCGGCGACGGCGGCGAGTGCCTCCTCCCAGGTCGCGGGCGTCAGGGCCCCCGTGTCAGGGCATCGGACCAGGGGCTCGGTGAGCCTGACCCGGGAGGAGAGTACGGAGGGGGCGGTGCGGCCCTTGCCGCACAGGGCGCCCCTGTTGACGGGGAAGTCGGTCCGGTCGACCACCTCGGCGGGCAGCTCCGGGACGCCGGTGGGGCGGAGCGACATGCCGCACTGCAGGGCGCAGTAGGGGCAGTGGGTGGGTACGGCGGTGACCTCGGACATGAGGCCAGCGTGCGTCAGACGTGTTACGCGGGGCGGCGCCGCGTATTACGGGCGCGGTGCTCTCCGCTCAGCTCACGGCCGGCCGGGAGGTGAGGCCGGGCGGCGTCGGTCACCCGCGGTCCCGGGGTGAGGCCAGCGCCTCGGTGACGCCCTCCTCCTCCGGCCCGAGGAACCGCGGGTCGGGCCGCAGGCCGGCGTCGAGGGCGGCCTTGCCCGCCGCGAACAGCTCCCGGGTGGTGCCGTAGTACCAGGTGCGGTCGTGGGGTTCGGGGACCCCGACGCCGTACGCGTCGACGCCCGCCCGCCCGCACAGGGCGACGGCCCTCTTGATGTGGAAGTCCTGGGTGACGAGCACGGCCCGGTCGACCCCGAAGACCTTGCGGGCCCGGACGCAGGAGTCCCAGGTGTCGAAGCCCGCGTAGTCGCTGACGATCCGGCCGTCCGGCACCCCGCGCGCGGTCAGGTACGCGCGCATGGCGCTGGGTTCGTCGTACGCGGTCCTGCTGTTGTCACCGGTGACGAGGAGGACCCGGACCTTGCCCGTCCGGTACAGCTCGGCGGCGGTGTCGAGCCGGTGCGCGAGGTACGGGGTGGGGCGCCCGTTCCACAGCCCGGCGCCGAAGACGACGCCGACGTCCCGGGCGGGCACGTCGGCGGTGGTACGGACCTTCCCGGCGGCGGCGGTGTGCATCCAGGTGGACGGGAGCAGGGCGAGGACGGCGCCCGCCACCACGGCCTGGACGGTACGGCGGCGGGCCCGGGTGGTGCGGGGGACGAACCGGGTGAGCCGTGCCGGCATGCGGGAACCTCCGGGGAGCGTGGGCGGGTGTCGGTCTGTCACCCCGTCACCCCGTCGTCGTGCTGTCACTCCGTCCGACGCGCGGCGGCGGGATTCGGTTCGCCGGCGCCCCGGTCTGTTCCGTACAACACACCGGCGAGGACCATCCCGAGCAGCATGCCGAGCAGCTGGGCGGCGGCGAAGGCGGGCACCGAGGCGGGGGCGATCCCGGTGAAGGAGTCGGAGAACGCGCGGCCGACGGTGGCGGCCGGGTTGGCGAAGGAACCGGAGGAGGTGAACCAGATCGCCGCGCCGATGTACCCGGCGACCGCGACGGGGGCGAGTCCGGGCCTGCCGATGTGGCGCAGCCCCTGCACGACGAGGACGAGCCCGGCGGTGGCGACGGCCTCGCCGAGCAGCAGGTGCGGCGCCGAACGCGCCTCGGTGGCCCAGGCGCCGGGCGCCCGCCCGAACATCGCCTCGGCGAGCAGGGCTCCCGCGACGGCCCCGGCGAGCTGGGCGCCGATGTAGGCGAGCGCCTCGCGCCCTCCCCCGGACTCCGTCCGGGGGGACCCCCAGCGCGCGGGGCGCCGGGACCACCACTCCGACAGGGTCACGACGGGGTTGAAGTGGGCCCCGGAGAGCGGCCCGATGAGGGCGATGAGCAGCCCGAGGCCGAGGGCGGAGGCGGCGGCGTTGGCGATCAGCCGGACGCCGATGTCCTGGCTGAGGGTGTCGGCGCGGATGCCGGAGCCGACGACGACGGCGACGAGGGCGGCGGTGCCGATGAACTCGGCGGCGGCGCGCCGGGGGAGCGCGGGCGGGGACATTCTCATAGTGGAAAAGATATTCCGTGATTCGGAATGAAAAAAGGGGGGAGGGGAAGGTGCGGGGCCCCGTACGATCCGCGCATGATCATCGATGCCGTCCTCGGGGACGCGGTCCGCAACAACGCCGAGTGGTGCCAGGCCATGTGCGCCGTCCACGGACTCACCGGCACCTTCGCCCCCCGCGCCTGGACCAGTGCCGACCGGACCCCGCTCTACTACCCGGACGCGGTGACCCTCACGGAGGACGCGGACGCGAAGGACGTCCTCGCCGGCATCGACCGCACCACCCCCGGCGCCTCGGTGAAGGACAGCTTCGCCCGCCTCGACCTGGCCGCCGAGGGCTTCCGCCTCCTCTTCGAGGCCCGCTGGATCCACCGGGCGGCGGGACTTCAGCGCCCCCCGGCCGCGCCCGGCTGGCGCCCCGTCCGCACCCCGGAGGAACTCGCCGCCTGGGCCCTCGCCTGGAGCGGCGACGACGCCGACGACGCGGCGCTGTTCCGCCCCGGGCTCCTCGCCGACCCGGCGACGACGATCGTCGCCGGGTACGCCGACGACGGCCGGATCCTCGGCGGCGCGGTCCTCACCGCGAGCGCCCGTGTCACCGGCCTCTCCAACCTCTTCGCCACGGGGGACACCGACCCGTCCTACACCTGGGCGGGCGCCCTCGCCGCCGCCCCCGAGGACCGCCCGGTCGTCGGCTACGAGTCCGGCGGCGGCCTGCCCCCGGCCCTCGCCGCCGGCTTCGAGGAACTCGCCCCCCTGCGAGTCTGGCTGAGCACCTGACCCACCCACGTGCGGGCGACCGCCCCGCACCCGCCGCCCGCCGTACGGGCACCCACCTGCCTGGGCCAGCCCCCCGGTGTGGGCATTCGCCCCGCTGGGCCGGGCGCCCACCCGCCTGGGCCAGCCACCCCCCCCGTGTGGGCAATCGTCCCGCTGGGGCGGGACGGGTGGGCACACGGGACGGCGCCCTCGGCGGGCACCTCCGCCCCTTGCGCCTGAACCCTCACCACCAGCGGCGGTGCACCCGGGGTGCGGGCTGCACGAACTGTGCGGCGCCCACCGGGTGCGGGTTCGGGCGCGAAAGCCTGGGCCCGGCAGGGGCGCCGTCCGTCGTGCCCACCCTCCCCCAAGCTCCCGGCTTCGCTCGAGCAGGGGGGACCCCCATCGCCCCTGGCGGACGATTGCCCCCAACGAGGGTGGGCAACGTCCAGCGGAGTGCGTGCCCGCAACGGGGGCGGGGCGGCCGTCCCGGCGGGGCGGGCCCCGGTGCTGTGAGGTCACGGCAAAGACCCGTCACCCGCCCGAAACGGCCAGGCAACGCGCCCCCGGCAGGATCGGTCCATGACGGACCCGGACAGCACGTTCGACAGCGCAGCCGAGCTGCTCGGCAGGATCACCGAGCAGCTCGGGACCCAGCTCGGCCACGTGCATCCGTACGGCCGTCGGCCACGGAAGCACGACGAGGAGGCCCGCCCGCCCATGAACGTCACCACCCTCGTCGCACCGCCCCCCGTCCCCGCCCCCACCCTCGTCGCCGTCGGGCACGGCAGCCGCGACCCCCGCGCCCGCGCCACCCTGAGCCGTCTCCTCGACCGGGTCCGCGAGCTGCGGCCCGGACTCGACGCGCGGCTCGCGCACATCGAGCTGAACGCCCCGCTCCTCGACGCCACCCTCGCCGAGCTCGCCGCCGAGAACCGGGACGCCGTGCTCGTACCCCTGCTCTTCGCCCCCGGGTACCACGTCACCCACGACCTGCCCGCCGCCGTCGCCGCCGTGCCCGCCCTCCGGGCCCGGGTCGCCGAACCGCTCGGCGCGCACCCGCTCCTCGTCGAGGCCCTCGCCGACCGGCTCGCGCAGGCCGGCTGGGGCCCCGAGGACGGGACCTCCCGGGGCACCGGGGTCGTGCTCGCCTCCGCCGGGTCCCGCGACCCCCTGTCGGGCGCCGAGATCCGCCGTATCGCCGCGCTCCTCGGCGAGCGCCTCGGGGGCGTCCCCGTCGTCCCCGCCTACGCCTCCGCCGCCGCGCCCACCGTCGCCGAGGCCGTCCGCGCGCTCGCCGCCCGGGGCCGCCACCGGGTCGCCGTCGCCTCCTGCTTCACCGCCCCCGGCCTCTTCGCCACCCGCGCCGCCGCCGACGCCCCCTGGATCGCCGCCGCCCCGCTCGGCGCCCACCCGGCCCTCGCCCGGCTCGTCCTCCACCGCTACGACCGGGTCCGCGCGACCCTCCCCATGAGGGAACTCGCCGCCGTCTGAGCGCTTCTGTCGGTCCCTCCGGTTACCTTCGAGGCATGGAAGGCATCGCAGACACCGCAGACACCAAGGACAGCCCGGACATCACAGACACCCCCGGCTACGACTCCGCCGCGACCGACCGCTGGGCCGCCGAGCCCGACAAACGCCCCGGGCGCACCGCCTTCCAGCGCGACCGCGCCCGCGTGCTGCACTCCGCCGCGCTCCGCAGGCTCGCCGGCAAGACCCAGGTCGTCACCCCCGGCACCCGCGGCCACGCCTGGGACGCCAGCCCCCGCACCCGGCTCACCCACTCCCTGGAGTGCGCCCAGGTCGGCCGGGAGCTCGGCGCCGCCCTCGGCTGCGACCCCGACCTCGTCGAGGCCGCCTGCCTCTCCCACGACATGGGCCACCCGCCCTTCGGGCACAACGGCGAGCAGGCGCTCAACGACGTCGCCAAGGACTGCGGCGGTTTCGAGGGGAACGCCCAGTCGCTCCGCCTCCTCACCCGCATCGAGCCCAAGCGCTTCGTGAAGGACGCCGAGGGGGACCTCGTCAGCGTCGGACTCAACCTCACCAGGGCCGCCCTCGACGCCGCCACCAAGTACCCCTGGGGCCGCGGGGCGCACCCCGAGGACCCCGGCTCGTCCAAGTTCGGCGTGTACGAGGACGACCTGCCCGTCTTCGAGTGGATCCGGCAGGGCGCCCCCGCCGACCGCAAGTGCTTCGAGGCCCAGGTCATGGACTGGTCCGACGACGTGGCCTACTCGGTGCACGACTTCGAGGACGGCCTGCACGCCGGGCACATCGACCCGAACCTCCTGTTCGCCGAGCCCGAGCGCGCCGACGTCTTCGCCGTCGCCATCGGCCGCTACGTACCCGAGGACACCGACCCGCAGGAGCTCGCCGAGGCCCTCGACCGGCTCGTCGACCAGGAGTGGTGGCCGCACGGCTACGACGGCTCGGCCGTCGCCCAGGCCCGCCTCAAGGACGCCACCAGCCAGCTCATCGGCCGTTTCTGCCTGGCCGCCGAGGGGGCGACACGGCAGGCGTACGGTTCGGGCCGCCTCACCCGTTACGGTGCCGAGCTCGTCGTCCCCCGCGCCACGCGCAACGAGTGCGCCGTCCTCAAGGCAGTCGCCGACCGGTACGTGATGCAGCGCGCCGAGCAGGAGGCCCTCCGCGCCGACCAGCGCGTCGTCGTCGCCGAACTCGCCGAGGCCCTCGTCGTCCGCGCGCCCGACGGACTCGAACCGCAGTTCCGGTCCCTGTTCGACGCCGCGCGGGACGACCGGGCCCGCAAGCGCGTCATCGTCGACCAGATCGCCTCCCTCACCGACGCCTCCGCCCGCGCCCTCCACGCCCGCCTCCGCCACCCCCGTTCCTCGTAACGGCCCTCTTCCCCCGCCACCCTCCGTGCGGGACGCTCGCATGCAGGTCCGGAGGCGGTACGGCCGGACACACGCCCGGGGGCGTAGGTTGGAAACGGTCGCAACGAGGAGGAAACGACGTGGTCGACGCGGATCAGACCTTTGTCATCGTCGGAGGGGGCCTGGCCGGCGCCAAGGCGGCGGAGACCCTCCGCTCCGAGGGGTTCAACGGCCGGGTGATCCTCATCGGCGACGAGCGCGACCACCCCTACGAGCGCCCACCCCTCTCCAAGGGCTACCTCACGGGCGCCAAGGAACGCGACAGCGCCTTCGTCCACGAGGCCGCCTGGTACGCGGCGAACGACATCGAGCTGCACCTCGGGCAGCCCGTCACCGCCGTCGACCGCGAGGCCCGCACCGTCCGCCTCGGCGACAACACCGTCATCCGCTACGACAAGCTGCTCCTCGCCACCGGCTCCGAGCCGCGCCGCCTCGACGTCCCCGGCACCGAGCTCGCCGGCGTCCACCACCTGCGCCGGCTCGCCCACGCCGACCGGCTCCGCCAGGTCCTCGCCGGTCTCGGCCGGGACAACGGCCACCTGGTGATCGCGGGCGCCGGCTGGATCGGCCTCGAGGTCGCCGCCGCCGCCCGCGGCTACGGCGCCGAGGTCACCGTCGTCGAATCCGACCCCACCCCGCTCCACCGGGTCCTCGGCCCCGAGCTCGGCCAGCTCTTCGCCGACCTCCACACCGACCACGGCGTCCGCTTCCACTTCGGCGTCCGGCTCACCGAGATCGTCGGCCAGGACGGCATGGTCCTCGCCGTCCGCACCGACGACGGCGAGGAGCACCCGGCGCACGCCGTGCTCGCCGCGATCGGCGCCGCCCCCCGCACCGCCCTCGCGGAGAACTCCGGGCTCGCCCTCGTCGACCGCGCCGACGGCGGCGGCATCGCCGTCGACGAATCCCTTCGCACCTCCGACCCCGACATCTACGCCGCAGGTGACGTGGCCGCCGCCCACCACCCGCTCCTGCACACCCGGCTCCGCGTCGAGCACTGGGCCAACGCCCTCAACGGCGGCCCGGCCGCCGCCCGCGGCATGCTGGGGCAGCACGTCTCCTACGACCGCGTCCCCTACTTCTTCACCGACCAGTACGACCTGGGCATGGAGTACTCCGGCTGGGCGCCCCCCGGCTCGTACGACCAGGTCGTGGTCCGCGGCGACACCGGCAAGCGCGAGTTCATCGCCTTCTGGCTCAAGGAGGGCCGGGTCCTCGCGGGCATGAACGTGAATGTGTGGGACGTCACAGACCCGATCCAGAAGCTCATCCGGTCCCGTGCGGCCGTGGACCCCGAGGCCCTCGCCGACCCCTCCGTCCCCCTGGACGGTCTGATCTCCTAGGGTCCGCGTCCCCGTAGACTTCACGCGTGGCAGGCAGGATCAACGATGACGACGTGAAGGCGGTCCGGGACGCGGTCCCGATCGACGCCGTCGTGTCCGAGTACCTCCAGCTCCGCAACGCGGGCGGCGGAAACCTCAAAGGCCTCTGCCCCTTCCACGACGAGAAGTCGCCCTCCTTCCAGGTCAGCCCCAGCAAGGGTTTCTTCCACTGCTTCGGCTGCCAGGAAGGCGGCGACACCATCGCCTTCGTGATGAAGATCGACCACCTCTCCTTCTCGGAGACGGTCGAGCGCCTCGCCGCCAAGGCGGGCATCACCCTGCGGTACGAGGAAGGCGGCTACAACCCCGGCCACCAGCGCGGCGAACGCATCCGCCTGGTCGAGGCGCACAAGGTCGCCGCCCGGTTCTACGCCGACCAACTCGACTCCCCCGAGGCCGAGATCGGCCGGAAGTTCCTCGCCGAGCGCGGCTTCGACCAGTCCGCCGCCGCCCACTTCGGCGTCGGCTACTCCCCGGCCGGCTGGGACCACCTCACCCGCTACCTGCGCGGCCAGGGCTTCTCCGACAAGGAACTCGTCCTCTCCGGCCTCTCCCAGGACGGCCGCCGCGGCCCCATCGACCGCTTCCGCGGCCGCCTCATGTGGCCGATCAAGGACGTCGGCGGCGAGATCGTCGGCTTCGGTGCCCGCAAGCTCCGCGACGACGACAACGGGCCCAAGTACCTCAACACGCCCGAGACCCCGATCTACAAGAAGTCCCAGGTGCTCTACGGCATCGACCTGGCCAAGAAGGACATCGCCAAGGTCAGCCGGGCCGTCGTCGTCGAGGGCTACACCGACGTCATGGCCTGCCACCTCGCCGGGGTCACCACCGCCATCGCCACCTGCGGCACCGCCTTCGGCGGCGACCACATCAAGATCCTCCGCCGGCTCCTCATGGACAACGGCTCGGCCCGCGTCATCTTCACCTTCGACGGCGACGCCGCCGGCCAGAAGGCCGCCCTGCGCGCCTTCGAGGACGACCAGAAGTTCGCCGCCGAGACGTACATCGCCATCGCCCCCGACGGCATGGACCCGTGCGACCTGCGGCTCGCCAAGGGCGACGAGGCCGTCGCCGACCTCGTCCAGCCCCGCACCCCGCTCTTCGAGTTCGCCCTCCGCCAGATCGTGAAGCGGTACGACCTGGAGACCCCCGCGGGCCGGGCCGCCGCCCTCGACGAGGCCGCCCCCGTCGTCGCCCGCATCAAGAACATCGGCGCCCAGCACGAGGTCGCCGTCCAGCTCGCCGGCATGCTCGGCATCCTCGACACCCAGTTCGTCGTCAAGCGGGTCGCCCAGCTCGCCCGCTGGGCCCGCGACCGCGGCGGCAAGGGTCCCGCGCAGCAGCCCCCCCCGCGCGGCTACGACACCGCGGCGCCCACCGGGCCCGCCGGACCCGCGGGCCCCGCGCTCAACCTCCGCAGCCCCGCCCACCGCACCGAACGCGAACTCCTCAAACTCGCCCTCCAGCGCCCCGAACTGGTCTCCCCGGCCTTCGACGCGTACGGCACCGACGAGTTCACCGCCCCGCCGTACGCGGCCGTCCGGCAGTGCATCCAGGACGCGGGCGGCGCCACCGGCGCCCCTTCCGACTACCTCGACGCCGTCCGCGAGGCCGCGCCCAACGACACGGTCCGCGCCCTCGTCACCGAACTCTGCGTCGAGACGATCTTCGCCAAGACCGTCGACGAGGCCTACGCCGGCGACCAGCTCGTCACCGTCCGCCTCCGCGCCGTCGACCGCCGCATCCGCGAGGTCCAGGGCACCCTGGCCCGGCTCGGCCCGCAGGGCGACCCGGAACGGATCGCGGCCGTCCAGAACGAACTGTGGGTCCTCACCCAGTACGGGCAGTCCCTGAGGAACAACGGCGCCGCCGCGCTCTAACGGCTGGTAACCCCCCGGTCTCAAAAAGTCACCGCACGCCCCTCGTGGCGGCGATGTGTCGTACTCCACACTGGGTGACGGTGCCGTTCCGCCCCTCCTGGAGGTCGCCCGTCGTGCAGACCGAGATCCAGACCACCGAACCGGACGAGCAGGCCGAACTCCCCGAGGTCCCCGTCCAGCGCCGCCGTCCCGACCCCGGAGGCAACGGCCCCTCCTCCGACCTCTTCCGTCAGTACCTCCGCGAGATCGGCCGCATCCCGTTGCTCACCGCCGAGGAGGAGGTCGAACTGGCCCGTCGCGTCGAGGCCGGGCTCTTCGCCGAGGAGAAGCTCGCCACCGCCCCCGACCTCGACACCCGGCTCGCGGGCGACCTGGACCGGCTCGTCGTCCTCGGCCGCACCGCCAAGCGCAAGCTGATCGAGGCCAACCTCCGCCTCGTCGTCTCCGTCGCCAAGCGGTACGTGGGCCGCGGCCTCACCATGCTCGACCTCGTCCAGGAGGGGAACCTCGGCCTCATCAGGGCCGTCGAGAAGTTCGACTACGCGCGCGGCTACAAGTTCTCCACGTACGCCACCTGGTGGATCCGCCAGGCGATGTCCCGGGCCCTCGCCGACCAGGCCCGGACCATCCGCGTCCCCGTGCACGTCGTCGAACTCATCAACCGGGTCATCCGCGTCCAGCGCCGCATGCTCCAGGAACGCGGCTACGAACCCACCGCCGAGGAGGTCGCCGCCCAGCTGGACGTGGCCCCCGAGCGGATCGGCGAAGTGCTCCGCCTCGCCCAGGAACCGGTCTCCCTGCACGCCCCCGTCGGCGAGGAGGACGACGTCTCCCTCGGCGACCTCATCGAGGACGGCGACGCCGCCTCACCCGTCGAGTCCGCCGCCTTCCTGCTGCTCCGCCGCCACCTGGAGGACGTCCTCTCCACCCTCGGCGAACGCGAACGGAAGGTCGTCCAGCTCCGCTACGGCCTCGACGACGGCAGGCCCCGCACCCTGGAGGAGATAGGACAGCTCTTCGGCGTGACGCGCGAACGCATCCGCCAGATCGAGTCCAAGACCCTCTCCAAACTGCGGGACCACGCCTACGCGGACCAGCTGCGGGGGTATCTGGACTAGAACCCCAGCTCGCGGACGGTCAGGGACCAGGGGCCGTCGGCGATCAGGAGGAGCAGTGCGGGGCCCGGCGGGAGCGGGACCGTCTGCAGGATCCGGCCGCTCGTGTTCAGCGCCAGCGTGCGCCCCACGTGGGTCAGTGCCGTCTGGCCGGTGACCTCGTGGACCCACAGGGCGATGCTGCCGCCGCCGCCCGGGGAGCCCTTGAAGTCCACCCGGAGGTCGGCCGCTCCGCCCAGGTGGAGCAGGGCCTCGTCGCCGTACCCCACCATGGCCGGCTCCAGCCTGCGGGCCGCGGCGACGGGCTTCACCCGCGCGACCCAGTCGTTTTCGCCGATGAGCCGCAGGCGCAGTGGCCGGTCCTCGGGGGCCGGGGTGACCGTGCTGCCCCGGTAGTCCGGCACGGTGGTGTTGAAGAGGGAGCTCCCTTCCTTGTTCCGCTTGTCGAGCGGGACGACGGCGAAGTGCCCACCGCCCTGATGCGCGACCTCGAAGAGGACGGGACCGGCGGGGACGCGCGCGGGCGTGGTGATGACGTCGCTGCCGCGCCCCGTGACGGTGAACGGCTTGAAGACCGGGCCGAACTCCCAGCCCTCCAGGAGCCGGTACTCCCGCTCGGCCGGCGGGAAGACCGACGGGTCCGGTGCGACCGGCTCACCCACGGCGCCCGCCCCGCCCCGCGTTGCCTGAGGGGCTCCTGGGGTGGGCGGGGCGTGCATCGGTACCTTCACCACACCGGGCAGCGGGACGGGACCGTTGGCAGGAGCCGCGGCCGGGGGAGTGGCCGCCGCTTCCGCGACCGGCTTCTCCATCGCGCCGGGGAACGCCTTCTCCATCGGAGCCGCGACCGGCTCCTCCTCGGCGACCTCGACCCCGTACGCCGTGACGAGCTCCGCGAGCCCGGAGGCGTACCCCTTCCCGATCCCGGTGAACTTCCAGCCGCCCGACTCGCGGAAGAACTCACCGAACACGACGGCGTTCGCGTCGTCCGGATGCGCTATCAACCATGCGACGACCACCGCCCTGTCCGGGGCCATCGCCGCCAGCGAGCCGGTGGTCGCCGGACCGGCGATCACGATGCGCTCGACCTCCGGCTCCACCTCGTGCAGCGCGAGGACCAGCGACGTGTTCTTGTGCCGTACCGCGCCGGAAGGGTGGACGGGCTGCCCCGCGAAGACCATGTCCGCGTCTCCGCGGACCCGGCCGTCCGCACCGAGCAACAGCGCCGCCATGTCCGCGTTTCCGATGCCGACCAACAGGGTGACCGAAGGCACCCAGGAACTCTCGGTTGTGTGACCCATGCCGCACATCATGCGGCACGGGTCACATGCCGGATCAGTCGACCTCGGCGACCGCCTGCGCGAACTGCGCCGCGTACAGCCGGGCGTAGGCCCCGGCGGACTTCAACAGCTCCTCGTGCGTGCCCTGTTCGACGATCGAGCCGTTCTCCATCACCAGGATCACGTCCGCGTCGCGGATCGTGGAGAGCCGGTGCGCGATGACGAACGACGTGCGCCCGTGGGCCAGTCGGGCCATCGCCTTCTGGATGAGGACCTCGGTGCGGGTGTCGACCGAGCTGGTGGCCTCGTCGAGGACGAGGATCACCGGGTCGGACAGGAACGCCCGCGCGATGGTGATCAGCTGCTTCTCGCCCGCGCTGACCCCCGCCCCGTCGTCGTCGATGACCGTGTCGTACCCCTCGGGAAGGGTGCGGACGAACCGGTCGGCGTGCGCGGCCCGCGCCGCCTCCTCGATCTCCGCCCGGGTCACCGCGCGCGTCGCGCCGTACGCGATGTTGTCGGCGATGGTGCCGCCGAACAGCCAGGTGTCCTGGAGGACCATGCCGATCCCGGTCCGCAGCTCCTCCCGGGACATCTTCGCGATGTCCGCGCCGTCCAGGGTGATCCGGCCGCCCGTCACCTCGTAGAACCGCATGAGCAGGTTCACCAGGGTCGTCTTGCCGGCGCCCGTCGGGCCGACGATCGCGACCGTCTGCCCCGGCTCCACCGTGAGCGACAGGTCCTCGATGAGCGGCTTGTCGGCCTCGTAACGGAAGGAGACGCCCTCCAGGGCGACCTTGCCCTTGAGGTCCGGCCTGAGGTCCGCGGGCGTCCCGCTCGCGCTCTTCGGTGCGTCCGGCTCCTGCTCCTCGGCGTCGAGCAGCTCGAAGATCCGCTCGGCGGAGGCGACACCGGACTGCACCAGGTTCGCCATCGACGCGACCTGCGTCAGCGGCATCGAGAACTGCCGCGAGTACTGGATGAAGGCCTGCACGTCACCGATGGAGAGCGTGCCGCTCGCCACCCGGAGACCGCCGACGACGGCCACCAGGACGTAGTTGATGTTCGAGATGAAGAACATCACCGGCTGCATGACACCGCTGTTGAACTGCGCCTTGAAACCGGCCTCGTAGAGGGCCTCGTTCTGCTCGCGGAAGTCCGCGGCGGACTCCGCCTGCCGGCCGAAGACCTTCACCAGGGCGTGTCCGCTGTACATCTCCTCCACGTGCGCGTTGAGCGTGCCCGTGGACTTCCACTGCTGGACGAAGTGCGGCTGCGAGCGCTTGCCGATCCTCGCCGCGACGAACACCGAGACCGGCACCGTCACCAGCGCCACGAGCGCGAGCAGCGGCGAGATCCAGAACATCATCGCGAGCACGCCGACGATGGTCAGCAGCGAGTTGATCAGCTGGCCCATCGACTGCTGGAGCGTCTGCGAGATGTTGTCGATGTCGTTGGTCGCCCGCGACAGCACCTCGCCGCGCTTCGCCTTGTCGAAGTACGACAGGGGGAGCCGCGACAGCTTCGTCTGGACGTCCTCCCGCATCCGGTAGACCGTCCGGTTGATCACCTTGATCGACATGCGGGTGGAGACCAGCATGAGCAGGCCCGCCGCCACGTAGATGCCGAGGACCACGAGCAGCACCTCGCCGACGGCGGAGAAGTCGATCCCCTGCCCAGGCGTGAAGTCGACGCCGGTCAGCATGTCCGCCATGCCGGAGTCGCCCGCGGCGCGCAGCCCCGCGATGGCCTCCGCCTTCGTCCCGCCCTCGATCCGGTTCCCGATGACGCCGGCGAAGACGAGGTCGGTCGCCCTGCCGAGGATCTTCGGGCCTATGACGGAGGCCGCCACCGACAGCACACCGGCGATCAGCATCACCCAGAGCGCGCCGCGCTCGGGCGCCAGCTGCTTGAGCAGCCGCTTCCCCGAGCCCTTGAAGTCCATCGACCGCTGGTCGGGGCCGCCACCGGCCATCATGCGTCCGCCAGGACCGGCCATCAGGCTGCCTCCGCCTCGGTGAGCTGGGAGAGGACGATCTCCCGGTACGTCTCGTTGTCCGCCATCAGCTCCTGGTGCCGTCCTGTACCGACGACCCGGCCCTCGTCGAGGACGACGATCCGGTCGGCTTCCCGGATGGTGGAGACCCGCTGGGCGACGATCACGACGGTCGAGTCGGCCGTCTCCCGGGCGAGCGCGGCCCGGAGCAGGGCGTCCGTCTCGTAGTCGAGCGCGGAGAACGAGTCGTCGAACAGATAGATCTCCGGCCGCTGGACCAGCGTCCGCGCGATGGCGAGCCGCTGCCGCTGCCCGCCGGAGACGTTGGTGCCGCCCTGGGCGATGGGGGCGTTCAGCCCGTTCTCCAGGTTCCGTACGAAGTCGGCGGCCTGGGCGACCTCGAGGGCGTGCCAGAGTTCCTCGTCGGTGGCGTCGGGCCTGCCGTACCGGAGGTTGGTGGCGACGGTCCCGGAGAAGAGGTACGGCTTCTGCGGCACAAGTCCGACAGTCCTGGCCATCAGTTCGGGGTCGAGCCTCCTGACGTCGACGCCGTCGACGAGGACCTCGCCGCCGGTGGCGTCGAAGAGCCGGGGCACGAGCCCGAGCAGCGTCGACTTGCCACTGCCGGTCGAGCCGATGATCGCGGTGGTCTCACCGGGCCGGGCGACGAGCCCGACGTCCTTGAGCACCGACTCCTCCGCACCCGGGTAGCGGAAGACCGCGCCCTTGACCTCCAGATGCCCCCGCCGGTCCAGCGTCCGCACCGGCTCCGACGGCGGCACCACGCTCGACTCGGTCCCGAGGACCTCCTCGATGCGCTCCGCGCAGACCTCGGCCCGTGGCACCTGCATGAACATGAAGGTGGCCATCATGACCGCCATCACGATCTGCATCAGATAAGCGAGGAACGCGGTCAGCGCGCCGACCTGCATCCCGCCGCTGTCGATGCGGTGCGCGCCGAACCAGACGACGGCCACGCTGGAGACGTTCACGACGGTCATCACCGTCGGGAACATCAGCGCCATCAGACGGCCGGTGGCCATCGACACGTCGGTCAGGTCGGCGTTGGCGCCGCGGAACCGCTCCTCCTCGTACCCGTCCTTCACGAACGCCCGGATCACCCGGTTGCCGGTGATCTGCTCGCGCAGCACCCGGTTCACCGTGTCGAGCCGCTCCTGCATGGTCCGGAAGAGCGGCCGCATCCTCCGGACGATCAGCGAGACGGAGATCCCGAGGACCGGCACCACGGCGAGCAGCACGGCCGAGAGCGGCACGTCCTGGCCGAGGGCCATCACGATGCCGCCGACACACATGATGGGCGCGGAGACCATCAGGGTGAACGCCATCAGGACCAGCATCTGGATCTGCTGCACGTCATTGGTCGTACGGGTGATCAGCGAGGGCGCGCCGAAGTGCCCCAGCTCCCGGGCGGAGAACGACTGCACCCGGTCGAAGACCGCGCCGCGCACGTCCCGGCCCAGCGCCGAGGCCGTCCGCGCGCCGTAGAACACGGCGCCGATGTTGCAGACGACCTGGACGACGGAGACGCCGACCATCAGGGCGCCGAACCGCAGGATGTAGCCCGTGTCCCCCTCGACGACACCGTTGTCGATGATGTCCGCGTTCAGGGTGGGCAGATAGAGGCTCGCGCAGGTCTGCAGGAATTGCAGCAGCACGAGCAGGGCGATGGGTTTTCGGTAGGGCCCGAGATGGGTTCGGAGAAGTCTTATGAGCACGGCTCCTACTATCGCCCGCGCCCCCGAGACGTTACGACTCGTTTACGGGGCGCGGCGAGCCCTGGCGAAGACTTTACGAACCGAACGCGCCCGGATGGATCTGCTCCCGGGTCGCCACGTACTGCTGCCGGACCGACTGCCCGGCCGCCAGCTCCTCGCCCGGCTCCAGGATCTGCGCGGCGGCGCCCTGCCAGGCCGGGGGAGCGGACGGCGACAGCGTGCCCCGCGCCACCCCGAGGGCCCAGGCCGCCTGCCGGGCGGCACCGAGCGCCGCGTAGTCGGCCGGCTGGGGGACGACGACCTGCGCGCCGAACAGCGCGGGCGCGAGCGCCTGCACGGCCGGCAGCGCGGCCGCCGCGCCGAGCAGGAACACCCGCCGCACCTCGACGCCCCGGCCGCGCAGCACGTCCATGGCGTCGGTGAGCGCGCAGAGCATCCCCTCGAAGGCGGCCCGCGCCAGGTGCTCCGGCTTCATCGACTCGCGCCGCAGCCCGCTGAGCGTGCCCGCGGCGTGCGGCAGGCCCGGGGTCCGCTCGCCCTCCAGATAGGGCAGCAGGACGAGCCCGGAGGCGCCCGGGGTCGACTTCAGGGCGAGCGCGGACAGTTCGTCGAGGGATTCGGCGCCCAGCATCTCGGCGGTGCCGCGCAGCGCCCGTACCGCGTTCGATGTGTGGACGACGGGCAGGTGCATGCCGGTGGCGTCGGCGAAGGAGGTGATCATGCCGCCGGGGTCGGCGAGCGCCTCGTGGTGGACGGCCATCACGGAGCCGGAGGCGCCGAGCGAGACCACCGCGTCGCCGGGGCCGAGACCGAGACCGAGCGCGGCGGCCATCGTCTCGCCCGTGCCGGCGGAGATGAGCAGCCCCTCGGGCGTGGTGCCGGCCGCGTCGGAGGGACCGAGGACCTCGGGCAGCACGGCTTGGTGGCCGAGGGCCAGTTCGACCAGGTCGGGGCGGTACGTGCCGGTGCGGGCCGACCAGTAGCCGGTGCCGGAGGCGGCGCCGCGGTCGGTGGTGCGACGGGCGGGCCGGCCGAGGAGCTGCCAGACCAGCCAGTCGTGCGGCTGGAGGACCATCGCGATCCGCCGGGCGTGCTCGGGCTCGGTACGGGCGAGCCAGCGCAGCTTGGCGACCGGCTGCCCGGCGCCGGGCACGGAGCCGACGGCCTCGGCCCAGGCCTGTCGGCCGCCCAGCGACTCCACGAGATCGGCGGCGGCCACCTGGGCCCGCTTGTCGTTGCGGACGAGCGCGGGCCGCACGAGGCCGCCCTGCGCGTCGAGCGGTACGAGCCCGTGCTGCTGCGCGGACACGCCGATGGCCTGCACGCCCTCCAGGAGGCCGCCGGTCGCGGCCTCCCCGAGGGAGAGCAGCCAGGTCTGCGGGTCGACGTCGACGGCCTTGGGTTCGCCCGGGTGAGGGGCGTATCCCTGCCGCAGTACGGCACCCGTGTCCGTGTCACAGACGACGATGCGTGTGAACTCCGCTGAGCTGTCGAGTCCGGCGACTATCCCCATGACATGTGATTCTGCCGCACGTGAGGCGGTTCAGGTGTTGCTGGTGCCCCACTCGTCCTCCCCGACCTTCCCGTTGCCCATGCTCCGCTCGCGCAGCGCGTGGACCCGGTCGGTCACGGAGGGCGGCAGGCGGTCGCCCACCTTGTCGCCCACGACGTGCATGGCCTTGCCCGCGACCTGGCGCCCGGTCTGGGCGGCGGACTCGGCGGCGTTGCGCACGGCGGGGTTCTGGGCGAACCCCTGGGCGGACTTCTTCAACTTCTCGTAGCGCTCGCGTCCGGCACGCGTGCCGACCACGTAACCGAGGGCGAGTCCCATGGCGAACGTCAGCTTGTATCGCATGGCCACCACCTTCCCTGGAGAGCTTCTCTGATGCATCGCTGGTGCCCACGGCGATACCGATTGGCGGAGCACCCCCCTGCTTGCGCTAATGTATGTGTCGCAGCGAGCAACCGCCCGCCCGGAGCATCCGGAGTGGGTACGTTCGGTGCAACGCAGCAATCCCCTGTAGCTCAATTGGCAGAGCAGCCGGCTGTTAACCGGCAGGTTACTGGTTCGAGTCCAGTCGGGGGAGCGCGGTCCCCTGTAGCTCAATTGGCAGAGCATTCGGCTGTTAACCGGAGGGTTGCTGGTTCGAGTCCAGCCGGGGGAGCGAGACGGAAAAGGACCCTTCGGGGTCCTTTTTCGCGTCTCGGGGAACCACGCGGAGCGCGCCGCTGTCTTGATGGTCAGCAGAGCCGATCTTCCGGAGCAGGAGATCGTATGAGCGGCTATGCTGCGGCAGACGGCGCGCACACATGTACGCGCCTCACCGATCGGGGCGGTAGCTCAGCCGGTTAGAGCAGCGGACTCATAATCCGTCGGCCGTGGGTTCGAGTCCCACCCGCCCCACTGAAGAAAAACGTTCTGACCTGCGAAAACGCCCCTGGAGGGGTGTTTTCGCGCGTGGTGATCGCCTCGCATCGGTGTGGCGAAACGGGCGGTCCTGATCCGCCTCACCAGGCCCCGACCTTCTTGACCTGGGGTTTTAGGTGGAGCCTGGGTGTAGATCCACGACGATGATCCCACGGCGATCCCACGGCCCCTGCATGTGACACGCCGCACACCGTGCCGATTTTTTGCGTCCTTGTCGGCACTCTTCGCCTCATCGGTCAGTTGGGCGCTGCGGGTCGGCCCGGCGTCGCTTGCGGAGGTGGTCGCGATGGGGGGGCACAGGAGTCTCGTTGGTTTCCCTTGCTCCCGGCGCCTGGGCTTTGCTCTGAGGTGACGCAGGTGGGCGGGTAGGCCGGGACGATACGCAGGGCCTGTCGTTCGGGCACGCGGGCGTAGCTCTTCGGTGGCCTCACTGAAAGCGTCAGTAGGCCGCCAGGTAGACCCGCACGCGATTCTCAGTGACCTCGCCGATGTGGATCTCGATGCCCTGGATATGGCGCCGCCTTGAGTCGCCGACGCAGGGCGGACACGCACTTGTCGTCCGCACGCTCTTGAGCTCTTGCGGTGGGGTGAGCCCGAGGTGTTTGAACCCGTCTCCGCTCAGCGACGAGGAGGACGGGCTTTCCACGGCCAAGGGGTAGTCGGGGTGCAGGTCCTTGGTGATCGCCTCCGCGGCCTGCTCGCTCGTGACGAAGGACAGCAGGTAGACGTTCTCCTGTGGCTGGACCCGTACAGCCCCCTTTACCTCCGTTGCCCCCTGGGGGACCTGGATCTTCATGAATGCCGCCGACTCTTCGGCATCTGCTCCCTTCTTCCAGCTGGGGGAGGGAGCCGTGCGCGTGGCGTGGCCCGAGGGAGCGGACGTACAGCCGCCGAGTGTCAGCCCTGCGGCGAGAGTGGCGGCCGAGGCCAGCAGGAGGGCTCGCGCGGTGCGGCGGAGCTTCATCGGTTCTTCTCCTCGCCTCGGGACACGTCGCCCCGGGTGCCTTCGCGCCCCTGGTCCTCTGGAATGGTGGTCGGGGGTGTGGGGCTGTTGAGATCGTGGTGGTAGGTGGAGCTGCTGCCCTGCATGTCGAATTCCTGGGCGAACCCCACCTTGTGCAGCCGGCCCATGTCGCCGTCCGAGATATTGATGAGGCCGTCGGCGAAGGGTGTGGACTTGCCGGGGTCCCAGTTGTAGCGGTCCCAGACGTTGACCTGGTAGTCAAGTGAGACCTTGGGTGCGCCGCCGTGAGCGTCCGGGGTGACGGTGACGAACCCGGAGACGTTCTGCGCGTGGGCTCCCACCGCGTGGAACCACTCGTCGCTCTGCAGGTTTGTGTGCCTGGTCCTGCTCTCGACCGGGACGACCACGGTCCTGTCGCCTCCGGCCTCGTGGAACTCGTTCAGTGCCTGCCGCCGCCAGGCGTCCTGGTTCGTACCGACATGCTTGTTCTCGATCTTTGACCGGAAGTCGGAGTCGTCGGCCAGTATCCGGTCCACGTCGAGGTCGAGTGTTTCGCCTGTGCCCCGCAGGTAGTGCAGCATGTTGCGGGAGGCTCCGGTCTCTCCGATGGCGTCGCCGGCCGTCGCGATTGCCAGGGCTCGGGCGTGGAACCAAAGGTCCTCGGGGGCGGGCTCTTCCGCGTCGAACCGTCCGGAGCCGGGGTCGGCGGAATGCCACTGGTACCGCGGGTCCATGATTCCGGCGGATCGGAGTTCGTCGCCCTTCTCCTTCAGCAGGATGCCGCGGGTGACCGGGTCGAGGCTCTGCCACCAGGCGGGGATGTCCTTGCGGTCCTTGGGCATGTTGGCGGCCTTGCCGGCCTCCTCCAGGGACGGATAGGGGCTGTCCTGGGGGTTCCGGTTGAAGCCGTTGAAGGTGCCGTCTATGGGGTCGGAGTCGAAGACGGCGGCATCGAGGGCCACGCGGATGCCGTCGTCGGCGTCGGTGACCGCCTTGACCGCTTGGACGAGCTTTTCGGCCCACTCGTTCGCCTGGGTACGGGCGGTCTGCTGGAAGTCGGGGTCGTGAGCGAACACCGTACGTTCGGCCTGTGTGAGCTGTGCGGTGTCGAAGGCGACGGTGCCCTGGTCGGAGACGCGCATGCCCGCCTTGACGGCGTCGTCACGGATCGCCTTGACCCGGTTGCGCAGGTCGGTGAGCTGCGTGTGCGCGTCACGGAGGACGCCGGCGACGGCCTTCGCCTCCTTCTGCGCTCCCTGTAGCTCCTTCAGGGTGATGGTGAACCTGTCGTTGGCTGCCTGGGCGCTCAGGCCGATCCAGGACTCGCCGAGCGAGATGCCGTGGACGTCCTTCTCGTACCGCTCCTCCAGCGTCTTGAACCTGGTGGCCATTTCCTCCCACTTGCCCGCGGCAGTGGTGAGTCCGGACAGGTCCGTCGTCAGGACCTCGTGGTATGTCGGCATCTCCCCCCTCTCCTGGAACCAGTCGGCCGGTCAGATGCCGTTGATCCGCGACTGCCGAGCCAGGCGCGCGGTGGTGTCGAGTTCGTTGTTCTGGAAGCTGATGCCGGTCGCGCTCAGAGCCTGCTTCTCCGAGGCCAGGCGGCCGAGCAACATCCTGACCTGCTTCTCCCAGGTCTCCTGCGCCCTCTTCAGCGCGCTGGACGTGTCCCAGCCGTGGCCGTCCTTCGGTCCGAACTCCTTGACCGCCGCGTTCGTGCTCTCGGCGGCGTGCTTGCCGTCCCGGGTGACCCCCGGCTCCACGTCCTCGCCGATCGCCTTCGCCGCCGCCTTCTTGGCCGCCGGGCTGGAGGCCATGTCCGGCCTGCCGACGCCTCCGCCTCCCGCTCCTGGGGCAACCTGGTTCAGTCGCATCGACGCGGGCTGCTGGGCGGCCGTGCCCGCTTTGATCTGCTCCCATTCATCCCAAGCCATGAATCTCCCCCGCTGATAGCCCCTCAAGTAACTTACGGAACAGAATCGCGCACAGAAAGTTTGATCCGGCCGACGTTGATGGGGTGGCTGAATCACCCCCCAGCTACCGCACGCTTCCGAAGCGGTGCGGGTGGGAGTCCAGGGCCCGGGCGCCCCTCGCTCGCAGCGCTTCGCGCGGGGAGCGATCAGCCGAGCCCGGAGTATCCGGCCATGTGCGGACTGCGGTCACGGTACGGACGACCTGGAGAGCGGATCTGGCCACTTCGGGTGATCGCGTGGTCCGGATCCGGTTGGTCCTGCCCGGCGCCGACTTGTGACTGGTTAGGGTGATCACCTTCCCCGCACCACGGTGTAGTCCTACCGAAACCACAAGGAGTAGTAGTGCGTCCGCAGTTGCGCGTGTGGCCCGTGGTGCCGCTTGTCGTTCTGGCGACGGCGTGTGCCGCGTCCGGCCAGCAGCCGGCCACGTCTGCGAAGCCGAGTCCCGGGCAGCACGTGGCCGCGACGCCCGTCAACACCGCTGGAGTGAAGGAGGGCTCCGTCTGCGAAGCCACACTCACGGAGGCCCAGCAGAAGGCCATCGGGGTGTGGGAGGCGGAGCCGATGTCAGGCAAGGGCGAGGTCAGCTGCTACTTCTCCATGACCCCGGACGAGGACAACCCAGCCGGGTACGTGGTCTCCGTTTTCAGGAACGAGGAGGCCCTGCTGGGGACCGCCGACGGCACGGACCCCAGCCCCACGAAAGCTGTTCCGGTCATGGTGAAGGGACGCGGTGCGGCACGGCAGGTCATGTACGGCGACGACTGGCGGGCGTCGCTGACGGTGGACATCGGCGCCGGTCAGTTCCTCTTCGTCGAGAGGTACTCGCCGGCTCACGTGGTGACCGAGCGGGACCTCAACGCTCAGGCACGCAAGGTGGCCGAGCAGGCGTTGGCGAATCTGGAGAAGGCGGGCGCCGAAGGCGCGTGACAGTCGGCGAGCCGTGCCCTCGGCGGTTGGCAGCGGAGCCGCCTAACAGCAGTCAGGAGCGTCCGTGATCTCGTTGGCCAGGGCTACAGCGTCCGCGTCAGGCACGCGCTCACGGCGCCCTGGCCCGTGCTTGCCGTAGAGCAGGCGGTCCGCCAGCCGTTGCCGGGCCACAGTCGGTGTTTTCTGGCCCCAGTTGTAGGAGTCGCTGTTGCAGAACTGGTGGGCAAGGGCGACGTTGTTCAGAGTGTCACTACCGCCTGCCACGATCTCGAGGAGGTGATGGACGCTCGGGGAACAAGGGTGCGGCGGTCTGAACTCGCGGTTCACCGCGCTGTGACAGATCACGCAGCGCCACCCGTCGCGGTCCCCGACCTCTACCAGCGTGTATCTCTCCCGCGGGCCGTTCTCCCGCATGCGCTGGGCGCGCCGGCGATTCTGCCGTCGCTTGATGGCCCTGTGACGCTCCGCCTTCCGCTCCTCCTCTGTGAGACGGGACCATCGGTTCTGATCAAGCACGTCGAATGTCCACTGACCGGGACGTCCCCCGCTGACCTCGATGACATGGCGACGCACTTCGCGGTTCCGCTCGTCCCCTTGCACCGTGGTGGGGCGTTCTTGGCTCATGGGTCTCATTCTGCGCGTGCGGCCGTGACCGCCCCCCCAGTACGGCAGCAGGATCACCCAGCCGACTCGTTGACACGCCCCGCTGCCCACCTGGCAGGCATCGGGCTTCCAGATGAGCTGTCACGTGTCGTGTTGCAGCTGCGCCCCACGGCGACGTGGCCTGCCGAGCTGGACCTTTTGGCCCTGGTTGAGGTCGGCACGCCTGCCGACCCCGGCTCGGTCGCCGCCGCGTTCCTGGAAGCGATGGACCCGCTGGAGGTGGAGCGCGCGGCGTTCGGGCGGATGGATGTGGAGAACGTGCCGGGCGAGGGGACAGCGGCGGTGCTGCGGCAGCTGGTGGCGTGGGTCCGTGGCGCTTGAACTGTCGGGAGTGCGGCGCGTCGTGGATGGGATGCTCGACGACGAGGTTCGACCGTGGTGGGATCCGGATGGATCACCGGCGAGGAACCGCACGAGGAAAGCGGGGAGCTGAGGACCGGCGGCGGTGCGGTTGTGCCGCTGGGGGTGGGGGCCGGGGGGCGATCGTCTGGCCCGGGCAGCTGCTGCCCCTGCCACCGCTCGACGCCGTTGTGGCCCCGTGTCCTGCTCCGACCGCGTATCAGGCGCTGCTTCCGTTGTCCGTGCCGGCGGTGCTGGCTGACGATGAGCTGAACGTCACCCGGTCCGTGCGCGACGAACAGCTCTTCGGCCGCCGGTTTTGGGGGACGGAGGTCGCGGTCGGGACGTACGCGGTCGTGCGCGTGGTGCGACTGGAGATGATCGAGTGCTGGTGGCAACCCTGCACCCGGGATTCGGTCGAGTTGGCGGCGGCGCTGGCGGGGCTCGGGTCGGCGGTGCGGGCGCGGGCCATCCGCGACCTGCCCCATCAGCTAGCCCAAACCCTCTGAGCCACAGGCACGGCACTACGCAACGTGACTGCGCGGAGTGGGCAAACATGGGCCAGGGCGTGGGGAGCCCATAGCAACCCACGCAGTGATTCGGGGACGCTGGCGGGCAGAGTCTTCCTGAGCTCCGCAGGTGCGATAGGAGCGAGGGAGGCGGTGTGGCGAACGCCTAACGATTCCCGATCGAGCGGGATCGAGGAGGATGCAGCCGGATGGGAACGGATGGATATGTCCGGTCCTTCTGCATCGTCGCAGGTGAGACGCGTCACCGAAATGGGTTCGAGTCCCACCCGCCCCACCACGCCCGTGGCCGCAGGAAGGTTTCTCCGCGACCACGGTCTTCTTGTTCCCACGGTGCACCCGTCGTGACGCGCATCACGGCAGCGACACGCCCGGAGTCACCCGGACGCCTCAGTCCGCGCGGAAGGCGACGCGGACCGCGCTGTTCGCCGGGATCACGAGCACGCTGCCGCCCGTCTCGGACCAGTTCTCGGGGATGAGGAACATCCGGCCGTTCACCTCCGCGAGGAGGCGCAGGCCCTCGTACCGGTACCGGAACCGCTGCGGGTGGTCGGCGGCGGGCGGGACGGTCTCGCGTACCTGCCGGGGCGGGAAGTGGAGCCGCTCCGCCGTGTCGACGGTCACCGCCGGGCGCAGCCACAGATTCCGCGCCAGATACCGGCCGTCGTCGTTGCCGTGCTGCTTCGCGTACGCGTGGACCGCCCAGAAGGACGACAAGCCGACCAGCGCGGCGACGAGCGCGAGCGCCAGCCGCTCGCGCGCCACCGGGTGGTCGGCGCCGTTCAGCTTGATGAACAGGGCCCTGCCGTGCACGACCGGCACCAGTCCGCTGCCGAGCAGCAGCGGGGTGTCCATCGCCCCGGCGCCCCACACGCCGAGCCCGCCGAGCATGCCGAGCGCGAAGAGGACCAGGCCGCAGACCGAGAGCAGGTACGGCGCGAACCGGCCGCCGGGCGGCAGGCGGCCGCTTCTGGCTCCCAGCGCGCGTGCCGCGTAGTAGATCAGGACGCCGACCAGCGCGACGGTGAGCGCGGCGCCGGCGGGTGCGTAGAGGGCGCCCGCGCTTGGGCGGCACGGCGGTTCCGGCGACGCCGCCGCTCGCCGTGGACGACCAGGCCCACGCCGATGAGCAGCGTGGCCGCGAGCGCGGCGACGGACGGCGGGGAGCGCGGGGCGGGGGCGGCTGTCCGCCGGTGAGGAGGAGGACAGCCGCTGTCACGGCCACCAGGCATGCCAGCCGGGCGAGGATGAACGCCAGGCCTTTCCGTGCTCCCCGAGGAGAAGTCAGCACCAGCGCGAAGGCCATGGCGGGCAACGGGAAGAGCGTGACCACCGGACCGATGAGAACCAGGTCGATCACCACGGCTTCACCAGCCCCTTTGCCCTCTCCCGAACGGCGGGACGGACCGGGTCGTAGTGGGTGCCGTCCTCACGGACGTGAGGCTCGTGCAACCATCGCGACCCCGCCCCCGACCCGGGGCAAAAGGTGACCGTGGTGACGTAGGGGAGACGCCGTGGGCCGTGTCACGCCGCTGCCGGGGCGAAGGGGTGCAGTTCGTCGGCGCCGGGCTGGATGACCCCGTAGGTGCTTTCCGGTACTTCGTTCCACGCGCCCGGCAGGTCGCCGAGGGGTTCGGACACGACGAGGCGGGTTTCTTCGGAGATGTCCCGCAGGAACGTGACGTCGGGATGCAGTCTGCGCAGCGCCTCCACCTGGCTGCTGTAGAACAGGGACCGGGAGGTGTGTCCGCTGGAGTAGCGGAAGGCCCAGGTGCGTTCGCCGTCGGTGAGGGCGAGCGTCATCTGGAGGGGGAGTTCCACGCCGTGCTCGTGACCGACGCGTTCCACCACTCCCGCCATCCGGGCGACGGCGGCGGGCGGGTCCTGGTCGAGGCCGAAGGTGAGGGTCAGGTTGAACATGACCTCGGAGTCCGTCGTCCCCTCGATGTCGGCGTACAGCCGGGGGTCGATGAGCATCGTGAGGTCACGGCGCATGAGATGGAATCCCGTGATGGCGCCGTTGTGCATGAACATCCAGCGGCCGCGCCGGAAGGGGTGGCAGTTCGACTGCTGCACCGCGGTTCCGGTCGACGCCCGGATGTGGGCGAAGAACAGGGGGGAATGGACGTGGTCCGCCAGTTCCCGCAGGTTCCGGTTGTTCCAGGCGGGGCCGATCTCCCTGAAAAGGGCCGGGGATTCGTTGCTCTCCGTGTACCAGCCGACGCCGAACCCGTCACCGTTGGTGGTCTCCACCCCGAGCTTCGAATGCAGGCTCTGGTCGATCAGGGAGTGCGCCGGTCTGTAGAGAATGGTGTCGAGCAGTACGGGAGTGCCCGAGTAAGCGAGCCATCGGCACATAGGTCACCACCTGGGTCTCTGCCGTGTTCCGGGTCGGGGAATCCGCTGTGTCCGGCGGAGCCCGGCGCCTTGCCCGTAGCTCCGTGAGACGACGTCGAAGGGGATCGTCCGGCCTTCCCATTCTCGGCCTCCTCGTCCGGTGGTGCCACGTGTGCGTCCCCTGCGCCGGTACGGCCACGCTCGTGGCCGGCCGGTGGCCGCCCCCCCCACGCAGGAGGGAGCCGGCACGGTCCCGTCCGGCTCAGGTGTCCCTCCAGACGAGCGGGTACTCCTCGCAGCCGGTCCGCTCGACCCACTGGAGCCGGTCGTGCACGAGAGCGCGCCGGTCATCGGGGGTCCGCTCCGACAGCCTGCGCAGAAGGTCGCGCGTTCCGCGCAGTGCCATCGGAGACCCACGGGCGGCGAGGATCACGTCGTCGACGGCGGTCCGGACGTACCGGTCCCATCCCGGAGCCGGAACGCTCACTCTCGTCCGTCCGTCCGGGTCGTCGAACCGGCCGATGTCCAGGTCGCGGTCGGAGAGGCGGACCAGCAGGCCCTCGAGGCGTTCCAGGGCCTCCACCGCCGTGGCCGGATCGTTGACCGCGGGTGACAGGGCGCGGAGGGCGATGTCGGCGAGAAGCCTGAAGGGCAGTTCGGGGTCGTGGTCGAAGGTGCGCTCGACCCCCGTCGACAGGACCGCGCGGAGCGCTTCCTCCCACGCGCCGCCCGGGGTCACCCGGGCGATCACCGTGCCGTCCGTCAGGGTCGTGCCGGGGGAGACGTGGAAGGCGACCGAGAAGCCGTTCTTCCGGGCGATGTCCAGGAGGGCGGGCACGTCGATGCCCTGCAGCACGACCGGCGACCCCGTCCAGCGGACCGTCACGCCCGTGTCGGCCACCGGGGGCGGCGGGGCGGCGGCCGCCGTTCGGGCCGGGACGTACGGGCGGACGTACAGGGTGTCGTACAGGCGGTGCGCGCGGGCGGCGATCGCGGTGAGCGCGTGGCCGAGCTGGATCGAGTCGAACGCCTTCATCTGCAGCGTGCGCATCATGCCGAGCGCGACCAGGGCGAGGACCATGGCCGCGCCGGGAACGAGGACGGAGACGTCTTTCCGGGATCCGATGGCCAGGCCCGAGGTGACGCAGAAGACGAACACGCCGATGGTGAGGGCGAACGTCCGCCAGACGATCGGTTCCTGACGGAACAGGCCGAGGCGGGGGGAGAACGTGCTCGCGGAGAACTGCACCACCAGGAAGAGCACCGAGTAGATGATGCTCACCAGACTGATGACACCGAAGCCCAGGGTGAACAGCACGTTGACCACCCGGCCCGCGTCCGCCCGGGGCCCCGCTGTGATCAGAGGGGCCAGCAGCCCCAGTCCCAGGCCGACGACAGCGCACAACAGCTGGGACAGGTCCCTGCGCATGGCGCGCGTAGGCCGTCGGAACGACGCGGTCCGCCAGCGAAGTCGCCGTATCCCGGGACGGGCGGGGGCAGGGGAGTGGTCGGGCATCCGGCCTCCTCCGGGTTCACCACGGCCCTGCCGCGTCATGAGCCGGCGGTACGTGAACGGTCCGTGGCGGATCGGGAACAGGGTGCGCACCCCGGGGCCCTCGCGGTGGCCGGGCCGGGCGTGCCGGCAGTTCTACGGGGCACGTCTCAGGAGCGGTCCCTCCTGAGCGAGTCCCTGACGCCACGTGCGCGTGCACGGACGTCCCTCACGGCTTCACGGGCCTTCGCCCTCGCCTGGTCGGTCCTGCCTTCCGACTCGAGCCTCTGGTCACCGGTGATCTTTCCGGTGATCTCCTTGATCCTGCCTTTGAACTTGTCCGTGGCACCGCTCATGTCCGTGTTTCCTTCGGATCGTTTCATCCGGTCGCCCGCCGACGCCGCGCACACGGTGGCGTCCACCCTTGAGGGGCGCGGTTCAGAACTCGAGGATGCGGCGCTTCTGCGCCCCGAACTCCTCTTCGGTGAGCACGCCCTGGTCCCTCAGCTGACCGAGCTGGTGCAACTGGGAGATCTTGGCGTCCATGGGCGCCGCGGCGGGGGGCGCCGTGCTGGAGGCCTGCTGGGCGGAGGCCTGTGGGGCGGCGTGTTCCTCGTTCTGCTGGGCCCAGCGGCCGGCTTGACGGCGTGAGACACGGTTGGACACGGCGGTGGCGGTACCGGAGATGACCGCGGTACGAGCGACGCCGCGCAGAAGTCCGGGCATGGCGGAGATCCTTGTCGTCAGGTGATTGGAGGCCTCAGGCCGCGGAGCTTTCCTCAAGGGACTTCAGGGCCAGGTGATCGATGGGCCCCACCTCGGGAACATCGTCGACGTCCATAACGCCTCCTTGCCCGATGATCTTCAGCTTTTCGCCTGAAGGCCTCGCCATGCCGATCGGGTGCGTATCGCCTCCCATTCCATCACCAAAGGTCCGTGTGCGCATCAGTGCCCGGTTCCCGTCCGATCTCACTCCGGAGCCCGTCCGCAAGGTAAAGGCCCAGCTCGCCGTGACCGATGTTCCACTCGATTTCCCCGCCGCCTTTCAGGGCGGTCGCGAGACGGAGCGCTTCTGTTCGAACTTCAGATCCTTCTGATTTCCCTTCCCTGACGGAGGCGTACGGACGGTCGACCAGGATCCGCCCGCTGCGTCGTCAGCGGCGTGCTGCCGGTGCCCGGCACCGCCCTGCCCGCTCCTCATGAGGTGAGGCGGCGGGCGGGCGAAGGGTGCACACTGGTCCTGAAGTTCCGCACACTCCTGTCCGGCCCTTCATCGGCGAGGCCCATCCGCACGAACCGCCGGCCCCCTCCAGTCGCTCGACCTGAACGTCGTGGAGACGTGGCGACCGCCGGAGCTCCGAGGAGTTCCGGGACGACCCACTCGGGCAAGCGGGAGGAGAGCACATGGAAACGTCACAAGGCTCCGGGCCCCGTGCCGGACCGGAGGACGGCGTCGGCGGGGCGTCGTCCCCCGCTCCCTCGATCGACCCGGCGGACCAGCTGGCGCGTCTCGGCCGCTCGTGGGTCTGGCTCCTCGGCGCCGCGACGGCGACACTCGTCCCGGGCATCCTGGCGCTCGTCTGGCCGGACGTCACCCTGCACGCCCTGGCCGTGCTCATCGGGGTGTACCTGTTGCTGATCGGTGCCTTCCGGTTCGTGGCCGTGTTCGGGCGCGACAGCGACCGCGTGCCCGGCCTGATCGTGGCCGTCCTGTGTGTCCTGGGCGGGGTGCTGTGCCTGAGGAACCCGCTCCAGACGATCGCCGCGCTCTCATTGATCATCGGCGCCGTCTGGCTGGTGTCCGGCATCGTCACCCTCTACACGGCCATCGCCGCCAAGGACATGCCGCACCGCGGCATCGTCATGGCCGTCGCGGCCCTCGGCATCGTCGCGGGGATCGTGGTCCTGGCGCTGCCGGCGGAGTCGGCCCGGACCCTGACCAGGCTGCTCGGCCTGTGGCTCGTCCTCCTCGGCCTGGCGGAGACGGCGGTCGCGCTGGCGTGGCGGTCGGCGCTGCGCAGGGCGGGCATCACGGGCCACGACACGCCCGGCCCGGCCATCTGACGACAGCAGCGCCACCCGCTCGGCCCCCGTACGCCCACTTCTCGTCCACGGCGACCGGCCCGCCCCGAGCCCCGGCCCGCCGTGCCTCCGCCCCCAGACGTTGACCGCGCCCGACGACTCGAACCGAGAAGCGAGGGATCACGATGGCCTCCACACACACCACACGGCCGACAGACACCACGCGCCAAGCCTGGGCCGGTGGACTGACCGTCTTCGCCGCCGTCATGCTCGGGATCACCGGACTCGTCGGGGTCTTCCGCGGCATCATGGCGATCGCCGAGGACGACGTCTTCCTCACCACTCCCAACTACGTCTTCAAGTTCGACCTGACCTCGTGGGGCTGGATCCACCTGGTCCTCGGCGTCATCGCACTCCTCGTGAGCTTCGGGTTGTACCGGACGGCCACGTGGGCACGCGTGACGGGCGTGGGCATCGCCGCGCTCGTCATCATCGCCAACTTCCTGTCCCTGCCCTACTACCCGGCCTGGTCGATCCTGATGATCGCCATGTCGGGATTCATCATCTGGGCACTGTGCGTGGTGAAGCGTGACGAAGGTCCGCTGACGTAGGGCGACCGCGTCAGGCGGTGAGCCCTTCCCCTCTGACGGCGGCACCATCGGGGCGGGCCTGCCGTACGGCCTGAGGAAGCTCCTGGCGGACGGGTCCACGACCGGGACCGAACACCGCGCCGAATTTCCGCGTCCGGAGGGTGCCCCGCGCGTGTGCGTCGGCACGCGCGCGGGGGCACCCCTGCCGGTCCGGGTGGAGGGGGTGTCAGTTCCCCTCGGTCTCGAAGAGGCGCAGCAGATCGGCGGCGACGCTCACGGCGATCGTCGCGGGTTCCTTGCCGGTGATGTCGGCCAGCCCGATCGGGGTCTTGATCCGGTCGACGGTGGCCTCGTCGTGACCGCCCTCCGTGAGGAGGCGCTTGCGGAACCGCCCCCACTTGGCCGCCGACCCGATCAGCCCGATGGAGCCGAGGTGGGCCGTGCGCAGGGCGGCGTCGCACAGGGCGGCGTCCTCGGCGTGGTCATGGGTCATGATCAGGACGTGGGTGCCGGGCGGCAACTCCTCGAGGACCTCCTCGGGCAGCAGCGGTGTGTGGTGCACCCGGACCCCCGCCACCGCGTCCGCGAGGACGGCGAGCCGCTCCTCCGCGAGGACGTCCGAGCGGCTGTCGACCAGATGGAGGTCGAGGTCCTGACGCGCCAGGACGCGCGCCAGTTCCATCCCGACGTGTCCGACGCCGAAGATCGCCACCGCCCGTACCACCGGAAGCGGTTCGAGCAGCACCGAGACCGTGCCGCCGCAGCACTGCACGCCGTGCCGGTTGGTCACCTTGTCGTTCAGGGCGAAGTCGATCAGCTCCGGTTCGGTCGTGGACGCGACGATCATCTCCCGGGCCCGGTCGATCGCGACCGCCTCGACGTTGCCGCCACCGATCGAGCCCCACGTCTCCGTCCGCCCCACGACGAGTTTCGCGCCGGCGTCACGAGGGGCATGGCCGCGCACGGTCGCGACGGTCACCAGCACGCCGGCCTCCCGGCGTGCCCGCAGCCGTGCGACCGCGGCGACCCAGGTCATGTCAGGCACCGACCGGCGCTTCTGACTCGGTCCGCGTCCCGGCCCCGGTGGCGAACCCGTCGTCGGGGCGACCGCCCGGGGCGGGATCGGCCCGGCGGGCCGCCTGGATCGCCCAGTACACCGCCTCCGGCGTGGCGGGCGAAGCGAGTTCCACGCCGACCCCGGCGGGCCCGAACGCCGCGGCGGCCTGCCGAAGTGCCTCCCGTACCGAGAACGCCAGCATCAGCGGAGGCTCGCCCACGGCCTTGGAGCCGTAGACCGCGCCTTCCTCGGTGGCGTTCTCCAACAGCCGGACGTGGAACTCCTCCGGCATCTCCGAGAAGCTGGGCAGCTTGTACGTACTCGCCGCCTGGGTCAGCAGCCGGCCGCGGTTCGGCCCGTCACCGGTGTCCCAGCGCAGGTCCTCGAGCGTCAGCCAGCCCGCGCCCTGCACGAAACCGCCCTCGACCTGGCCGATGTCGATCATCGGGGAGAGGCTGTCGCCGACGTCGTGCACGATGTCCACCCGCCGGATGCGGTACGCGCCGGTGAAACCGTCCACCTCCACCTCGGCCGCGGCGGCACCGTACGAGAAGTACTTGAACGGCGAGCCCTGGAACGCCTTCGCGTCCCAGTGCAGACCCTCGGTCCGGTAGAAACCGGCCGCCGACAACTGCACCCGCTGGAAGTACGCGGTGCGCACCAGGTCGTCCCAGGCCAGCTCCTTGTCGCTGCCCAGCGCGCGCGCGACGCCCTCGACGATGCGTACGTCGGAGGCGGGCGCACCCAGTTGTGTGCCGGCCACCTGGAGCAGCCGTTCGCGGATCTGCTCGCAGGCGTTCTTCACCGCCGCGCCGTTGAGGTCCGTCCCGGCGCTGGCGGCGGTGGCGGAGGTGTTGGGCACCTTGTCGGTCCGTGTCGGGGCGAGGCGCACCTTGTGCAGCGGGATGCCCAGGGTGGTCGCGGCCACCTGCAGCATCTTGGTGTGGAGGCCCTGGCCCATCTCGGTGCCGCCGTGGTTGATCAGGACCGAGCCGTCCTTGTAGACAAGGACCAGCGCGCCGCCCTGGTTGAAGGCGGTGAGGTTGAACGAGATGCCGAACTTGATCCCGGTGAGCGCGAGGCCCCGCTTGGTGTGCGGGTGCGCGGCGTTGAACGCCGCGATCTCGCGCCGCCGGTCGGCGACGCCGCCGTCGGCCTGGACCTGCTGCCAGACGGTGGAGATCCGTTCGGGGTGCGTGACCGGCTGCCCGTACGGCGTCGTCTGGCCCTGCCCCGGCCGGTAGAAGTTGCGTTCCCGCAGCTCCATCGGGTCCAGGCCGAGCAGCGGCGCGCACCTGCCCATGATGTCCTCGATCACCAGCATGCCCTGCGGTCCGCCGAAACCGCGGAAGGCGGTGTTGGAGACCTTGTTGGTCCTGGCGATGCGGCCGGCGACGCGGGCGTTGGGGATCCAGTAGGTGTTGTCGATGTGGCACAGGGCACGGGCGACCACCGGCTCGGACAGGTCCAGGCTCCAGCCGCCGTCCGCGGTCAGGGTGGCGTCCAGGGCCTGGATGCGGCCGTCGGCGTCGAAGCCGATCCTCCACTCGGCGTGGAACCCGTGGCGCTTGCCGGACATGGTCAGGTCCTGGGTGCGGTTGAGCCGGACCCGGACCGGCCGGCCGGTCAGCCTGGCGCCGAGCGCGGCGACGGCCGCGAACCCGTGCGGCTGCATCTCCTTGCCGCCGAAGCCGCCGCCCATCCGCAGGCACTGCACGGTCACCTCGTGACTGTGCAGGCCGAGCACGTGCGCGACGATCTCCTGCGTCTCCGAAGGATGCTGGGTGCTGCTCTGGACGAACATCTGCCCGTTCTCGTCGACCAGGGCCAGCGCCGCGTGCGTCTCGAGATAGAAGTGCTCCTGATCGGAGAACTCGAACTCGCCCGAGAACACGTGCGCGGAGTCGGCGAAGCCGGCGTCGACGTCGCCGGTGAGCATCACGGGCCGGGCACCGTGGAAGCTCTCCGCCGCGATCGCGTCCCGCAGCGCGATCAGGGAGGGCTGTTCCTCGAGTTCCACCTCGACGGCCGCCGCACCGAGCCGGGCCGCCTCCAGGGTCTCGCCGAGCACCCAGGCGACCGCGTGGCCGTGGAACATGACCGTGTCGGGGAACAGCGGTTCGTCGTGCTTCATGCCGGCGTCGTTGACACCGGGCACGTCGGCACCGGTCAGCACGCGGACCACTCCGGGCACGGCGAGCGCGGGCCCGGTGTCCAGCCCGGTGATCCTGCCGTGGGCCTTCATGACCTGGACCGGGTGGGCGTGCAGCACGTCCTTGGTGCGATGGACCAGGTCGTCGGTGTAGAGCGCGGTGCCGGTGACGTGCTGGGTGGCGCTCTCGTGCGGCATCGACACGCCGACGACCGGCTTCTCGGGACGCTGGGACAGATGACTCATGAGGAAACCGCCTCGGTGGTCTGCGCGTACAGCTTCAGCAGGCTCTGGCCCAGCATCGCGGAGCGGTAGGCGGCGCTGGCGCGGTGGTCGTCCATCGGCGTGCCCTCCGCCCGCAGTACCGGGGCCGCGGCTTCGGCGGTCTCCGCCGTCCACGGCCTGCCCTCCAGGGCCGCCTCGGTGGAGAGGGCACGGATCGGGGTGGCGGCCACACCGCCCAGGCCGATGCGGGCCTTCCGGACGATCCCGTCCTCGACGTCGAGCGCGAAGGCGACCGCCACGCTGGAGATGTCGTCGAAGCGCCGCTTGGCGATCTTGTGGAAGGCCGTGACCGGCGACAGCGGCAGCGGGACGCGTACCGCGCGGATCAGCTCGTCGGGACGGCGCACGCTCTGCCGGTAACCGGTGAAGTACTCCGCGAGGGGAACCTCGCGCTCACCGTCGGCGTCGGCGAGCACCACCGACGCATCGAGGGCGAGCAGCGCCGGCGGACTGTCACCGATGGGGGAGCCGGTCCCCAGATTGCCGCCGAGAGTCGCGCTGTTGCGGATGAGCCGTGACGCGAACAGCGGGAACAGCTCGGCGAGGAGCGGGACCCGGCCGTCGAGGCGGCGTTCGATCTCGGTGAGCGTCAGCGCCGCACCGATCTCGACGGAGTCGGATCCGACGCGCAGCTCCCGCAGTTCGGGCAGCCGGTCGACGGCGATCACGCAATCCGCCCGGCGGGCGCGGATGTTCACCTCCACGCCCCAGTCGGTGGAGCCGGCCACCACCACCGCGTCGGGCCGCTCGCGCAGCAACCGCAGGGTCTCGCCCAGGGCGTCCCTCCGCAGGAACGCGCTGCCGTCCCGGACGTATTCGGTGGCGACCGGTGCGGGCGGGGACTGCTTGCGACGCCGGGCGAGCGGGTCCTCGTCGGTGGGCGTACCGACGGCGAACGCGGCATCGCGAATCGGACGGTATCCGGTGCAGCGGCACAGGTTTCCGCTCAGCGCGTGCAGGTCGAAACCGTTCGGCCCGTGCTCGGGGTCGGTGCCGTCGGCCGGGTCCGCGTGCGAGTCGGAGGCCGCGTGCGCGCAGCGGTCGGGCCGGTAGTACTCGGCGGCCATGCTGCAGACGAACCCCGGCGTGCAGTAACCGCATTGGGAGCCGCCGCGGACCGCCATCTCCTCCTGCACCGGGTGGAGCGTGCCCGGCGTGCCGGCCTCGCCGGCGGTGGCGAGCCCCTCGGAGGTGACGACCTCCTGACCGTCGAGCGCCGCGACCGGGAGCAGGCAGGCGTTGACCGCCACCCAGTCGGTGGGCTCGTTCGTCCCGGGACGGGCCACCAGGACCGCGCAGGCGCCGCACTCACCCTCGGCGCAGCCCTCCTTGGTGCCGGTGAGGCCACGCTCGCGCAGGAAGTCGAGGACCGTGGTGTGGGGTGCGGCCGGTGAGATCGGTGCTTCGTTCCCGTTGACCGTGATGCGCGGCGCTGTCACGACAGGCCCTCGTTCCGGTGCGCGATCGGTCGGTTCGTCATCTTCGTCACTTTCGGACAGCTCTCTTCATTCGGACGCGCCACGCGAGAAGGGCGGGCGCGGAACGGCACGCGACAGCGAGGCGCCGTGAAAAGGGGACGGGAAGCCCGGAAACCGGTAAGCCGGGAGCCGGGAAAGCCGGGATGTTCCAGAAGTCGGAACGTGCCGCGGAGGGGCACAGGAGAAGGGGCGCGTTCAGCAGCCGTGCGCGATACGCCCCGGAGCCCAGGCGGTGCACTCGGCGAGGCGACCAAGATCGGAGTAGGTGGACATCGGCCGGTCGCCTCCTTTCGAGAGCCATGGGTCGGCGTTCACGGCAAATTAGTGGCTGCCCTCAAGGAGGTCAAGGGGACGCTCCTCGTCGGACCTCGCACGCGTGCCGCCCGGGACCGAGTGCCGCCCGGGACCGAGCGTCGCGGGCACCGTCCGAGCCCGGCGCCGCAGCTCTTGACGGCGTCGTGAGGTCTCTCCATACTGACGGCCAAATCGATTTGGCCAAATCGATTTGGCCCTCCGTTCGGGGCCGGATCGCGGCTGATGTCCGAGCATGCCCCACGCCCGAATGGAGCTCGAACGTGTCCAGTCACCGCCAGCCCGCACCCGGTACGGAACAACCACCGCCGCCGGAGCCCACCCCACCCCGCGCCGCTCACGACGACGCCCGGCACCCCGTCGTCCACCCCGCCCCGCACCCCGTCGACGAGTCACGCCCCCTCGGGCGGATCATCCTCTTCGGGATCCAGCACGTCCTCGTCATGGCGGCCACCCCCATCTCGGCGATCTTCCTGATGAGCGCCACCCTCCGCCTCGACGCCGGCCTGACCGTCAACCTGCTCTCCGCGGCGTTCGTGCTCTCCGGCGTCGGATCGCTGATCCAGTCCCTTGGACCGTGGAAGTTCGGTCCCCGGCTGCCGTTCGTGATGCTGCCCGGCGGCGCGCCGCTCATCCTGTTCATCGCCATCGCCGAGCAGCACGGCCCGCGCACCGCCACCGGCGCGGTCCTCCTCACCGCGGCCTTCTACTTCGTCGTCCTGCCGGTCTTCTCACGGCTGCTCAGGTTCTTCCCCGCCCTGGTCATCGGCACCATGATCGTCATCGTCGGGGTCAACCTGGTGAAGGTCGGCGCGGTCCTCGTCACCGGCCGGCCCGGTGAGCCGGGGTTCGCGGACACGACGAACCTCGCGCTCGGCATGGCGACGATCGGGTTCACCGTCGTCTTCTACCTGCTGTTCACCGGCATCCTGCGGCAGCTCGCCGTGATGCTCGGACTGGTCGCCGGCACCGTCCTCGCCGGGCTCCTCGGTCACGTCGACCTCGGTACCGCCGCCGAGGGCGGTCTGGTCAGCCTGCCGCAGCTGATGCCGTTCGGCTCACCCCAGTTCAGCCTGATCGCCGCGCTGCCGCTGATGCTCTACAGCCTCGCCTCCATGGCGGAGGCCACCGGCCAGACGGTCATCAACGCCGAGGCCGTCGGCAAGGAGATCGACACGCGCACCGACGTCCCCAAGACCGTCCGCGGTGACGCGCTGACCTCGCTCTTCGGCGGGTTCTTCGGACTGCCGCTGATGGTGACCAGCGGCGAGAACATCGGGATCGTCCGTGTCACCGGCGTCCGCAGCCGCTTCGTCACCGCCGCCGCCGGCGTGGTCCTCATCGTCATCGGGTTCCTCGCGCCGGTGACCCGCGCGATCAGTGTCGTCCCGTCCGCCGTGATCGGCGGCACGGCCATGGTCGTCTTCGCGGTGATCACCGTGCTCGGCGTGCAGATGCTCGGCCGTTCCGACCTCGACAAGCACACCAGCACGTTCATCTGCGCCGTCGCCCTGGCCCTCGGCCTGCTGCCGATCCTCATCCCCGGTGTGTACGCCGGCTTCCCGCCGAACGTCCGCATCCTCCTCGAAAGCGGCGTCGCCGTCGGCGCGTTCGTCGCCGCCGTACTCAACATCCTGTTCCACCACGTCAGGCCGCGCGTCGCCGCCCGGCCGGCCCCCGCACGCACGGAAAGCGACCGATGAACCAGCTCACCCGCGACCTCCTCGACACCCCCGGCCCGCTCCTCCTCGTACCCGATGCCGTGCTGCTGCCGGAAGGGCCGATCGACGGATTCGCGGTGGTCGTCGCCGACGGCTCCTTCCGCGCCGTCGGACCCGCCGAGGAACTGGCGCGTACGCATCCGGAGCTCGACGCCGTACGGCTGCCCGGCCATCTCCTGATGCCCGGCTTCGTCGACGCCCACCACCATCTGACCCAGAGCTTCGGCTCCGCGCTCGCCTTCGGGGAGCCGTCGGAGATCTTCCGCAGGGTCTGGGTTCCGCTGGAAGGAGCGCTTGACGAGGAATCGGCCTATGTCGCGGCCAAACTGGCGGCGTTGGAGGCCCTGCGCGGCGGCTTCACCACCGTGACCGACGCCGGTACGCGCGCCGCCGTGGACGTCGACGTCGTCGCGTCGGCCGCTCGCGACGCCGGGATCCGCTGCGTCCTCGGCCTCGTCTGCAACGACGCCCCGGGCGACGCCGCCGACGACACCGAGGACACGACGCGCACCACCGCCGTCCTCGAAAGCGCCGAGAAGCACCTCGCCCGGTACGACGGCGACCCGCTGGTCCACCCCTCGCTCGCCGTCTCCATCCCCGAAGCGGCCACCTCCACGACGCTCCACCGCACCGCACGCATCGCCGCGGAGGCCGGGGCGATCGTGCAGATCCACGTCAACGAGCACCTGGCCGGTGTCGAGCGCTCCCTCGTACGGCACGGACTGCGCCCGCTCGAGCACCTGCACAGGATCGGCGCGCTCGGCCCCCAACTGCTCGCCGCCCACGCCACCCTGCTCACCCCCCGCGAACTGACCCTGCTCGCCGACACCGGCACCGCCATCAGCTACAACCCGGTGGCCAGCGCCTGGAAGGGCAACGCCGTCGCCCCGGCCACCGCCATGGCCGAGCGCGGCATCCGCTTCGGGCTCGGCACCGACGGCACCCGCGGCGACGGATTCCGGCTCGCGGACGCGGCCGAGTTCGCCCAGCGGATCGCCTACGGGCTGGCCACCGGGGACTCGTCGTGCGGCGCCGGCTGGACCTGGCTCGAACACGCCACCGCCGGCGGCGCCGACGCGGTCGGCCTCGGCGCGCGCACCGGCACCGTCGCCGAGGGACTGGCCGCCGACTTCCTCCTCGTCGACCTCACCAACCCCGAGCTCGCGCTCTCCTGGGACGTGCCGTGGGAGTTGGTGCGCCGGGGCAACCGCGACCAGATCACCGCCGTGTTCGTCGGCGGACGGCTGCGCCTGTGGCGCGGCCTGCCCACCGGCTGGGACGGCCCCGCGCTCGTGCGGCAGGCGGCCGAACTGGCCCGTGCCGCCGTCGAAAGGGCGCCCATCACCCGCGTGCACCCCACGTCCACGGCGGCACGGCGGCGGAGCACCGCGCTGTGAGTACGGAAGCACTCGTGGTCCTCGCCGTCACGGTGGCCGTCGCCGCGTTCGTCCAGGGCAGCAGCGGTCTCGGCTTCGCCCTGATCGTCGCGCCGGTGGCCGGGATCCTCGACCCCGGTCTGCTCCCGGTGTTCGTCCTGGCGGCCATGATCCCGCTCAACCTGTACGTCGCCTGGCGCGAACGCGCCGCGATCGACCTGCGCGGCGCGGGCTGGATCACCGGGGCACGGCTGGCCGCCACGCCCGCCGGGCTCGCGCTGCTCTGGCTGATCCCGGACCGCAGCATCGGCCTGTTCGTGGGCATCGCCACCGTCCTTGCCGCGGTCGTGAGCCTCGCCTCACCCGCCTTCGCGCCCGGCCGGGCGGCCTACCTCGGCGCGGGCGTGGTGACCGGACTCACGGAGACCGCGACCGGTGTCGGCGGCCCCCCGCTCGCGCTCGTCTACCAGCACCGGCCGCCCGCGGAACTGCGCTCGACCGTCGCGGCCTGCTTCCTCGTCGGGGAAGTGGCGTCGCTCGGCCTGCTGTTCGCGACGGGGGAGGGCGAGCCAGGAGACCTGGGTCTCGCGGTGGCGCTGCTGCCGGTGATCGCAGCGGGCGCGTGGCTGAGCCGGCTGGTGCACCACCGGCTCGACACGCGCAGGACGCGGCTGTGCGTCCTCGTCTTCGCCCTGGTCTCCGGGCTCGTGCTCATGCTCGGGCTGTGACCCGCAGCGACGAGGCGCGCGGAACGACCTGCGGCTCGGGCGCCGTCGCCACCGTGGCGGCGGCGCCCTCGCCGCGCAGTCGGCCGATCAGCAGCTCCACCGCGTCGGCCGCCGCCCGGTCCAGGTGGAGGTTCACGGCGGTCAGCGGCGGCTCGCAGGTCCGCGCACGCAGCCCGTCGTACCGGGTGACGACCATGACGTCGTCCGGTACGGACCGCCCGCTGTCCCGGATCGCCCGCACCGCGCCCACCGCGAACGCGTCCACCAGCGCGCAGACCGCGTCGATTCCGGGGTGCTCGGAGAGGAGGGCGGCACAGCGCTCGTACCCGGCCTGCTCGCCGCCCGCCTCCGGGGCGCTCGCCACGACGGGCACCCAGCCGTACCGCTCGGCGACCCGCTCGTACGCGGCGAGCGCGTCGACCGACGAGTGGCGCGAACCGGAGCCGACGATCAGCGCGGGCCGTCTGGCGCCCTGCTCGCGCAGATGCGCGAGCAACAGCTCGGCGACGAGACCGCCGCGCAGATCGACGTACGGCGACGTGTCGTCCGGCGACACCGGCCGGCCGAGCGACACGTAGGGCAGGCCCCGCTCCCTCAACTGCGCCGCCGCCGCGTCGTCCACGTCCGGCTCGACGACGATGGCCCCGTCGATGTCGACGGAGTACAGCGCGGACCCCGACTGCACGGGCGGGACGAGCACCAGCGCGTAGTCGTGCAGCAGGGCGCTCTCCGCGGCGGCGGCGGCGATCTCCATGTAGAACCCGAGCCTCGACGGCCCGCCGGCCACCGCGAACGGCATCGAAGAGGCGAGTGCGATGGCCTTCGCCTCCCCCCGGCGCAGCCGCTGGGCCCGCAGATTGGGCCGGTACCCGAGCTCGGCGGCGACCTGCTTGATGCGCTCCCTGGTCCGCGGGTCGACCTTGCCGATCCCGTTGAGGGCGTGGGAGACCGTCGTACGCGACACCCCGGCGGTCCGCGCGACGTCTGCGATCGTCGGTGGCCGCGAGCCGGGACCGGATGTGCGCATCGACGGACGCTCCTTGCAGGCTGAGGACGGGGCACTCCATCTTCGCCTACCGGCCTCCCCGGGGCAGCGCCCCGCTGTGACACCCACCGCCGGAGCGGTGCCGCCGCCACGCCCCGCGGCGCGGTCTCCGGTCTGGTTTCCGACGTATTTCCGTCCGTTCGGGGCGTGTTGGCGGCCGGTGCGCGTTACGGTCGCCCGTCGGTACGACGCGAAGGGGGATGCCGATGGGACCGGACGAGCTGATGGCGCTCACCGCGGCGGCGGGGGCGGCGCTGGTGCAGGCGGCGGGAACCGATGCCTGGGCCGGGATGCGGACGTGGACGGGCCGGTGGTGGGGGCGCCTGGGCGAACAGCGGCAGCGCGCGGAGCTGGAGCGTCTCGACGCGGCCCGGCCGGCCCTGTCCGCCGCCGCCGAACCGGAGGCGGCGCACCAGGCGGGGTACTGGGGCGGCCGCGTCGAGATGCTGCTGGACCTGCTGCCGCCGGAGGAGCGCGAGGAGGCGGTGGCCGAGCTGCGGGCGCTGCTCGGCGAGCGTACGTCCACGCAGTACGGTGCCACGTCCGTGCACGTGTCGGGCGGCGTGGTCCCGATCCAGAAGGGCGACCACAACCACATGGTGAACAACTTCGGTCCCGGCACATGACCGAGGGCGTCTCCCCGGTCTCCGTACAGATCGGGAACGACAACACCATCATCAACAACCTGCCGCCGGAGCACCGCGCGGCGGTGCTCCGGCGGAAGCTGCTGGAGTGGGACGACCGCGTCACGAGGGCCCGGTCGGCGCCCACGAGCCCGGCGGCCCTGCTGAACGCGCACCGCGCGGTGGTGCCCTTCCGCGGGCGCGCCGACGAGCTAGCGGAGCTGCGGGAGTGGTGCGAGGCTCCGGGACTGGGGACGCGGCTGGTGCACGGGCCGGGCGGACAGGGCAAGACCCGCCTCGCGCGCCACCTCGTCGACCGGCTCGGTGAGAGGCCGGGCGACGCGCCCTGGAGCGTCCTGTGGCTGAGCCCCGACGCCCCGGCCGGCGAGCTGCCGGTCCTCCGGTACACGAAGTCGCCGCTCCTGGTGGTGGTCGACAACGCAGAGACCCGCACGGACCAGCTGCCCGCGCTGCTCAGGGCGGCGACCGCCGCGCCCGGGACCGTGCGCGTCAAGGTCCTGCTGCTGGCCCGCACCGACGGCGACTGGTGGTACGACCTGCCCGCGGCGACCGGACTGGAGGAGCTGTACGACGCTCCGGTCACGCCCTTGCGCCCACTGGAGCCCGACCCCGACCGGCAGGCGGAGGCGTACCGGGACGCCGTGGAGAGCCTGGCCCGCGCCCTGCCGCAGGTGCCCGGGCAGCGGCTCGTCAAGTGGAGGTCCCATGCCGGGCGCCTCACACGCTCCGCCTCGTCCCGGGCCCGGACGCCGGACATGGACGTGGCACTCACCTCGCAGATGACCGCGCTCGTCGACCTGCTCGACGCGGCCCACGGGCCCGGGGACGGCGCGAGCCGCTCCCGGCCCATGGAGGAAAGGCTGCTGGGCTACGAGCGCCGCTACTGGATCGCCGTCAAGGCCGACCTGGGACTGAAGAGAAGCAGGGGCGTCGACGACGTCCTCGCCGCCGCGTTCCTGTGCGGTGCCGCGGACCAGGAGGAGGCCGACGCGCTCCTTGAGCGGGTGCCCGCCCTCCACGGCCAGACCGCGGACGTCCGCTGGGCCGTGTCCGACTGGATCGGCGCCCTCTATCCTCCGTCCAACCCGGCGCAGGTCTGGGGAACCCTGAGACCGGACCGGCTGGCCGAGTACTTCCTCGGCAGCCGCCTGCGTACCGCCCCCCGCCTCGCCGATCACCTCCTCGCCGGGGCGACCGAGGCCCAGGCCGCCCGGCTGCTGGTCCTCCACACCCGCGCCGCCACTCACCCGGCCCACCGCGAGCACCTCGACGCGCAGCTCACCGACCTGTGCGTCCGGCACTCCGAGGTGCTCGGCCCCCTCGCCGTCGACGTCGCCACCCAGGTGGAGCGACCGCGGCCGCTGGTGTCGGCCCTCCACCGGCTCACCGACGACCCCGGCACGGATCCCGCGGACCTCATGCGACTGCTGGACCGTCTCCCCTCCTCCTCCCACAACCTCGCCCCCTGGGCGCTGCACCTCACCGAGCGGCTGACCGGCATCCACCGCGAACGCGCCGGGACGGACCCCGCGTATCTGCCCGGCCTGGCCGGTCTCCTGCGCAAGCTCTGCCGACGGCACCGCGACATGGGCCACCGGCAGCGCGCGTACGAGGTGGCGGAGGAAGCCGTCGTCCGGCTGAGACCCCTGGCGGAGAAGGACCCCGCGACGTTCCGGCCGCACCTCGCCGCCTCCCTGCAGAACCTCTCGGTCTGCCTCGGCACCGTCGGACGGCGGGCCGACGCCGCGGGACCCGCCTACGAGGCCGTCTGCCTCTACCGCCGACTCGTGGCCGGGTCCGCCTCGCCCTCCGACACCCGGGTGTACCGCGCGGAACTGGCCCACGCCCTCAACGCCGTCGCCAACTGCGAGGGCGAACTCGGCCGCCCGGACAAGGCGCTCACGGCGATCGAGGAGACCGTCGGCATCCGGCGCGAGCTGCTGGAGGAGCGGCACGAACGGGCGGAACTGGCCGACGGCCTGAACAACCTGTCCAACTGGCTCAAGGAGTGCGGCCGGCACGAGGAGGCGCTGGAATCGAGCCGCGCATCCGTGGAGCACTACCGGACCCTGGCCGAGGAGAACCCGGACGCCTTCCGGGAGGGCTTCGCCAGGAGCCTCGGCACGTACTCCAACGGCCTGCGGAACGCCGGCCGGTACGCGGAAGCCGTGCGAGCGGCCGAGGAGGCGCTCGCCATCCGCCGCCACCTGGCCCGGATGCGCCCCGACGCGCACCTTCCCGACCTGGCGCACGCGCTGAACTCCTTCGCCGTCGACGCGGGCGAGGTGGGACGGCGGCGGGAATCCGTCGAGGCGAGCGCCCGGTCCGTGCACCTCTACCGGCGGCTGTACGAACGGGAACCGGCCGCGTTCGAGGAGCGGCTGGCCATGAGCCTGAACACGTACGCCAACCAACTGGACGACGTCGGAGCCCGGGAGGAAGCGCTGACCGCCGCCCGCGAGTCCGCCGCCCTCTACCGCTCCCTGGAGCGGGCGAACCCCGGGGTGTTCACGGGGGACCTCGCGATGAGCCTGAACACGTACGCCGGCCGGCTGGAGGCCACCGGACAGGTCCGGGAAGCGCTGGCCGCCGCCCGTGAGGCCGTCGCCCTCTACCGGCTCGCGGCCGAGGAGCGGCCCGGGGCCTTCCTCCAGGCGCTCGTCATGGCACTCAACAACCTCTCCCTGTGGCTGAGCAAGGCGGGCGCGCACGAGGAAGCCCTCGTGACGGCCGAGGAGGGTGTCGTCGCCGCCCGCCGTCTCCGCGCGGCGGACGAGTCGCCACCGGCGCTGTCCGCCGTGGCGACGATGCTCGCGACCCGGGCGTCCCGGCTGTACGCGGCGGGCCGGCCGGCCGACGCCCTGCGGGACGCGCGGGAGGCGGAGGCCCTGTTCCGGGGCCTCGTACGGGGAGACCGGGGGGAGGACGCGGGGCGGCACGTGCCGCAGCTGGGGAAGACGCTGCTGCTGCTGGGCATCCTCCTTTCCGAGGCGGGCCTTCGGGACCAGGCCCTTGAGCTGTCGGCCGAGACGGCCGGCCTCTTCCGCCGTCTGGTCGAGGACGGCAAGGAGGACACGGCGCTCCACGTCCCGCAGCTCGCCGCCGCCCTGACGGAGCGCGGGAAGCTGCTGGCCGCGGCGGGTCGCCGCGAAGAGGCGGCCGACGCGTTGCTCGAAGCCGTGCCCGTGCGTCGGGAGGAGGCACGGCAGAACCCCGCGAGCGACCTCGCCGACTTCGCCGTCCTCCTGGCCGTCACCGTCGAGCTCCTGGTGACGGCCGGGCGCCGCGTCCAGGCCCTGCCGCTCGCGGCCGAGGCCGTCGGCCTGCTGGACGGCCCGCTCGAGGACGCTCCCGTCCGGCGGGGGATGCTCGGGCCGCTGCTGCCCCTTCTCGGCGCTCTCCAGCAGGCCGCCGGGGCGGAGGAGGCGGACCGCACCCTGCGGCGGGGTGTGGAGGTGGCCGAGGACCTGGCCCGTACCGACCCCGCGTACGAACCGGTCCTTCAGATGGCGTTGCACGGCCTGGGCACGTACCTCGTCGGCCGTCGGCGACGCGAGGAGGGACGGGCCCTCCTCGTCCGCGCCACGGACATCGCCCGCCGACTGGCCGCGGCGGACTCCGCGCACGACTCCGCCCTGGCCTGGACGCTGGCGTCTCTCGGCCACTATCCGCAGGAGGACGAGACACCGCTCCCGGACGCTCTGGAGACCACCGGGGAGGCGGTCGCTCTCGCCCGCCGTCTCGTCCGGGCCGACCGGACCGCCCACGAGCCCCTGCTGGCGTGGACGCTGGCCGTTCACGGCCTGTGGCTCGCCGAGGCCGCGCGGCACGACGAGGCGGTGCGAACCGCCGTGGAGGCCGTCACCGTCGCCCGCCGCGCGGGGCAGGAGCCGCACCTGGGCTTCGCCCTCCACGCCTCCGCCACGACGCGGCTCCTGGCGGACGCCGAGCCGGCACGGGCCGCGCGGGAGGACATCACGGAAGCCCTCGCCCTCTACCGGGGCCTGGCTCACGAGGAACCCGGTCTCGTCGCCGACCACATCGAGGCCGCGGAGAGGACCCGAAGCCGCCTCTTCCCCGAGCCGGGGGCGTGAAGAGACGACCACAGGGCCGGCGGAAGGCCGGCCCTGTGGTCGCGGAGTCACCGGTGCGTGGTCACCGGCTCCCCGTCAGTCGTCCAGTCCCAGTTCGGACCCGTACCGGTCGGTCAGGATCTGCTCCAGCACCGGTGCGATCTTGACCGCGAACCCCTCGGTGACGTGGTGCCGGTCCCGGTACACCAGGGTGTCGCCCACCACCAGAGGACAGTTCCCGCCCGAGGAGCAGAGCCAGGGGCGCGTCTCGACGACGTCGACACCGGCCTTCTTCCCGGCGTCCCGGACCGCCTGGGTGACGAGCGGAGCGGCGTCCGCGTTCTTGGTGGTGCGCGCGCAGGCCGGGAGGTCGAGCGGGTGGGCGATGGTGCAGTCGAGGGCGTGCTGCGCCAGGTACGGGATGTCGGTCAGCGCCGCCACCCGCGCACCGCTCTTCTTCAGGTCCTGGTAACCCTCGACGAGTCCCCGGGTCCACTCGGTCCGCCGGTCCAGCTTGGTGTCGTAGAGCGGGTTGTGCACCGCGAACGAGGTGAGCACCAGGTCGGGCCGGAGGGAGGCGATGTACTCGACGGCCTCGGCACGCCACTGGTTGCACTGCTCGTACGGGCCGCCGCGGCCGACGTGGATCGTGGTGACCTTGCCCGGCTTGCAGTGCGCCTTGGTGAGGGACACGAGCCGCCAGCCGTGCTTGTCGGCCAGCGCGTCCATGGCGGGGAACCACTGCGTCATGTGCGAGTCGCCGAAGAGGACGACCAGCCGGTCGCCGTTCCTGTCGCCGTACTCACAGGGCGTCTTCAGCTCCACCGTGTCGGGCGAGGCGTGGCAGCCGTCCAGGAACGGGGTGTCCGGGGTGACGGTGATCTGGTCGATCCTCGGCTGCAGGTTGCCGGGGAGCTTGGTGGGCGCGGCGTCCAGCAGGTCGGCCAGCGCCCGGTCCGGCTGCTCCGCCGTGGCGATCGCCTGCCGCAGGTCGGGGCCGTCGGGGCCGGTGGCGACCTTCAGCGGGATCTGGGCGGCGAGCAGGGCGATCGCCGCCGATCCCACCGACAGCACGAGTCCGAGCGACAGGCCCCGCCACGACGGACCCTTGAAGGCACGGTGGAACCGCACCGGGTCCTCCACGAACTTCAGGGTCAGCCAGGCCAGGTTCAGCGCGAGGACCGCCGCGAGGAGCTTGACCAGGGCCCGGTCCTCGCCGATCTCCGCGGGCAGGATCACGATGAGCGGCCAGTGCCAGAGGTACCAGCTGTACGAGAGCCCTCCGATCCACACCATGGGCCTCAGGCCGAGGAGCGCTCCGGCGCCGTACCGCGGCCCGCCGTCCTTCATGCCCGCCGCGAGGACGGCCACCGCGCCGAACACCGGCACCACGGCGTACCAGCCGGGGAACGGCGTGGACTCGTCGAAGGCCAGTGCCGCGTAGGCGATCGCCGCCAGGCCCGCCCAGCCGAGCAGCGCCGCCACCGGGCCGGGCAGCCGCGCGAGCCGGTTGCCCGTCAGCGCGAGCAGGGCGCCGGCGCCGAGCTCCCAGGCGCGGGCGGGGGATCCGAAGTACGCCCAGGAGGAGGACGTCTCGATCCAGTCCAGATTGAGGAAGAACGATCCTGCGCAGATGGCGGTGAGCAGGACGGCAAGCACCAGCCGGCGACGTGCCAGCCACCGCACGGCCAGCAGCATCAGCAGCGGCCACACCAGGTAGAACTGCTCCTCCACGGCCAGCGACCAGAAGTGCTGGAACGGGGAGGGCGGGGCGTCGGCGTTGAGGTACTGGGTCCCGGCGTCCGCCAGATGCAGGTTCACGAAGTAGAGGGCGCTCGCGAAGGCGTCCTCGGTGTACTCGACGAACCGCAGCGGTCCGAGGAAGAGCCAGGAGCCGGCCAGGGTGGCCAGGACCACCACGGTGGACGCCGGAAGCAGACGCAGCGCCCGCCGGGCGTAGAACCGCCGCAGTGATATTCGGCCCGTCGAGTCGACCTCGCGGAGCATGAGCGAGGTGATCAGGAAGCCGGAGATGACGAAGAACACGTCCACGCCGACGTAACCGCCGGCCAGGCGGCTGATGCCGGCGTGCGACAGCACCACGAGACCCACCGCGACGGCGCGGAGGCCCTGGATGTCCAGCCGCATCCCCGCACCCTTGGGCGCGCTTCCCGACGCGGGAACGCCGGGCGACACGGGAGCGCCGGGTGGTGCGGGCGCCGCCGACGTTCTCTGGGCTACATCTACGACCTGCACTCGACGCTCTCTCCCCTGCCGACACACCGGCTCTGGTGCTGATCGGCGAATATATCCCAAGCGTCACGCACGCCCCCGGGCCGATCCCCGGGGCCGGGCGACCGGCCGTCGGCCCGTCCCGCCCCGGTCGCTCACGTCCCACGGGTGTACACCACGCGAACAGTGACACACGCCACGGTGTCCGGCCCCCTCCGGAAGCGCGGCCCACCGCGGACCGCACGCTCCCCCGGCGCGCCCCGGACACGGATGCGATGCTGGAAGGGCGGAGGGGCCGGCGGCGGGACTCCGGCAGTGAGGCGGAGCCGCGGACCGGAAGACTCCGGAAGCCGCGAGGGGACCCACGACCTCTCCGCGGGCGCAAGCAGGAACACAGGTGATCGCTCATGTGCCGATGGCTCGCATACTCGGGAACGCCCCTGCTGCTCGACACCATCCTCTATCAGCCCGCTCACTCGCTGATCGACCAGAGTCTCCACTCCAAGCTGGGTGTCGAGACGACGAACGGCGACGGCTTCGGCGTCGGGTGGTACTCGAGGGAGGGCGGCGCCACCCCGGCCCTGCTCCGGGACATCGGCCCTGCCTGGAACAACCGCAACCTGAGGGAGATCGCGTACCACGTCCGCTCGCCGCTGTTCTTCGCCCACATACGGGCGTCGACCGGCTCGGCGGTCCAGCAGTCGAACTGCCATCCGTTCCGGTACGGCCGCTGGATGTGGATGCACAACGGTGCCATCACGGACTTCCACCTCGTGCGCCGCGAGCTGTCCATGCTCATCGACCCCGGGTTGTACTCCGCCGTCGAAGGAACGACGGACTCGGAGGTGATGTTCTACCTGGCGGTCACCTTCGGCCTGGACCGGGACCCACCGGGTGCCGTGGCCCGGATGGTGGGAGTCGTGGAGCGCAGCGGCCGCGCCCGCGGGGTGGAGTTCCCGATGCAGATGACGATCGCCGTGACCGACGGCGAACGCCTCTGGGCCTTCCGCTACTCGAGCGAGGGCGCTTCCCGGTCCTTGTTCTACAGCACTCGTATGGACGCGCTGCGCAAGCTGCATCCCGATGTCGCGTTCCTGCGGGAAGCGTCCGACGAGTCCCGCCTCATCGTGTCCGAACCCCTCGGTGATCTGCCCGGCGCGTGGAACGCGGTACCCGAGAGCAGCTACGGCGTCGTACAGGCGGAGGGCGACGAGCTGCGTCCCTTCGTGCCGGAACCGGCATGACGACCGCCGGCCGACGGCCGGCCGAGACCCCCTGCCACCGGGCCGGATCGGCCGTCCCTGCCTATGGTGGGAGGGCGGAGGGCCGAAGCGGTCCAGCACGGGCAGGTGGGACATGGGCGCTACCGGCATCGACTTCGAAGCGGTCTTCCATGCCCTGCCGGGCGCGGTCGCCCTGCTGAGCACGGACCTCGTGTTCGTCGACGTGAACGAGGCGTACAGCCTGCTGTCCGGTCGCCCCCGTGAGCAGCTGACGGGCCGCTACCTGTTCGACGTCTTCCCCGACAACCCCGGTGACCCGGCCGCGAGCGGCATGCGCAACCTGCACGCGTCCCTGCTCAGGGTCGTGTCCACCGGGGAGAGCGACAGCATGGCGCTCCAGCGGTACGACGTGGAGGACCCCGACCGACCGGGGACGTGGGAGGACCGGTACTGGAGCCCGATCAACGCCCCGGTGCCCGGTCCGGGCGGCGCCGTGGCGATGGTGCTGCACCGGGTGGAGGAGGTCACCGAACTCATCCGCGCCCGCGGCACCCGTGGTGAGGGCGCCGGTGCCCGGGGCCTGGAGGCCGAGCTCTACACCCGTGCCCGGGAACTCCAGGAACTCAACCAACGCCTGCGCGAGGCCCACGCCCGCGAACGCGAGGTCGCCCTCCATCTCCAGCGGTCCATGCTGCCGGCCCCCGACCCGCTCGTGCACCACCGCGCGGCGGTGCGCTACCGGCCCGCCACCGGCTCCCTCAACGTGTGCGGTGACTGGTACGACCTGACCGACATGCCCGACCGTGACCTCACCGCCGTCGCCGTCGGCGACGTCGTCGGCCACGGGCTGCCCGCCGCCGGCGTCATGGGCCAGCTCCGCAGCGCCCTTTCCGCCGCCTCCAGGGTGGCGACCGGTCCCGCGCAGGCCCTCGACGCGCTCGGTCTGTACGCCCGCCACGTCGACGGCGCGGAGTCCACCACCGCCGTGTCGGTCTTCATCGACCGGGCCGGCCGCACCCTCACCTACAGCAGCGCCGGTCACCCCCCACCGGTGCTCTGTGACCCGGCCGGCACGGTGACGTTCCTCGACCAGGCGACCGACCCCCCGCTCGGCGCCCGTCCCGAACACGAGCCCCGCCCCCAGAGCCGGACCGGCTTCACCGACGGCTCCACTCTCGCCCTCTACACCGACGGACTCGTCGAGCGCCGCCACGAGGACATCGACACCGGCCTCCACCGGCTTGCCGACTCCCTCATCCGCCACCGTGCCGCCGACCCCGACGGCCTCGCCGACGCTCTCCTGAGGGACCTGATCCCGCCCGCCGGCATCACCGACGACACCGCCCTGGTCATTCTCCGGCTCTGAGCGTCCGAGTCGCGGCCGGCGGGCCGTCAGCGCCCGGTCGAGCGGGGCTGGGTCGTGGGGATGCGCTGGGTGAAGAACAGGGCGACGAGCGCGGCGAAGGCGAGGACGGCGAGTGCGGCGCGCAGCCCGTCGAGCCGCGCCGCGGCGTTCGCGTCCAGCGCCTCCCGCGTCAGCTCCTCGCTGGTGCCGGCTTCGTCGAGCGCGCTCTTCAGCTGGGTGTCGGAGAGGAACGGCGCGCCGCTCTGGAGCTCGACGGCCGACCGATTCTTCACGTCGGCCGGAACCGCCGGATTCTGCTCCACGCTCGTCAGGAAGGACGAGGTGAGCGAGGCGATCAGGATCGATCCGGCGAGCGCGGTACCGATCGAGGCGCCGAGGTTGGTGACGGCGTTCTGGACACCTCCGACCTCCGCGCTCTGTTCCTCCGGCAGAGCGGAGACGGTGACGGATCCCAGCTGGGAGGCGAGTGCGCCCATGCCGAGCCCGATCAGGAGCATGGGGATCGTCACCACCTCCGCGCCGGCGTCCGCGTCGAGCGCGGCCATCAGGGCCACCGCGCCGAGGAGCAGTGCGGTGACTCCGCTCCGCACCACCCGTCGGGGCGAGACGTCCGGGAGGAAGCGGGGGATGAGGACCGCGGCGGCGAGCAGGGTCGCCGAGAGCGGCAGGAGCCGGACACCGGTGGCGAGCGCGGACAGGCCCAGGGCGACGGAGAGGTAGAGCGGGACGACGAAGAACACGCCCATCTGGACGAGGTACTGGAAGAAGAACATCGTCAGCCCGCCGTTCAGCTGCTTGTTCCGCAGCATGGCGGGGTCGAGGAGCGGTTCCTCGCGCTGCCGGACGAGGCGGGCCTCCCAGCGCAGGAACAGCCAGGTGAGCCCGATGCCCAGCAGCATCAGCCACACCGTCAGGGAGACCCCGAACAGCGCGGGCGCGTCGGGTTTGGGCTGGAACCAGCCCCACTCGTCCGACCGGAGCACACCGTAGACGAAGCTCCCGAGCCCGAGGGCGGAGAGCACCGTGCCGATGAGGTCGATGCGCGGCCGTTCGTCACTCACCGCGTCGGCGATCGGACGGGCGAGGACGAGGATGCCCAGGACCACGAGGACCTCACCGGCGAACACCCAGCGCCAGGAGAAGTACGTCGTCGCGACACCGCCGACGAGGGGACCGACCGCGATGGCGATCGCGCCGGCCGCGGCGACAAGACCGTAGGCGGCGGGACGGCGCTCGGTGGCGAAGTTGCCCGCCACGAGCGCCACGATCGCCGGAAGGATCAGCGCGGCCCCGATGCCCTCCAGGAACGCCCAGCCGACGAGCAGCACCGGGAGGTTGGGCGCGAGAGCGGTGGTCAGGGAGCCGCATCCGTAGATGACGCACCCGATCATGAACGCGCGCTTGCGGCCGATCAGCGCCCCGACCTTGCCGCCGGGGATCATGAACATCGCCATCACCAGGGTGTAGGCCGTGATGGCCCCCTGGATCCCGGCCACCGTCGTGCCGACGTCCTCGGCCACCGTCGCGATGGAGACGTTCATGACGGAGCTGTCGAGTGCCATCAGGAACTGGCCGGCCGCCAGCGTCAGCAGGACGAGTCGCGCCTTCGCAGAGCTTTCGGCGGTCCCTTTTCGCGATGTCATGACCGTATTGTTCCTGTATTCCGGATTTGCGCCGCGCAACCCGCCGTGCGCGGCGGCCCGGCCTCCGGCGTCCGGGCGTGCCCGGGTCAGGCCGCCGGCAGTTCCTCCGCGGGCAGCCGGCCCGCGGCTACGGCGTCGACGAGGGCCTGGTGGTCGCGCTCGTTCTGGTCGGCGTAGGCTTCCGCGAACG
>NZ_JBHXRW010000012.1:155928-157769 GCF_042716635.1 Streptomyces sp. NPDC058664 | reverse complement strand
CCCGCGGCGCCCGCGGCGCCCGCGGCGCCCGCGGCGCCCCACCAGCACCCTCAGCCCCCGTACCAGGATCCGTACGCGCCCTCCTACGAGCCGTACGAGGCCGAGGAGCCCCCACGGGCCTCTCCGGGCGAGACGATGCCCCTACGGGCCGTGGAGCCCCTCCCCGGGCCCGGCCGGGCCGAACGCCGCCGCGCGGCCAAGGGCGGCCGGGGCAAGGGCCGTGCCACCCCGCCCGGCGGCCCGTCCGGCGCCCGGCCCGCCGATCCGCCCGCAGTCCCGCTCTCCCGCGTCGAGGCCCGCCGGGCCGCCCGCGCCGCCAAGGACAGCGTCGGTGTCGTCGCCAGCCGCGCCGTCGGCGAACTCTTCATCACCTTCGGCGTCGTCATGCTGCTCTTCGTCACCTACCAGCTGTGGTGGACGAACGTCCTGGCCGGACAGGAGACCGACCAGGCCAAGGAGCGGATCGAGGACACCTGGGCCAAGGGCGAGAGCAAGCCGGAGGCCTTCGAGCCCGGCGAGGGCTTCGCCATCATGTACATCCCCAAGCTGGACGTCGTCGTCCCCGTCGCCGAGGGCATCGACAAGACCAAGGTCCTCGACAAGGGCATGGCCGGCCACTACGCCGAGGGCAAGCTCAAGACCGCCATGCCCTCCGACAAGCAGGGCAACTTCGCGGTCGCCGGCCACCGCAACACGCACGGCGAACCCTTCCGGTACATCAACCGGCTGAAGCCCGGTGACCCGATCGTCGTCGAGACCCAGAGCGCGTACTACACCTACGAGATGGCGAGCATCCTGCCGCAGACCATGCCCTCGAACGTCTCCGTGATCGACCCGGTGCCGAAGGGCTCGGGCTTCACCGAACCGGGCAGGTACATCACGCTGACCACCTGCACGCCCGAGTTCACCAGCACGTACCGGATGATCGTGTGGGGCAAGCTGGTCGAGGAACGCCCGCGCAGCGAGGGAAAGCCGAAAGCGCTCGTAGGCTGAGCCCCGACACTTCCGGACGGGACGACGGGACGACCTAGTGGCACGCGTGCGTAATCGGATCGCCGGGATCATCAGCCTCTTCGGTGAACTCCTCATCACGGCGGGCCTGGTCCTCGGCCTCTTCGTCGTCTACTCCCTGTGGTGGACGAACGTCCTCGCCGACCGCGCCGCCGACCAGGACGGCGCCCAGGTCCGCGACGGCTGGGCGGACAACGCCCCCGGGGCGCTCGACACGAAGGACGGCATCGGCTTCCTGCACGTCCCCGCCATGGGCGACGACGAGATACTGGTCAAGCGGGGCACCACCAGCGCCATCCTCAACAACGGCGTCGCCGGCTACTACACCGAACCGATCAAGTCCGCGCTCCCGCAGGACAAGCAGGGCAACTTCACGCTCGCCGCGCACCGGGACGGGCACGGCGCCAAGTTCCACAACATCCACAAGTTGAAGACCGGGGACGCGATCGTCTTCGAGTCGAAGGACACCTGGTACGTCTACAAGGTGTACAAGTCCCTGCCGGAGACCACGAAGTACAACGTGGACGTCCTCCAGCCGGTACCGAAGGAATCCGGCAGGACCAAGCCGGGCCGGTTCATCACGCTGACCACCTGCACTCCCATGTACACCTCCGACTACCGGTACATCGTCTGGGGCGAACTGGAGCGCACGGAGAAGGTCGACCGCGACCGCACCCCACCGGCGGAGCTGCGCTGAGGCGCGGCGGGACGAAGCGATACGGGAGTGGCCCCGCCACCCCAGGATGGCGGGGCCCTCCCCAATACGGACGGGGGGCAGGGGCGGGGGGCACGCGAACAAAACCCCCCAGGCGCGGCCCGCACCCCCCCCC
>NZ_JBHXRW010000012.1:0-155918 GCF_042716635.1 Streptomyces sp. NPDC058664 | reverse complement strand
GGGGGGGGTGGGGGTGGGGGGGGGGGGGCCCCCCTCGTCGGGGGCCGCCCGGCTCCCGCTTGTCGCCCCCGCGCCACTCCCGTATCGGGACGGGGCTCAGGTACGGGGCTCAGTCGAAGAAGCCGCCGATGCCGCTGCCGTCACCGCCACCGTTGTTGTCGCCGTTGTTGTCCCCGCCGCCGTTGCCGCCGCCACCGGCGGTGTAGACGCGGATCTCCTGACCGGGAGTGACCATCGAGCCCTCGGGCGGGTTCGTCCCGAAGACCAGGGCGTCCTCCTTGTCCGAGCCCTCCTGGACGACCTTCAGGTTCATGGCCTCCAGCTGCGCCTTGACGTCCTTGAACGGCCTGTTGGCCAGACCCGCCGGGAGCGGGACCTGAGCCGGCTGCTGCGGGCCCTTCGAGACCTTCAGCGTGACCTCGGCACCCTCGGCCGCGGAAGCGTTGCCGTTCGGGCTCTGCTCCAGGACCTCGCCCTTGGGCTTGTCGGAGTCCACTTCCTCGGTGATCACGACGAATCCCAGCGCCTTCAGCTGCTGATCGGCCTGGGCGAGCTGGTTGCCGACGACCGGGGGCACCGTCTTCAGCTTCTGCTTCGCGATGGTGAGCGTGATCTCGGAGTTCTTCTCGGCCTTGGTGCCGGCCTGCGGGTTCTGCCGCAGGACCGTTCCCGGGTCCTCGTCGGACTCCTCTTCCTCGACCTTGACCTTGAAGCCCTTGCTCTCCAGGGACTCCGTGGCCCGCTCCTGCGACTGCTCCTGCACGTCCGGGACCTCCACGAGCGGCGCGCCCTCGGAGACGTACACCTGGATCGTGGCGCCGGTGTCCATCTTCGCGCTGTTCTCCGCGGCCGGGGTCTGCCGGCAGATGGCGCCCTTGGGCTGGTCGCAGCGCTCTGTGCCGGCCTCCTGCACCTTCACGCTGGCATTGCTCGCGAGCCCTGTCGCCGCCTCGATGGTCTGGCCGACCAGCTGCGGGACGGAGACCTGCCGGGTGCCTTCCTTCTCGTTGAACACCGAGACGCCGATGAAGATCGCGCCGACGAGCACCAGGATGCCCGCGAGGACCAGCAGGATCGTCGAGGTGTTCGACTTCTTCTGGCCACCGCGCCGGCGGTCCGGACGGTCGTCGTAGCCGTAGCCGCCGTCGTCCGGGTTGATCGGGGGCAGCATCGTGGTCTGGCCGGCCGGGTCGGCCTGGCGCAGCGCCGTGGTCGGCTGGTCCTCCGGCGGGTAGCCGCCGTAACCCCCGCCGTACGCGGGCGCCCCCATGCCCATTCCCATGCCCATCGCCGCGGCGGCCGCGACCGGCTGACCGTCGAGGCAGGCCTCGATGTCCGCGCGCATCTCGTCGGCGGACTGGTAGCGGTAGTCGGGGTCCTTGACCAGCGCCTTGAGGACGATGGCGTCCATCTCGGGCGTGATCTCGCCGTCGAAGTTGCTCGGCGGCTGCGGCTCCTCGCGGACGTGCTGGTACGCGACCGCGACCGGGGAGTCGCCGATGAACGGGGGACGGACGGTGAGGAGCTCGTACAGCAGGCAGCCCGTGGAGTACAGGTCGGAGCGCGCGTCGACCTGCTCGCCCTTGGCCTGCTCCGGAGAGAGGTACTGGGCCGTGCCGATCACCGCGGAGGTCTGCGTCATGGTCATGCCCGCGTCGCCCATGGCGCGCGCGATGCCGAAGTCCATGACCTTGACCTGGCCGGTGCGCGTCAGCATGACGTTCGCCGGCTTGATGTCACGGTGCACGATGCCGGCGCGGTGCGAGTACTCCAGCGCCTGGAGGATGCCGACCGTCATCTCGAGCGTGCGTTCGGGCAGCAGCTTGCGCCCGGAGTGAAGAAGCTCACGCAGGGTCGACCCGTCGACGTACTCCATCACGATGTACGGGATGGAGACCCCGTCGACGTAGTCCTCGCCGGTGTCGTAGACCGCGACGATCGCCGGGTGGTTCAGCGAGGCGGCGGACTGTGCCTCACGGCGGAACCGGGCCTGGAAGGACGGGTCGCGGGCCAGGTCGGCCCGCAGCGTCTTCACGGCGACGGTGCGGCCGAGCCGGGTGTCCTGACCGAGGTACACCTCGGCCATGCCACCACGGCCGAGCACCGAGCCCAGCTCGTACCGGCCGCCGAGGCGACGCGGCTCTTCCATAGCTAATCCAGCCCTCTCCGTCTGTCCCGACCGCACCCATGGGTGGTCCGGCGGTGTGTGCTGTTCGCGCATACGGTACCGGCCCCGGGAAGACGATCCGCCCGGGGCCGGTAGCTGATACCTGACCGGTACCTGGCACGTACGGGGCCGTGGCGTCAGCCGCGGCTCTTCATGACCGCCTTCATGACGTCCCTCGCGATCGGGGCGGCCAGGCCGCCACCGCTGATGTCCTCGCGGTCGGTGCCCGCGGAGTCCTCGACGATCACCGCGACCGCGACCGGGGAGCCCTCGGCGGTCTTCGCGTACGAGATGAACCAGGCGTACGGACGCTTGGCGTTCTTGTCGCCGTGCTGGGCCGTACCCGTCTTTCCGCCGACCTTCACGCCGTCCATGTTCAGGTCGGCTTTGCCACCGGTGCCGTTGGTGACGACGCTCTCCATCATCTGCTGAAGGAGCTGGGCGTTCTTCGGGGAGACCGGCTGGCTCATCTCCTTCGGCTCGTTCTGCTTGATGATGTCGAGGTTCGGGGCGCGCAGCTGGTCGATCATGTACGGCTGCATGAGCTTGCCGTCGTTGGCGATCGCCGCCGTGACCATCGCCATCTGGAGCGGGGTGGTCGCGGTGTTGAACTGACCGATGGAGGAGAGCGCGTTTCCGCCGCGGTCGGCCTTCTTGTCGTAGACGGAGGCGGCGGAACGGACCGGGGTGAACTGCTCGGCGTTGAAACCGAACTTCTCGGCCATCTCGGTCATCTTCTCGACGCCGACGTCGTCGCCGAGCTTCGCGAAGACCGAGTTGCAGGAGATGTCGAGGGCGCGCTTCAGGCTGGCGTTGGCACAGCCCTGGGCGTGGTTGACCATCTCCTTCGTGGAGAGGGGGATCTTCCAGCCCTCGGGGGTATCGGTCGCCGCGTTGATGTCGGTGACCTTGCCGTTCTCCAGAGCGGCGGCGGCGGTGACGACCTTGAAGACGGAACCGGGCGGGTAGATCTCGCGGATCGCGCGGTTCTGCTTCGGCTTGCTCTTGTCCTTCTCCAGTGCCACCCAGGCCTTCTCGTCCTTGTGGGAGTAGCCGGCGAAGGTGGCGGGGTCGTACGAGGGGGTGGAGGCGAGCGCCAGGATCTTGCCGGTCTTCGGCTCGATGGCGACGACGGCGCCGGTCTTGTCGCCGAGGCCCTCGTAGGCGGCCTTCTGGGCGGCCCCGCTGAGGGTGGTGACGACGTCGCCGCCCTTCTTCTCGTCACCGGTGAACATGGCGAGGGTGCGGTCGAAGAAGAGCCGGTCGTCGTTGCCGGTGAGGATGCCGTCCTCGATCTTCTCGATCTGGTTGGCGTCGTAGGCCTGCGAGGCGTAGCCGGTGACGGGGGCCCACATGGGGCCGTCGGTGTAGGTCCGCTTGTACTTGTAGTACGGGTCCTTGGAGTCGACGGAGCCGGTGATCGGCTTGCCGTCGACGATGATGTTGCCGCGCTCGTTGGCGTACCGCTCGATCTGGACGCGCTTGTTCGACGAGTGGGTGTTCAACTCGTCGGCGCGGACGTACTGGAGCCAGTTGTCCCGCAGGAGCAGGGCGAGGATGAGCAGGCCGCAGAAGATCGCGACCCGGCGCAGCGGCTTGTTCACGGACGGACCACCTGGGTCATCTCGGCGTCGGGGGACGGGGCGGGCGCGGGCGCGGGGCGCCGCGCGGTGTCGCTGATCCGGATCAGGATGCCGATCAGGGCCCAGTTGGCGATCACGGAGGATCCGCCGTACGCGAGGAACGGCATCGTCATACCGGTGAGCGGGATGAGGCCCATCACACCGCCGGCGACGACGAAGATCTGGAGCGCGAAGGCGCCGGAGAGGCCCATCGCGAGCAGCTTGCCGAAGGGGTCGCGGGCGGCGAGTGCGGTGCGGACGCCGCGCTCGACGATCAGCCCGTAGAAGAGCAGGAAGACCATCACGCCGGTGAGGCCGAGTTCCTCGCCGACGGTGGCGAAGATGAAGTCGGAGTTGGCGGCGAAGCCGATGAGGTCGGAGTTGCCCTGGCCGAGACCGGTGCCGAGGATGCCGCCGGAACCGAAGGACATCAGCACTTCGGTCATCTGGTCGCAGGCGGCGACCTTGTCGGCGCAGGAGAAGGGATCGGCCCAGGCGTCCACACGGTCCTGCACGTGGCCGGCGAAGGAGGCCACGCCGACCGCGCCCGCGACCGACATCAGCAGACCCATGACGATCCAGCTGGTCCGCTCCGTCGCCACGTACAGCATGATCACGAACATGCCGAAGAACAGCAGCGAGGTACCGAGGTCGTTCTCGAAGATCAGGATGAGGAGGCTGACCGCCCAGATCGTGAGGATCGGGCCGAGGTCGCGCCCACGCGGCAGGTAGAGCCCCATGAAGCGGCGGCTGGCCAGGGCGAGCGCGTCCCGCTTCACCATCAGGTAGCCGGAGAAGAAGATCGCGAGCACGATCTTGGCGAACTCACCGGGCTGGATGGAGAAACCGGCGACGTTGATCCAGATCTTGGCGCCGTAGACGGCCGAGCCGAGGCCCGGAACCAACGGCAGCAAAAGGAGGACCAGCGCCGCCACCATCGAGATGTACGTGTAGCGCTGCAGGACCCGGTGGTCCTTCAGCATCAGCAGCATGCCGACGAACATCGCGATGCCGATCGCCGAGTACATCATCTGCTTGGGGGCGTCCGGACTGAAGCTGTCGTACAGCCGCATCGACGTGGCGATCAGCCGCGGCGACTGGTCGAGACGCCAGATCAGCACCAGACCCATGCCGTTGAGCAGGGTGGCGAGGGGCAGCAGCAGCGGGTCCGCGTACGGGGCCCACTTGCGCACCACGAGGTGGGCGACGCCGGCGAGCAGGGCGAGGCCGAGGCCGTATCCGAGCATGCCGGCCGGGACCTCGCCGTCGATGGCCAGGCCCACGTTGAGGTACGCGAACACCGGGATGACGACGGCGAACGCGAGCAGCGCCAGCTCGGTGTTGCGGCGGCTCGGCGCCTCGATCGCGCCGATGGTGGTCGTGTTGGTGACAACGCTCATGGTGGTGAAAGGCCCCCTACGGGTGCTTACTGCTTGCCGCAGTTCGAGGCCAGCTTCTGCTCCTCCGCGGTGAGGGTGGGACCCGGCGACGGAGCGGCTGTGGTGGGCTTGGGGTCAGGGGTGGCGGTGGCGTCGGGCTTCTCGGCCGGCGGCTTGCTCGCCTGGTCGGCGGCCTTCTCGGCGGCCTCGCGGCGCTGCTCGGTCTTCTTGCAGGCCGAGGCCTGCGCCGCCAGCTCGGCGATCTTCGTCTGGGCCTTGCCGAGGCTGCCGCCCGTGATCGTGTCCTCGACCTGCTTCCGCTGGTAGGCGGGGAGGTACTTGAGTTCGATCTCGGGGTGGTCCTTCTGGACCTTCGAGAGCGAGACCCAGGCCAGGTCCTGGCTGATGCCCTGGTACAGCGCCACGTGCTGGTCCTTGGAGCCGACGTAGTACTGCGTCTGCGTCCAGCGCCAGCCGCCGTAGGCGCCGCCACCCAGGACGGCGAGGGCGAGGACGAGGAGGAAGGAGCGCTTGAGCCACTTGCGGCCGGTGCGCGGCTTCACGAAGTCGTCGTCCGTGTACGACTCGAAGGAGCCCTGCGGGGGCATGCCGCCGTAGCCGTGGCCGTCGCCGCTGCCGGGCGGACCGAAGCCGCCGGAGGGCGGCTGCTGGTGCGAGGCCGTGCGACCGAGGCCCGAGGCGCGGCCGGCCGGGGTCTGCATGGCCCCGCCGTCGTTCAGCTGGGCCTGGTTCTCGGCGACCGCGCCGACGATGACCGGGGTGTCGTTGAGGTGACCGGCGAGGGTGTCGCCGCCGTCGACGTCGAGGACGTCGGCGACGATCACCGTGATGTTGTCGGGGCCGCCACCGCGCAGTGCGAGCTGGATCAGCTCCTGCACGGTCTCCTGCGGGCCCTGGTAGCTGGCGAGGGTGTCCTCGAGGGTCTGGTGCGAGACCACGCCGGACAGGCCGTCGGAGCAGATCAGATAGCGGTCACCGGCCCGGACCTCGCGGATGGAGAGGTCGGGTTCGACGTGGTCGCCGCTGCCGAGCGCGCGCATGAGCAGCGAGCGCTGCGGGTGGGTGGTGGCCTCTTCCTCGGTGATCCGGCCCTCGTCGACGAGCCGCTGGACCCAGGTGTGGTCCTGGGTGATCTGGGTGAGGACACCGTCGCGGAGCAGATAGGCGCGCGAGTCGCCGACGTGCACGAGACCGAGGCGCTGGCCGGTCCACAGAAGGGCGGTGAGCGTGGTGCCCATGCCCTCCAGCTGCGGGTCCTCCTCGACCATCATCCGAAGCTGGTCGTTGGCGCGCTGCACCGCCGTACCGAGCGAGGTGAGGATGTCGGAGCCGGGGACGTCGTCGTCCAGCGTGACGAGGGTGGAGATCACCTCCGACGAGGCGACCTCGCCGGCTGCCTGGCCGCCCATGCCGTCGGCGATGGCGAGCAGTCGGGGACCGGCGTAACCCGAGTCCTCGTTGCCCTCGCGGATCATGCCCTTGTGCGAGCCCGCGGCGAATCGCAGGGACAGAGTCATGCGCACCTGCCCTGTCGCCGCTGCATCGGGGTACGGCCGGTCTCGACCCACACTGCCCACCCTCCGGTCGCTCCGGTCACGCCGGTCGTCGCCTCAGTCGCTCCGGTCGGGAGCGCGGCACGGCCTGTGGCGGGGACCGTCCCGACTCGCTCGCTCCGCTCGCGCCTATTCATGATGTAGCACTACTTCCGCAGCTCGATGACGGTCTTGCCGATGCGGATCGGCGCGCCCAGCGGAATGGGTGTGGCGGTGGTGAGGCGGGTCCGGTCGAGATACGTGCCGTTGGTGGACCCGAGATCCTCGACGATCCACTGGCCGTCCCGGTCCGGGTAGATCCGGGCGTGCCTGCTGGACGCGTAGTCGTCGTCAAGGACGATCGTCGAATCGTGCGCCCGGCCCAGCGTGATCGTCTGGCCCTGGAGGGCGACGGTCGTGCCGGTGAGGGTGCCCTCGGAGACGACCAGCTTGGTCGGGGCGCCGCGGCGCTGCCGCCCACCGCCCGCGCTCTGCTGGCCGCGCTGCTGCGGAGGCGCGGCGGCCTGCCGCGCCTGCTGTTGCTGCGGTCGCGCCTCTTGGCGCCGTGAACCGCGCTGGGTCACCCGCGTACCGAAGAGGTCGCTACGGATGACCTGGACGGCCACGATGACGAACAGCCACAGAACGGCCAGGAAACCCAACCGCATGACCGTAAGGGTCAGCTCTGACATTGCCCCCGCTTCACCCTTCGGCTTGCCGGTAAACGATGGTGGTGCTGCCCACGACGATCCGCGAGCCGTCGCGGAGCGTAGCGCGGGTGGTGTGCTGCCCGTCCACCACGATGCCGTTGGTGGATCCCAGATCCTGGATCGTCGAGGGCGTTCCGGTCCGGATCTCGCAGTGCCGGCGGGAGACGCCGGGATCGTCGATCCTCACGTCCGCGTCGGTGCTGCGGCCGAGGACCAGGGTCGGGCGGGAGATCTGATGGCGGGTGCCGTTGATCTCGATCCAGTGGCGCACCCGGACGCCCGCTCCGCCGTGCGTGCCGGCGCCGGGCATGGCACCGGGTCCGCCCGCTGCGGCCACCGGCCGCGGAGCGCCGGGAGGCGGGGAGGCGGGCATGGGCGGGGCGCCGGCCGGGGGATACCCGTAGCCGCCGCGGCCCTGCACCGGGCTCTGCTGCTGGTGGTGCTGCTGTCCGCCCGCGGGCGGCTGCTGCTGTGACGTACTCGACGCCAGCGTGCGGCTGCGGACGCGGTACAGACCGGTGTCGAGGTCTTCGGCCTTCTCCAGATGGACCTTGATCGGGCCCATGAAGGTGTACCGCTGCTGCTTCGCGTAATCCCTGACCAGGCCGGCGAGCTCGTCGCCGAGCTGGCCCGAGTAGGGGCTGAGGCGCTCGTAGTCCGGCGTGCTCAGCTCCACGATGAAGTCGTTGGGGACGACGGTCCGCTCGCGGTTCCAGATCTGCGCGTTGTTGTCGCACTCGCGCTGGAGCGCGCCGGCGATCTCGACCGGCTGGACCTCGGACTTGAAGACCTTGGCGAAGGTGCCGTTGACCAGACCTTCGAGACGCTGCTCGAAACGCTTCAGGACTCCCATGGGGCACCTCCTCCGTCGTTGTCGTCCTGGTACTGCTTACTGATCGTATCCACGCGTCGGGAAATCGGCTGGTTCCCCTTCTCTGCCCTGTGGACGAGTGTCACCTCTCACAAGCTTTCCCCACGGATCGTAGAGGCGGCCTGTGGACAGTGTCCCGCACCCGGCTGTGGGAGCGGGGGCTCGGTTCGGGGACCGGGGGCGGTCCGTCCCCTTCCTCCCCCTCCTTCCCCTCTCTTCACCCCCTTCCTTCCCTTCCTTCGCTCCTCGCTCCATTGCTTCCTGCCCCTCCGTCCGCTCGTCCCTCCCCTCCGCCTTCCTCTCCGCCTGTCTCCCCGCCCGTCCTCGGCTCCTTCCCGCTTCCGTCCCTCTGCGACCTTCCCCACCTTGGTCTCCCCCGGCGGAGCGGAAACAACGGATGTGAATCCACGGTCTGCGACGTGCTAATCTTCTGATGTCGCCAGGCGCTCGCACCGAAAAGTGAGAGAGCCCGGAGCACACCCAATGCGCGGGTGGCGGAATAGGCAGACGCGCTGGATTCAGGTTCCAGTGCCCGAAAGGGCGTGGGGGTTCAACTCCCCCCTCGCGCACCAGACGGAAGCCCCGTAGGTCATCGACCTACGGGGCTTCCGCGTTCTCGTGACGGGTGTGAGCCTTCCCACGTTCCGCGGCGGCAAGCTGTGACTTTCGTCGTTGAGGGCCGAGACGAAAGAGGGAAGCTCCGGGATCGGGCCGCGGCCTACGGTGCGAGCGTGGACGCTATGTCGAAGTCGGGGACCCGGAGTTCGTACGGGATCGGGGCCGTGCTCGCCGCCTGGTGGCACTGGTTCGCGGTGCCGGGACAGTGGTCGGGGCGCAGGACCACCGGTGAGGTGGCGCTCGCCGCTGTCGTCGCGCTGCTCGGCGCGGGGACCGAAGAGCTTCTGGGCGGCGAGGGCTGGCGGCCGGCCGGGGTCGCCGCCGGTTCCGCCGTGCTGTCGCTGGTGAGGCGCAGACTTCCCGCGAGCGTGCTCGTCCTGACCGCCGGGGCCGCGCCCTTCGTGCCGGGCCTCGGCCCCCTGCTGATCGTGGTCGGCTGGTCGTCCGGCCGATACATCGCGGGTGTCGGACGTGCGCTGGCCGCGTTCATCGCCGCCTTCGTCCTGAACGTCGGGGGGAGCCTCGTCGGGCCCTGGGACCGGCAGCGGCTGCTCGCCGTCGCCCTCATGGCGACCCTCTTCTACCTGGGCACCACGCTGGCTCCCGGCCTTGCCCACCGCTACTGGACGCAGCGCAGGACCCTGTTGCACGCGCTCCAGGAGCGCAACGCCCAACTGCTGCGGGAGCGGACGATGGTCGCCTGGCAGGCGCGGCTGCGGGAGCGGCAGCGGATCGCCCAGGACATGCACGACAGCCTCGGCCACCAACTGGCCCTCATCGCCGTGCACACGGGCGCGCTGGAGGTGGACCGGGAGCTGAGCGAGCGGCAGCGCGAGGTCGTCGGGGTCTTGCGGAACGCGTCGGTGACCGCGATGCACGAGCTGCGGGAGGTCGTCGGGATACTCCGCGACGGCGTCGAGGCCGTCGACAGGCCGGCCGGGACGCCGTCACGGGCCGGGGACGAGACGGGACGGGCCGCACGGGGGATCGCTGGCATCGAGGGTCTCGTGGAGGCGGCCAGAGCGGCGGGAACCACGGTCGGGCTGAGACGGGCGGGGGAGGAACGGACGCTCGCGCCGGCCGCCGACCACGCCGCGTACCGGATCGTGCAGGAGGCCCTGACCAACGCCTACAAGTACGCGCCGGGGGCGCCGATCGGCGTCGAACTGCGCTACGAGCCGGACACCTTCGTCGTGGAGGTCCTCAACGAGCAGCCGACGGAAGGGCCCCCGAAGGACGTGGTGAGCGGTGGGCAGGGGCTGGCCGGTCTCGCCGAGCGGGCCCGCTTGGTGGGCGGCATGTGCCATGCGGGTCCGGCCGACGGCGGAGGGTTCCGGGTGGCCGGGATGCTGCCGTACGGGGCGGCGCCCGTCGCGGAGGCTGCACCTTTGGTCGATGTGGCCGACGACTTCCGGCAGCAGACCACGAAGCCGCTGGTGGGCGATGGTCGTCCGGTCGTGGTCGGACCGGCCGACTGGACGTTCACGGAGCGGGAGCTCGCGATGGCGGTGCACGGGGGCAGGGGCAGAAGTACGGGCGGCGCGATAGCGCTGGGCTGCGGGATCGCTTTCGCGGCGCTCGTACTGCTGCTGGTGGCGGGCGGGTTCGGCCTCTACTTCCTGATGGGTTCTCTGCAGCAGGGGATGATCGAACCCGAGCAGTACGACGCGGTGAAGGTGGGGATGTCCGAGCAGGACGTCCGGGAGCAGCTCCCTTCGGGCGACACGATCGCCACCACGGGGCTGGACGGCAAGGGGCCCGCGAGACCGGAGAACGCCAGCTGCCTGGTGCTGATGTCCTCGGAGACGGGGGAGAGCTTCGACAGGGAGCCTGTTTTCCGGTTCTGTTTCAGGGACGGCAAGCTGATCGAGAAGAAGTCGTACGAGGTGGAGGCGCGGTAGCGCCGATCCGCCCGTACCGAAGCCGCGGGGGGACAGCAGTGGCAGGGCAGCCCATCAGGGTCGTGATCGCCGACGACGAGCCTCTGATCAGAGCCGGGATCCGGATGATTCTCACCTCGGACCCGGAGATCGAGGTCGTCGGCGAGGCCGCCGACGGCCGGCAGGCGGTCGAGGCCGCTCGGGCGCACGCGGCCGACGTGGTGCTGCTCGACATCCAGATGCCGGTGCTCGACGGGCTCTCGGCCCTGCCGGAGCTGCGCAGAGCCGCGCCGAACGCCCGGGTGGTCGTCCTGACGACCTTCGGGGAGCGGGAGAACGTGTTGCGGGCGCTGGAGCACGGCGGAGCCGGGTTCCTGCTCAAGGACACGGCGCCCGCGGAGCTGATCCGGGCGGTGCGGGCGGCCGCGGCGGGCGACGCGTATCTCTCGCCGGCGGCGACCCGGCACGTGGTGGAGCGGCTCGCCAGGGGCCGGGAGGCGGTCCGCGCGGAGCAGGCGCGGACGCGGGTCGCCGGGCTGAGCGAGAAGGAGCGCGATGTGCTGGCGCTTCTCGGGGAGGGACTCTCCAACGCGGACGCGGGGAAGCGGCTGCACATGAGCGAGGCCACGGTGAAGACCTATGTGAGCCGGCTCCTCGCCAAACTGGACTGTGAGAACCGGGTGCAGGCGGCGTTGCTGGCCCGGGACGCGGGGCTGTAGGGGCCGGGACCCGGGGGCATCGGGCGGGGCGGACCGGGGACGAGGTCTGTCGTCGGTGGCCGGTGCTTCGGCCGGTGCTTCGGCCAGTGTTTCGGCCGGTGTTCCGGTCAGTGTGAGGGGTTGTCCGGGAGGTCGTTCGGACCGGCGGTGTTGTAGCGGAGCAGATAGGCGGCGAAGCGGTCGAGGTCATCGGCCGACCAGTCCCTGAGACGCTCCTGATAGGCCGCGCGTCGGCTCGTCCGGGCCGAGGACAACACCTTGGTGCCCGCCTCCGTGGGATGGAGGACATGCACGCGGTGGTCGTCCGGTGCGGGGCGGCGCTCGACGAGGCCGAGCTTCTCCAGGCCCGCGAGCTGACGGCTGACCGTCGACTTGTCCAGCAGGTAGTGGGCCGCGAGGTCGGTCGCGCGGCAGCCGTGCTGTTCCTCGATGTGGGCGAGCAGCGTGTACGAGACGAGCGGGAGCTCGGGGTGTACGCGGGCCGCCGCGGCGCGGGCCCGGCGGGCGAAGGCCGTCAGCTCACGCTGGATGACGTCCATGGACACCTCGCGTGGAGGCTCTGCGCCGTCGCCGGTCATGGTGGGCTCCCTCGTCGTCGGGCGGGCACTGCGGACACTGCGGTCGCCTGCCACGGACTTTCAGTTGTATAGTACAACGGTTCTTTAGTTGTAAAAGCCAACCATGGAGGTATCGGTGTCCGCAGGACCGAACACCAGGGGCGCGTTGCGGCATGTCCTCGGACATCTGCTCACCCCGCTGCTGATGTGTGTCGGCATGGGACTCGCCTACCTCGGCGCCTTCCATGCCCCCGAACCCCACGACCTGCGCGTCGACGTCGTCGGCTCGGGACCCACCGCCCAGGTCCTCGCGCAGACCCTCCAGGACAAGGGCGCCGGCGCCCTCGACGTCCGTACCGTCGCCGACCGGGACACGGCCGTCACCGCCCTGCGCGAGCAGAGCAGCTTCGGCGCCTACGTCCCCGGCGAGAAGCCCGAGCTGCTCGTGGCCCCGGCCTCCTCCGACACCAGTGCCATGGCCGTCGAGAAGTTGTTCACCAAGGTCGCCGCCGGTCAGGGTGCCCCGCTCAAGGTCACCGACGTCGCGCCCCTCGCCTCCGGTGACCCCACCGGGCAGGGCGTCTTCTTCCTGCTCGTCGCCCTCAGCATCGGGGCGTACGCCTCGGTCGCCGTCATCGGTGGGGCAGGGGCGGTCCTGCCCCTGCGGATCCGGGCCCTCCTCGCCGCCGGAATGTCGCTCGTCGTCAGCCTGATCGGGACGCTCTTCGCCGGACCGGTCTTCCACCTGGTCGATCAGGGGCTCGGCGGTGTGTGGGCGCTGTCCTGGCTGTACGCGGCGGGCATCCTGCTCGTCGGCGTCGGCCTGCACACCTATCTGCGCCGCTGGACCACGCTCGGCGTGATGGTGCTCTTCGTCATGCTCAACTTCACGAGTTCCGGCGGCATCTACCGGCCCGAGCTCCAGCCCGGCTTCTTCGGCGCGCTGCACGCCTTCTGGAACGGCGCGGGCTTCGTCGAGGGCGTACGCGGCCATGTGTACTTCGGCGGACACGCGCTCGGCGGGCACGTTCTGGTCCTTGCCGTCTGGTTCCTCGTCGGAGCCGCTCTCGTCGTCGCCGCCGGGATCACGGAGAAGAGGCGGGCGCGCGTGGCCGGGGACGGCGCTTCGGTTTCCGCTTCCGCTTCCGCCCCGGTCCCGGCCCCGGACCCGGCCGAGGAGGAGATGGAGGAGGCGGTGGCCGTCTGAGGGCTTCACGGGGCTTGTCCACAGGGTGCGGGCAGCGTTGTCCACAGGGGGAGACGCCCGCTCGACCGCGGCGGTACCGTCAGCGCGGATGATGTTGGACTTTCGTCGGGGGAGGGCGTGCCATGGGTGAGATCCAGGCCGTGGTGCAGGGACAGCGCGGAACGGACGGAGAGCCGGGCGGCGTACGGATGCCACACGTGCCGGGGTTCGCGCGCCGCGCAGACATCGGCGGGGCAGCCCACAAGAAACGGGGCAAGGAGCTGAGGCAGCGGGTCCCGCGCTCCTCGCACTCCCTGCCGGCCCTCGCCGCCGACCGCCCCGACGCGGTCGGAGCCGTCGAGGAGTCGAGCCGCGACAGGGTTCCCGAGCTCGCGCCGATACGGGTCGGCAGGATGGCGGCGAGCCCCTTCGCCTTCCTGCGCGGATCCGCCGGACTGATGGCCCACGACCTCGCCGGCACTCCCGTCACCGGAATAGCCGCCCAGCTGTGCGGCGACGCGCACGCCGCCAACTTCGGGCTCTACGGCGACGCCCACGGCCGGCTCGTCATGGACCTCAACGACTTCGACGAGACCATCGTCGGCCCTTGGGAATGGGACCTCAAGCGGCTCGCCACCTCCCTGGTGCTCGCGGGCAGGGAGGTGGGCGCGAGCGAGGAGGTGTGCCGGGCCGCCGCCTTCGACACCGTCGGCGCCTACCGGCGCACCATGCGCCTGCTCGCCCGGCTTCCCGCGTTCGACGCCTGGAACGCGATCGCCGACGAGGAACTGGTCTCGCACACCGACGCCCGTGATCTCCTCGGCACCCTGGAACAGGTGTCCGCCAAGGCCCGCAGGAACACGAGCGCCCGGTTCGCCGCCCGGTCGACCGAGGCGGTGAGCGACGTGGACGGCGGCGGGCGCAGGTTCGTGGACGCCGCCCCGGTGCTGCGCAGGGTCACGGACTCCGAGGCCGCCGCGGTCGCCGCCTCCCTCGGCGCATACCTGGAGACCGTCTCCGAGGACCGGCTTCCGCTGCTCGCGCGGTACGCCGTCCACGACGTGGCCTTCCGGGTGGTCGGCACCGGCAGCGTCGGCACCCGCTCCTATGTCGTGCTGCTCCTCGACCACCGGGGCGAGCCGCTGGTGCTCCAGGTGAAGGAGGCCCGGCCGTCCGCCCTGCTGCCCCATCTGCCCGCCGTGGGCTTCACCGTGCCGGACCCCGGCCACGAGGGTCGGCGGGTGGTGCTCGGGCAGAAGCGGATGCAGGTCGTCAGCGACATCCTGCTCGGCTGGACCACGGTGGAGGGGCGCCCCTTCCAGGTGCGCCAGTTCCGCAACCGCAAGGGCAGCGTCGACCCCGCCGCCCTCACCGTCGACCAGGTCGACGACTACGGCCGGATGACCGGGGCGTTGCTCGCCCGCGCCCACGCCCACAGCGCGGATCCGCGTCTGATAGCCGGGTACTGCGGCAAGAACGAGGAGTTCGACGAGGCCGTCGCCTCCTTCGCCGTCTCGTACGCGGACCGCACCACCGCTGATCACGCCGACCTGCTCGCGGCCGTCCGCTCCGGCCGTACAGCGGCCGAGCTGGGCGTCTGACGCCCGTCGCGAGAGCGAGGGACGACGTCGGGGCAAGGGCAACAAAGGGGGAGGGAGGGGAGGGGGAGGGAGGGGGGAGCCCCCCCGAGGCCCGTAGGCTGGGGGGACGAGGCGGAACGAGGACTGGGCGGGCGTTGACGTGAGCGTGGACCAGGGTGTGAACGAGGGGCCCGGGGACGAGCGGCCCGAGGGCGAGCGGTCCCAGGACGAGCGGTCCGAGGCGCGGCCTGGGGACGAGCGGCCCGAGGCGCGGCTTGAGCGGGCCGTGCGGGTGGCCGAGCAGGCCCTGATCGAGTTCGAGATCGCCGTCGAGACGTTCCGGGTCGAGGTGGACAACTTCTCGCGGCTGCACCATCAGAAGCTCGGCCCGATGTACGCGCGGCTCGACGAGCTCGACGCCCGGATCGCCGAGGCGCGGGCCGCCCGCACCGGCGACCCGGAGGATCTGCGGCGAGCACAGGAGGCGCGGGCCGCGGTCATGCCGATGCCCGGGGTGGACGAGCTGTTCCACGACTGGATCGACTCCGACGGGCTCTCCCCCGAGGCGCAGGCCATGCTCACCGACCGGCCGGTGCAGCCTCCGAAGCGGGTCCGCCCCGGTGAGGAGGCCCGCAGGCTCTACCGGGAGCTGGCCCGTAGGGCCCACCCCGACCTGGCCCGTGAGGAGGACGAGCGGAAGCGGCGCGAGGAGTTCATCACCCGGGTGAACGCCGCCTACGCCCGCGGCGACGAGGCGCTCCTTCGCGAGCTCTCCGCGGAGTGGGAGGCCGGTCCCGCGCCGGCCGAGGAGCGGCTCAGCGAGAGCGAGGAGCTGTACGCGCGTCTGGAGTGGCTGGCGCAGCGCAAGGACATGCTGTCGGCGCTGGCGCGCGAGCTGGAGGAGAGCGCGATCGGCGCGATGCTGCGGATGGCGCCGGAGGACCCGGACCGGCTCCTCGAGGAGATCGCGGAGCAGCTGCTCGCGCAGGTCTCCGAGCGGGAGAACGAGCTGGCCGAGCTGGTGCAGTAGGTTTTTCCGTGTGCTCGGGTTCCCCCGGGCGGTACTGACGAGAGAAGGCTTGTCCCATGAATTTCTCCCCGCTGCCCTCGGTGGACGCGGCTTCCGTGCCGGCCGATGCCCTGGTGCTGGACGTCAGGGAGGACGACGAGTGGGCGGCCGGTCATGTCGAGGGCGCTCTGCACGTGCCGATGAGCGACTTCGTGGCCCGCTTCGGTGAGGTGACGGAGGCCGTGGCCGAGCGTGGTCGTGCCCATGTGATGTGCCGGGTCGGCGGCCGGTCGGCGCAGGTCACGCAGTATCTGGTGCAGCAGGGCTTCGACGCGGTGAACGTCGACGGCGGGATGCTCGCCTGGGACGGTGCCGGGCGTCCGATGGTGACGGAGAACGGCAGCCCGGCCTTCGTCCTCTGACGGCCGGCGGTCAGCCGAGGGGGTGGGCGGCCAGCAGGTCGCCCAGGGCCTCCTCGTGGGCCGCGGCGGGGCCGAGGGACAGCTCCAGGTGTTTGGCCCAGGCGTGGTAGCGGTGCAGGGGGTAGTCCGTGTCGGCGCCGAAGCCGCCGTGCAGGTGCTGCGCGGTCTGCACCACGCGTCGTACGCCTTCGGAGGCCCAGATCTTCGCGACGGCGATGTCCCCCTCTGCGGGGAGCGCCCCTTCGGAGGCGCTGGAGAGCCGCCAGGCGGCCTGCCAGAGGGTGGCCTCCATGGCGCGCAGGTCGATGTAGCGGTCGGCGGTCTGCACGGCGACCGCCTGGAACGTGGCCACGGGGTGGCCGAACTGTTCGCGTTTCCCGGTGTACTGGCTCGTCATGGTGAGCACGGCCTCGCCGAGGCCGAGGGCGAGCGCGCAGGTCCCGGTGGTCAGGAGTCCGCGCAGCCACTTCCAGGCGCCTTCGGCGTCGATGACGTCGGCGTCGGCGAGGCGTACGGCGTCGAGCCGTAGTTCGGCGAGGAGTTCGCCGCTGGTGGAGTACTGCGCGGTGAGCGTGAGGCCCGCGTGCGTCCGGGGCAGCAGGGCGAGGACGGTGCGTCCCTCGGGGGTGTGCCCGGGTACGGCGACGAGGTCCGCTCCGTGGGCCCAGGGAACGGCGGTCTGGAGGCCGTCGAGGATCCAGACGGTGCCGTCGTGGCGGGCGGTGACGGAGCACTCCGCGGGGTCGTGGCCGGTGTGCCCCTGGGAGGCGGCGGTGAGCACGAGTTCGCCGCGGCCCACCCGGGGGAGCAGCGCGGCGGCCGTTTCCCGGGGGGCGTACCGCTCGACGGTCATGGCGACGGCGCTGGTCTCCAGGAGGGGGACGCGGGCGAGGACGCGGGCCGACTCGCGCAGGACGAGGCAGAGGGCGACGGGATCGAGCCCGGCGCCTCCGTGTTCCGGGGACACCGTCAGGCCCAGCAGGCCGGCCGCGGCGAGACGGGACCAGAGTGGTCGGTCCAGGTCCTCGGAGACGGCACCCGGTGTGAGGGCGGGGCTCGGTACCGCGTCGGGCGCGACGTCCGAGAAGACCGCCTTGGCCGCCTCGACGGCCGCCTGCTGTTCTTCGGTGAAGGTGAAGTCCACTGCCCTGCCCTCCCGTTGCCGTCCTCGTGCTTCCTGACGGTTCGTCAAGATAGAACAGGTTCTAGTGGAAGGGAATGGGCCGCGCCCGGACTCGTCAGCGGTCGAAGTCCAACTCCACGTCCGGGGTGACCGGGTGGGACTGACAGGCCAGCACGTATCCGGCTTCGGTCTCCTCCGGTTCCAGTGCGAAGTTGCGGTCCATCCGCACCTCTCCGCCGACGAGGAAGGCGCGGCAGGTGCCGCACACCCCGCCCTTGCAGGCGTACGGAGCGTCCGCGCGGGCACGGAGCACCGTGTCGAGGAGCGTCTCGCCCCGGTCCACCGGCCAGGTGCCGGACCGACCGTGCAGGGTCGCCGTCAGGGTGGCGTGCGCGGGGATGTCGCCCGCGGGGGCCGCGGCGGGTGCGGAGCCGTCGTCGACGTGGAAGATCTCCTGGTGGATCCGGCCACGGTCGACCCCGAGTCCGCGCAGCGCACGCTCGGCGCCCTGCACGAGCCCGAAGGGGCCGCAGAGGAACCAGCCGTCGATCGTGTCGACCGGCAGCAGCGCGGGCAGCAGCTCGGCGAGCCGCTCGTGGTCGAGACGGCCGGAGGGCAGACCCGCCTGCTGTTCCTCCCGGGAGAGCACGGTGACCAGCTGGAAGCGGTCGGGGTAGCGGTCCTTCAGGTCGGCGACCTCGTCGAGGAACATCGTGGACGAGGCGGTGCGGTCGCTCCGGACCAGGCAGAACCGGGCCTCCGGTTCCCGGGCGAGCAGGGTGGCCGCGATCGACAGGACCGGAGTGATGCCGCTGCCGCCGACGACGGCCGCGAAGTGACCGGGGCGCGGGGCGAGCGAGAAGCGGCCCATGGGCTCCATGACCTCGACGAGGTCTCCGACGGCCAGTTCCTTGAGCGCGTACGTCGAGAACGAGCCGCCGTCGACCAGCCGGATGCCGACACGCAGGACGGGGGGCTCGCCGGCCGGGGCCGCGGGGGTGCAGATCGAGTACGTGCGCCGGACCTCCTCGCCCCGCTCGCCCGTGCGGCGCAGGGCGAGGTGCTGGCCGGGGAGGTGCCGGTACGCCTCGTGGAGTTCGGGCGGGACGGCGAAGGTGACGGCCACGGAGTCGTCCGTGAGCCGCTCGACCTCGCTCACCCGGAGCGGATGGAACCCGGCCCGTCCGGCGGCGCCTGAGGACACCATCTACAACTCCTTGAAGTGGTCGAACGGTTCGCGGCAGGCGGTGCAGCGGCGCAGTGCCTTGCACGCGGTCGAGGAGAAGCGGCTCAGGAGCTCGGTGTCGGTGGAGCCGCAGTGGGGGCAGCGGATCGCGAGGGTCAGCGGGACCGGGCCGCCGGCCGGGCCGGGGCCCTGGGGGCGCGGCGGGGCGACGCCGAACTCGGCGAGCTTGCGGCGTCCTTCCTCGCTGATGTCGTCGGTGGACCACGCGGGGGCGAGGACCGTGACGACGGAGACCTCCGGCACTCCGTGCTCGTGGAGGGCGCGCTCGATGTCGGAGGACATGGCCTCGACGGCGGGACAGCCCGTGTACGTCGGGGTGAGGGCGACCTCGACCCGGCCGGGGCCGGTGACCTGGACGCCCCGCAGCACACCGAGCTCCGCCAGGGTGAGGACGGGCAGCTCGGGGTCGAGGACGGCGCCTGCGATCCGGCTCAGCTCCTCCTCCAGGGCGGTCATGGTCACCATGTCGCCCCCGGGTGGCTGCGGTGCAGGTGCTGCATCTCTGCGAGCATCCGTCCGAAGGGCTCGGTGTGGAGCCCCTGCCGGCCGGCTCCCGCGGTCCAGGCGCCGGTGCGGGGCCCCTCGGGCACGGTGAGCGTGGCCCTGTCGAGGACGTCCGTCACCGACGCCAGCCAGGCGCTCTCCATGGCCGCGTGGTCCACGTCGAGTCCCTCGACGGGCTGGAACAGCTCGCCCGTGTACCGCCACAGGGCGTCGCAGGCCCGCCGCATGCGCTCGTGGCTCTCGGCGGTGCCGTCGCCGAGCCGCAGGGTCCAGTGCTCGGCGTGGTCCTGGTGGTACGCGACCTCCTTGACGGCCTTGGCCGCGAGACCGGCGAAGGGGCCGTCCCCGGCGGCCAGCTGCCCGTACAGGAGGCGCTGGTAGGTGGAGAAGTAGAGCTGTCGCGCGATGGTGTGGGCGAAGTCGCCGTTCGGCTGTTCGACCAGCTGGACGTTCCGGAAGGAACGCTCCTCGCGCAGGTAGGCCAGTTCGTCCTCGTCGCCGACGAGCGAGAGGAGGACCCGGGCCTGGCCGAGGAGGTCGAGCGCGATGTTCGCCAGGGCGACCTCCTCCTCCAGGACGGGGGCGTGTCCGGCCCACTCCCCCAGGCGGTGGGAGAGGACGAGGGCGTCGTCGCCGAGGGCGAGGGCGGCTCCGGTGACCACGGCGCCCTCACGGGTGTCGGGGGTGCTCACAGGTGCTTCACCCCCTCCGGGATCTCGTAGAACGTCGGGTGGCGGTAGGGCTTGTCGGCGGCCGGCTCGAAGAAGGGGTCCTTCTCGTCGGGTGAGGAGGCGGTGATCTCCGCCGAGGGCACGACCCAGATCGACACGCCTTCGCTCCTGCGGGTGTACAGGTCGCGGGCGTTGCGCAGGGCCATCTCCGCGTCGGGCGCGTGGAGACTGCCCGCGTGGGTGTGGGACAGTCCGCGGCGGGAGCGCACGAACACCTCCCACAGCGGCCAACCGTCGCTCGTCATGCCTGTGCCTCCCCGTGCTTGCCGGTGTGCTTGTGCTTCTCCGCGTGGGCGGCCGCGGCCTCCCTGACCCAGGCGCCGTCCTCATGGGCCTGGCGCCGCCTGCTCAGCCGCTGGTCGTTGCAGGGACCGTTGCCCTTGAGGACGTCCCAGAACTCGGTCCAGTCGATCGGGCCGAAGTCGTAGTGCCCGCGTTCCTCGTTCCACCGGAGATCGGGGTCGGGGAGGGTGAGCCCGAGGGCCTCGGCCTGCGGCACGGCGATGTCGACGAAGCGCTGCCGCAGCTCGTCGTTGGAGTGGCGCTTGATCTTCCAGGCCATCGCCTGGGCGGTGTGGGTCGACTCGTCGTCGGGCGGGCCGAACATCATCAGCGAGGGCCACCACCAGCGATCCACGGCGTCCTGGGCCATGGCGTGCTGGGCCTCGGTGCCCTGGGAGAGGGCGAGCAGCGCCTCGTACCCCTGGCGCTGGTGGAAGGACTCCTCCTTGCAGACCCGGACCATCGCGCGGGCGTACGGCCCGTAGGAGCAGCGGCAGAGCGGGACCTGGTTGGTGATCGCGGCCCCGTCGACCAGCCAGCCGATCGCGCCGACGTCGGCCCAGGTCAGCGTGGGGTAGTTGAAGATCGAGGAGTACTTCTGGCGGCCCGAGTGGAGCTTGTCGAGCAGCTCGTCGCGGCTGGTGCCGAGGGTCTCCGCCGCGCTGTACAGATACAGGCCGTGGCCGGCCTCGTCCTGGACCTTGGCCATGAGGATCGCCTTGCGCCGCAGCGAGGGCGCGCGGGTGATCCAGTTCGCCTCCGGCTGCATGCCGATGATCTCGGAGTGGGCGTGCTGCGCGATCTGCCGGACGAGCGAGGCGCGGTAGGCCTCGGGCATCCAGTCGCGCGGCTCGATCCGCTCGTCGGCGGCCACGGCGGCGTCGAACACGGCCTCGTAAGCGGCCTGCTCCGCCGCCACGGCCGCGTCCGACACTCCGGGCACGCCCGTGGTCTCTGCCGTCCCTGCCGTCACTGCGGTCATCGGACCCCCTACCGACCGATCGTTCGGTTGAATGACTTCAATGGTGGGTCGACGGCCCGTATGGTGTCAACCCTGTGGATAACCGGGGTGGGCCGATCGGGAGCGGGGCCGGATGGACGCGTACGTCGAGAAGAGTGCCGTTGACGTGGACGAGGGCCGTCCGACATCCCCTGCGGACCCCCCGGCGGGGCCCCCGGACACCACCCCCGGGACACGGCGCGCGACCCACGGGATCATGGCCCTCTCGTTGCCCTACCAGGTCGTCCTCGCCGTGGCGCTCGCCGTCGCCGGCGTGTTCGCCTGCGGCCATCTGGCGATGGTGTTCCTGCACGTGGCGCCGTCCAACACGCTGACCAAACGGCACGGTCAGGCCGTCGACGACTGGGTCTACCCCGAGTTCGAGCAGAACTGGAAGCTCTTCGCGCCCAATCCGCTCCGGCAGAACATCTCCGTCGAGGTCCGCGCCGAGCTCGCCACCCCCGACGGCGGGCGCCGCACCACCGGCTGGATCGACCTCACCGCCCAGGACATCGAGGCCGTCCGGCACAACCCGATCCCCAGCCACACCCAGCAGAACGTGCTTCGCCGGGCCATCGACTACTACTCCAACTCGCACTCCGACGAAGGTCGCCCCAACGGGATGCGCGGTCGGCTCTCGGAGGAGTACATGCGCCGGATCGCGATGCTCCGCCTCGACGCACTCCCCGTCCTCGAAGGTCCCGACGGCCGGCCGATCGCCGGTGACGTGCGGCGCGTCCAGCTCCGTACCGTCACCCGGTCCGTCGCCGCCCCCCGGTGGAGCTTCGAGAAGATCGACACGGACCCCTCCTACCGGGACTTCCCGTGGTGGCCCGTCACCGCCGCCGACCTCCCCGCCGGAGGCGACCTGAGCCGCACGGAGACGGGCCGATGACCACCCCCGACCCCCTGGCCACTCCGGAACCCCTGGCCACTCCCGGCCCCGTGGCCCCTGCCGCGGCCGCCGGCACGCGCGCGCCTGCCCGTGAGCCTCTCGACCGTCGGCTCGCCCGCGCCGTCCAAGCCCTCACGGGCCGCTCACTCGGCCCGTACCAGAGCGCGATCGTGCGGATCGGCTTCTCGCTGACCTGGCTGGTCTTCCTGCTGCGCGAGCTGCCGCACCGGCACGAGCTGTACGGCCCCGAAGGCCCCTGGTCCTGGGAGATGGCCGGCCGGCTGATCGCCGACAACCGGTCCTTCACCGTCCTCATGTGGTCGGACGGCCGGCTCTGGTTCGAGTTCGTCTACGGCCTCGCCGTGCTCTCCGCCGTGCTGCTCCTCGTCGGCTGGCGCACCCGGGCCGTCTCGGTGGTCTTCATGGCCGGGGTGCTCTCGCTGCAGAACCGCTCCGTCTTCGTGGGCGACGGCGGCGACAACGTCCTCCACCTCGTCGCGATCTACCTCGTGCTCACCCGCTGCGCCCAGGTGTGGTCCCTCGACGCCCGGCGGGCGGCCCGTGACGCCCGTGCCGCCCGCGCGGGCGGGTCACCGCGCGCCGACCGCGTCGGCCCGCTGCTGTGGATCGTGCTCGGCGGCTTCCTCCTCGCCACGACCTGGTTCAGCGAGGTCACCGGCGAGTGGTGGCTGCCCGTGCTGCTGTGGGTCCTGTGGCTCGGGAACGGCCTGTGGTGGCTGGTCTGCCGGTACGCGCCGGGGGAGCCGCGCACCCTGCTCGACGCGCTCGCCCACCTCGCGCACAACGCCGCCCTCTTCGTGATCATGGCGGAGGTCTGTCTGATCTACGCCACGGCCGGCTGGTACAAGATCCAGGGCTCGCGCTGGCAGGACGGCACCGCGCTGTACTACCCGCTCCACCTCGACTACTTCACGCCGTGGCCGGCCCTCTCCGACCTGCTGGCCAGCAGCGGGGTGATGGTGATGCTGCTGACCTACGGCACGGTGATCGTCCAGGTCGCCTTCCCCTTCACGCTCTTCCACCGCAAGGTCAAGAACGTCCTGCTCGTCGTGATGATGCTGGAGCACGCGGGGATCGCGGTGCTCCTCGGGCTGCCGGTCTTCTCGCTCGCGATGATCTCCGCCGACGCCGTGTTCCTGCCGACGCCCTTCCTGGTGGCGCTCGGTGCGCGGGTCGTGCGGGGCAGGGACCGGCTGCTGCGGCGTGCGCCCGTCGAGAAGCTGCCCGAGCAGCGCCGTACGGGTGAGGAGCACGGTCCCCGTACCCTCGTCGGGTGAGCACCACCGAAGAGAAGCCCGGAACCGGAACCGCAGCCGGAACCGCGGGCGAGGCCGGAACCGGGGCAGCGGGCGAGGCCGGAGTCGCGGAGCCGGTCCAGTACGACGAGGGCTTCGGCCCCGAGGTCGGCGTCGGGCCGCACCCGGAGCCGTGGCCCGAGGGTGAGCGGTACGACCCCGAGCTGCTTGCCGACGGCGACCGGCGCAACGTCGTCGACCGCTACCGGTACTGGACGCGGGAGGCGGTCGTCGCCGACCTGGACACCCGCCGGCACGACTTCCACGTGGCGGTGGAGAACTGGGGCCACGACTTCAACATCGGTTCGGTGGTGCGGACCGCCAACGCCTTCCTGGCGAAGGAGGTCCACATCGTGGGCCGGCGGCGCTGGAACCGGCGCGGCGCCATGGTCACCGACCGCTACCAGCACGTCCGGCACCACCCGGACACCGAGTCGTTGACCTCGTGGGCGGCGGCCGAGGGCATCCCCGTCATCGGCATCGACAACCTGCCGGGCGCCGTGCCGCTGGAGCGGACCGTGCTGCCCCGCCGCTGTGTGCTGCTCTTCGGGCAGGAGGGCCCTGGGCTCACCGAGGAGGCCCGCGCCCACGTGGAGATGGTCTGCTCGATCGCCCAGTTCGGCTCGACCCGCTCGATCAACGCGGGGGCGGCCGCCGCCATCGCCATGCACGCGTGGGTACAGCGCTACGCGGAGATCGAGAGCCCTTGAGGTGGCGTGGAGGCCCCGCGGGGCCTCCACGCGCGCGTCGTCAGGCCTGGCGGCGGACCTCCACCACACGGAAGCGGTTGGAGACGAAGGCGCCGTCGCACAGCGCCGCGTTCGCCGCCGGGTTGCCGCCGGAGCCGTGGAAGTCGGAGAACGCGGCGGTCTGGTTCACGTACACCCCGCCCGTGAGGTTCAGCGAGAGCTGGGCCGACTCCTCCAGGCAGACCTCCTCCACCGCGCGCTCGGTCTCCGCCGAGGTCGTGTAGGCCCCGACCGTCATCGCGCCCTTCTCCCGGACCGTGCGCCGCAGCAGCTCCAGGGCCTCCTCGGTGGAGTCCACCGAGACGGCGAAGGAGACCGGGCCGAAGCACTCCGAGAAGTACGCGGCCTGGGCGTCGGGCTTGGAGCCGTCCAGCTTCACGATGACCGGCGTGCGCACGACCGCGTCCGGGTACTCCGGGTTGACCACCTCGCGGGAGGCGAGTGCCACCTCGCCGAGGTCGGCGGCGGCCTCCAGGCGCGCCTTCACGTCCGGGTTGACCAGGGCGCCGAGGATGCCGTTCGCCCGGGCGTCGTCGCCGAGCAGACCGCCGACCCCCGCCGCGAGGTCGGCGACGACCTCGTCGTACGACCTGGGGCCCTGGTCGGTGGTGATGCCGTCGCGGGGGATCAGCAGGTTCTGCGGGGTGGTGCACATCTGGCCGCTGTACAGGGACAGCGAGAACGCCAGGTTGGCGAGCATGCCCTTGTAGTCGTCGGTGGAGTCGACCACCACCGTGTTGACGCCGGCCTTCTCGGTGTAGACCTGCGCCTGCCGGGCGTTGGCCTCCAGCCAGTCGCCGAACTCGGTGGAGCCGGTGTAGTCGATGATCCGGATCTCGGGGCGCACGGCCAGCGTCTTGGCGATGCCCTCACCCGGCCGCTCGACGGCGAGCGCGACCAGGTTCGGGTCGAAGCCGGCCTCGGCGAGCACCTCACGGGCGACGCGGACGGTCAGCGCGAGCGGCAGCACCGCGCGCGGGTGCGGCTTGACCAGGACCGGGTTGCCGGTGGCGAGCGAGGCGAACAGGCCCGGGTAGCCGTTCCACGTGGGGAAGGTGTTGCAGCCGATCATCAGGGCGATGCCGCGGCCGACCGGGGTGAACTCCTTGCTCAGCTGCAGGGGGTCGCGCTTGCCCTGGGGCTTGGACCAGTCGGCCCGCCCGGCGGGGGTGCGGGTCTGCTCCGCGTACGCGTACGCCACGGCTTCGAGGCCGCGGTCCTGCGCGTGCGGGCCGCCGGCCTGGAACGCCATCATGAACGCCTGTCCGCTGGTGTGCATGACGGCGTGGGCGAACTCGTGGGTGCGGGCGGAGATCCGGGCGAGGATCTCCAGACAGACCAGGGCCCGGGTCTCGGCCCCGGCGTCGCGCCAGGCGCCCATGCCCGCGCGCATCGCGGGGAGCAGGACGTCGATGTCGGCGTGCGGGTACTCGATGCCGAGCGACGGGCCGTACGGCGAGGTCTCGCCGCCGGTCCAGCCGTCCGTGCCGGGCTGGTCGAGCTCGAAGCGGCTGTTCAGAGTGGCCTGGTGGGCGGCGAGACCGGCCGCGGCGTCGAGCGAGCCGTCCGCCCCGTACGCCTTCGGGTGCTCGGGGTGCGGCGACCAGTAGGCACGGGTCCGGATGGTGTCGAGCGCCTGGTCGAGCGTGGACCGGTGCTTCTCGGCCAGACGGTCGGTGGTCAGCTGAGCGGTGGCCATGGATGGACCAACTCCTCGTCGAGCTGGGCAGGGAGACGCGTACGGAGTTAGAGTAACCGAACGATCGGTCGGGACAAGGGGGGCCGTCGATCCTGTGGAAAACCCATCGGGGAGGATCACCCCTATGAGCGCCGACACGACCATGAGCGCCACCGTGACCGTCAGGGGGAGCGACGACGTGACCGCCAGTGAGCCCGCCGCGGCAGGAGCCGTCGAAACCGTGGGACAGGACCGCACCGTCGCCGTCGTCGGCACCGGGACCATGGGCCAGGGGATCGCCCAGGTGGCCCTGGTCGCCGGCCACCCCGTCCGTCTCTACGACAGCGCCCCCGGCCGCGCCGAGCAGGCCGTGGCCGCCCTCACCGCCCGCCTCGACCGGCTCGTCGAGAAGGGGCGCCTGGACGCCACCGCGCGCGAGGCCGCCGTCGGGCGGCTGCACGCGGCCGAGGAGCTCGACGAGCTCGCGGACGCGGCACTGGTCGTCGAGGCGATCGTCGAGCTCCTCCCCGTCAAGCAGCAGCTCTTCGCCGACCTGGAGAAGGTCGTCGGCGACGACACCCTCCTCGCCACCAACACCTCCTCCCTCTCCGTCACCGCCATCGCCGGAGGACTGCGGCTGCCCGGCCGGTTCGTCGGACTGCACTTCTTCAACCCGGCGCCGCTGCTCCCCCTCGTCGAGGTCGTCAGCGGCTTCGCCACCGACCCGGACGTCGCCACGCGCGCGTACGAGACGGTGAAGGGCTGGGGCAAGACCCCGGTGCGCTGCGCGGACACCCCCGGCTTCATCGTGAACCGCGTCGCGCGGCCCTTCTACGCCGAGGCGCTGCGGGTCTACGAGGAGGGCGCGGCCGATCCGGCCACGATCGACGCGGCCCTGCGCGAGTGCGGCGGGTTCCGCATGGGCCCCTTCGAGCTGACCGACCTGATCGGCCAGGACGTGAACGAGGCCGTCACCCGCTCGGTGTGGGAGTCCTTCTACCAGGACCCGAAGTTCACGCCCTCGCTCGCTCAGCGGCGGCTCGTGGAGTCGGGGCGGCTCGGCCGCAAGACGGGCCAGGGCTGGTTCTCGTACGCGGAGGGCGCCGAGCGGCCCGCACCGCACACGGCGGCGCCGGCGAAGGCGCCCGAGCGGATCGTCGTCCGGGGTGACCTCGGGCCGGCGGAGCCGCTGGTGGGGCTCTTCGAGGAGGCCGGGATCACGGTCCGGCGCAAGAAGGGGGACGGCGGGTACATCAAGCTGCCCGGAGGCGGTGAGCTCAGCCTCGCCGACGGCGAGTCCTCCTTCGAGTACCACAAGGAGGACATCCTCTACTTCGACCTCGCGCTCGACTACGCCGCCGCGACCCGGATCGTCCTGTCGGCTCGCGAGGGCGTCGACCCCGAGGTGCTCGCCGAAGCGGTGGGGCTCTTCCAGGCGCTCGGCAAGCAGGTCTCCGTCATCGGGGACGTGCCCGGCATGATCGTGGCCCGTACGGTCGCGATGCTGGCCGACGTGGCGGCCGACGCGGTCGACCGCGGGGTCGCGACCGAGGAGGACGTGGACACGGCGATGCGGCTCGGGGTCAACTATCCGGCCGGACCGCTCGAGTGGGCCGGGAAGGTCGGCTACCGCCGCACGTGCGGCCTGCTGCGGGAGCTGCACGGGTGGTACCCGACGGGGCGGTACGCGCCGAGCGTCGCCCTCGTACGACGGGGCTACGCCGAGGAAGCCGGGGAGTCCTGATGACGACCGCGAAGCGCGACACGTACACCCCCGAGACGCTGCTCTCGGTCGCCGTGCGGATCTTCAACGAGCGCGGCTACGACGGCACCTCCATGGAGCACCTCTCCAAGGCGGCCGGGATCTCCAAGTCGTCGATCTACCACCACGTGTCCGGCAAGGAGGAGCTGCTGCGGCGGGCGGTCAGCCGGGCGCTCGACGGGCTCTTCGGGATCCTCGACGAGCCGGGCGCCGGGCGTGGCCGGGCCGTCGAGCGGGTCGAGTACGTCACGCGGCGGACGGTCGAGGTGCTGATAGCGGAGCTGCCGTACGTGACGCTGCTGCTGAGGGTGCGCGGCAACACGTCCACCGAGCGGTGGGCCATGGAGCGGCGGCGCGAGTTCGACCACCGGGTGGCCGAACTGCTCAGGGCCGCCGCCGACGAGGGCGACCTGAGGGCCGACGTGGACATCCGGCTCGCGACCCGGCTCCTCTTCGGCATGATCAACTCGCTTGTGGAGTGGTACCGGCCCCATCCGGACGCGACGGCGGAGCGGGAGCAGCTCGCCGAGACCGTCGCCCACCTGGCCTTCGACGGGCTGCGGACGGCCCGCTGAGGACCGCTCGGCTCCGCCGCGGCCTTCGGGCGCGGGTCGGTGTGGCCGGGACCCGTACTGCGCCGCCGGCCTCACGCGCGCGGATCGGTGTTCAGGTCCGTCTCCTCGAAGACCAGCAGCGTGCGCGTCGACAGCACCTCGGGGATCGCCTGGAGCCGGGTGAGCACCAGCTCGCGCAGCGTCCGGTTGTCCGGCGTGTGCACCAGCAGCAGGACGTCGAAGTCCCCGCTGACCAGTGCGATGTGGGCGGCGCCCGGCAGTGTCTTGAGCTGGTCCCGGACCGTGCGCCAGGAGTTCTGGACGATCTTGAGCGTGATGTAGGCGGAGGCGCCGTGGCCCGCGCGCTCGTGGTTGATCCGGGCGCTGAAGCCGCGGATCACCCCGTCGTCGATGAGCCGGTTGATGCGCGCGTACGCGTTGGCGCGGGAGACGTGCACCCGCTCGGCCACGGAGCGCACCGAGGCACGGCCGTCCGTTTGCAGCAACCGCAGGATGTCCCGGTCGATCGCGTCGAGCGGGCGTGCCGACGGCGCGCCCGTCGGCACGCCGACCGGCGCGCTCAGGGCCTCGCCGGGCACCTCGTCCTCGGCCCCGCCGGGGGCCCCGCCCGTGTCGCGGCCCATGTCGCGGCCCGTCTCGTCGCCCGGAACCCCGCTCCGGTCGACGGCCATTTGTTCATCCGCCATGTCCCCCCGCCTCTCTCCGCTGGACGACCTGCTCCTATCCCAGGCTGTGGAGAACCGTTTGTCCACAGGCTGAAGGTGCCTGTAGCCAAAATGCCTCCACGACCGAACAATCGGTAGGTGAGGCGCACCACACTCGCGCCATCCGCCTTCGGGTCTTCATGCCCGCTCCCACGAGGAGGTGGACTCGTTGCAACAGCGCAGTTCGACAGTCCAAGAGCCGCCCGGTGCCGTTCCCGCCCACCGGCCCACCCCGCCGCCGGCGTGGCAGCCGCGCACCGACCCCGCCCCGCTGCTGCCCGACGCCGAGCCGCTGCGCGTGCTCGGCACGGACGCCGTGGCCGACGCCGACCCCGCGCTGCTGCTCCGGCTCTACGCGGAGCTGGTCCGCGGCCGCCGGTACAACACGCAGGCCACCGCCCTCACCAAGCAGGGCCGCCTCGCCGTGTACCCGTCCACCACCGGCCAGGAGGCGTGCGAGATCGCCGCCGCCCTCGTCCTGGAGGAGCGGGACTGGCTCTTCCCCTCGTACCGCGACACCCTGGCGGCCGTCGCCCGGGGCCTCGACCCCGTACAGGCGCTGACCCTGCTGCGCGGCGACTGGCACACCGGGTACGACCCGCACGAGCACCGCATCGCACCGCTCTGCACCCCGCTGGCCACCCAGCTGCCGCACGCGGTGGGCCTCGCCCACGCCGCCCGGCTCAAGGGTGACGACGTGGTCGCCCTCGCCATGGTCGGCGACGGCGGCACCAGTGAGGGCGACTTCCACGAGGCGCTGAACTTCGCGGCCGTCTGGCAGGCCCCGGTGGTCTTCCTCGTGCAGAACAACGGCTTCGCGATCTCCGTGCCGCTCGCCAAGCAGACCGCCGCCCCCTCCCTCGCCCACAAGGCCGTCGGATACGGGATGCCCGGACGGCTCGTCGACGGCAACGACGCGGTCGCCGTCCACCAGGTCCTCACCGAGGCCGTGGCACGCGCGCGGCGCGGCGGCGGCCCCACGCTCGTCGAGGCGATCACGTACCGGATCGACGCCCACACCAACGCCGACGACGCCACCCGCTACCGCGCGGCCGGCGAGGTCGAGACCTGGCGGGCGCACGACCCGATCCTGATCCTCGAACGGGAACTGACCGAGCGCGGCCTGCTCGACGAGGACGGCAGGCGCGCGGCGGCGGAGGCCGCCGAGACGATGGCCGCGGAGCTGCGCGAACGGATGAACGCCGACCCGGTGCTCGACCCGATGGACCTCTTCGCCCACGTGTACGCGGAGCAGACCACGCAGCTGCGCGAACAGGCGGCGCAGCTGCGCGCCGAGCTCGAAGCCGAGGGTGAGGCGTGATGACGACCGCGACGACCGGCCCGGCCGCGGCCAAGGCCGGCGGAAACGCCGGCAGGACCAAGCCCGCCACGATGGCGCAGGCGCTCCAGCGCGCCATGCGCGACGCGATGGCCGAGGACCCGACCGTCCACGTGATGGGCGAGGACGTCGGCACCCTCGGCGGCGTCTTCCGGGTCACCGACGGGCTCGCCAAGGAGTTCGGCGAGGACCGCTGCACGGACACCCCGCTGGCCGAGGCCGGCATTCTCGGCGCGGCCGTCGGCATGGCCATGTACGGCCTGCGACCGGTCGTCGAGATGCAGTTCGACGCGTTCGCCTACCCGGCGTTCGAGCAGCTGATCTCCCATGTGGCGAAGATGCGGAACCGGACGCGCGGCACGATGCCGATGCCGATCGTCATCCGCGTCCCGTACGGCGGCGGCATCGGTGGCGTCGAGCACCACAGCGACTCCTCCGAGGCCTACTACACGGCAACCCCCGGTCTCCACGTCGTCACCCCGGCCACCGTCGAGGACGCCTACGGGCTGCTGCGCGCGGCCATCGCCTCCGACGACCCCGTGGTCTTCCTCGAGCCCAAGCGGCTCTACTGGTCCAAGTCCGACTGGTCCCCCGAGGCGCCCGCGCCCGTGGAGCCGATCGGCAAGGCCGTCGTACGGCGGCGGGGCACCGGGGCCACCCTGATCACCTACGGTCCCTCCGTGCCCGTCTGCCTGGAGGCGGCGGAGGCCGCCCAGGCCGAGGGCTGGGACCTGGAGGTCGTCGACCTGCGCTCCCTCGTGCCCTTCGACGACGAGACGGTCTGCGCCTCGGTGCGGCGCACCGGCCGCGCGGTCGTGGTCCACGAGTCGACCGGCTTCGGCGGCCCCGGCGCGGAGATCGTCGCGCGCGTGACCGAGCGATGCTTCCACCACCTGGAGGCACCGGTGCTGCGGGTCGCGGGCTTCGACGTCCCGTACCCGCCGCCGATGCTGGAGCGGCACCACCTGCCGGGCGTGGACCGGGTCCTGGACGCGGTGGCGCGGCTGCAGTGGGAGGCGGGAAGCTGATGGCGCAGGTGCTCGAGTTCAAGCTGCCCGACCTCGGTGAGGGGCTCACCGAGGCGGAGATCGTCCGCTGGCTGGTCAGCGTCGGCGACGTCGTCGCCATCGACCAGCCGGTCGTCGAGGTCGAGACGGCCAAGGCCATGGTCGAGGTGCCCTGCCCGTACGGCGGTGTCGTCACCGCCCGGTACGGCGAGGAGGGCACCGAACTCCCCGTCGGCGCACCGCTCCTGACGGTCGCGGTGGGCGGTACGGGGGCGCCGGAGATCGCCTCCCCCGGCGTTTCGGGGAAAACCGCCTCCGCGGCTTCCGGCGCCTCCGCCGTGTCGTCCGAGCACTCGGGCAACGTGCTGGTCGGATACGGCACGGCGGAGCCCGCCGCCCGGCGCCGCCGGGTGCGGCACCAGAGCCCGGCCGTGGCTCAGAGTCCCGCGCCCGCCGCTGCCCCCGTCCCGGTTCCGGCGGCTGCTCCGGCGCCCGCCGCCGTGGGCGTCGGCGGACACGAGGGGCCGGTGCCGGTCATCTCGCCGCTCGTGCGGAAGCTGGCCAGGGACGGGGGACTCGACCTGCGGGAGGTCCGCGGATCGGGGCCCGAGGGGCTGATCCTGCGGGCCGATGTGGAGCGGGCCCTCACGGCCGTCGAGCCGTCGGCCGCCGCGACCGCGACCGCGGCCGTGCCCGTGTCCGCCGGTACTCCCGCTCCGGCACCCGCCGCCGCGGCCGGTGAGCGGATTCCGCTGCGCGGGGTCCGCGGCGCCGTCGCGGACAAGCTGTCACGCAGCCGTACGGAGATCCCGGACGCCACCTGCTGGGTCGACGCTGACGCCACGGAGCTGATGGCCGCGCGTGCGGCGATGAACGCGGCCGGCGGGCCGAAGATCTCGCTGCTCGCGCTCCTCGCCCGGATCTGCGTCCACGCCCTCGCCCGGTTCCCCGAGCTCAACTCCACCGTGGACACCGCCGCCAGGGAGATCGTCCGGCTGCCGGCCGTGCATCTCGGCTTCGCCGCCCAGACCCCGCGCGGTCTCGTCGTCCCCGTGGTCAAGGACGCGGGGAGCCGCACGGCGGAGTCGCTGACGGCGGAGTTCGCCCGGCTGACGGAGGCCGCCCGGCAGTCCGCGCTCACCCCGGCGGATCTGACGGGTGGCACGTTCACCCTGAACAACTACGGGGTGTTCGGGGTCGACGGCTCCACACCGATCATCAACCACCCCGAGGCCGCGATGCTCGGCGTCGGCCGGATCATCCCCAAGCCCTGGGTGCACCAGGGCGAACTGGCCGTCCGTCAGGTGGTGCAGCTCTCGCTCACCTTCGACCACCGCGTCTGCGACGGCGGCACGGCGGGCGGCTTCCTGCGGTACGTGGCGGACTGCGTCGAGCGGCCCGCGGTCCTGCTGCGCACGCTCTGACGGTCCGCGCCGGTCCGGGCCACCGCCCTCCCCGGGGCGGCGGCCCGCCGGCCCGGAAGTGCTCCTGCGGGAGCACGCTCTCCGCGGCGGCCCGCCGGCCCGGGGCGCTCGGTGTCCGGTGTTCCTGAGTGGGCGCTCTCTGCGGCGGCCCACCGCCCGGGACGCTCCTGGGAGGGCCTGCCGGCGGGACTCCCTCCTCCGTGAGAGCCGTTGGTCCGGCCCGGTCCGTCTCTCTGGGTGGGACGGGGCGGGCGTCCGCGGACCCCCGAGCCCCATACTGCTGGGGTGACCACCGCCTACGACGCCGTCGTGCTCGCCGGGGGCGCCGCCCGGCGTCTCGGCGGTTCCGACAAACCCGCGGTACGAGTCGGGGGAAGGACCCTCCTCGACCGGGTCCTCGCGGCCTGCCCCGACGCGGGCCTGACCGTGGTCGTCGGCGATCCGCGCCCGACGGCCCGTCCCGTCCGCTGGACCCGGGAGGAGCCGCCCGGCGGTGGGCCGGTGGCCGCCCTCGACGCCGGAGCCCGGGAGACGGAGGCCGCCGTCCTCCTCGTCCTCTCCGCCGATCTGCCCTTCCTGGACCGGGACACCGTACGGACCCTCCTGGCGGCGCTCGACGGGGCTCCCGAGGCGGAGGCCGCCCTCCTCGTCGACGCCGAGGGAAAGGACCAGCCGCTCGTCGCCGCGTACCGGACCGGACCGCTGCGACGCGAGCTGCGCCGTCTCACGCACGACCACCGAGGACTCGACCACCTGCCGTTGCGCTACCTCACGCGGGTGCTCCGCCCCGTCCGGGTCGCCGCGGGCGCTCTCGCCTCCTTCGACTGCGACACCTGGGAGGACATCGCCACGGCCCGGGCCCGCATCAGGGAGCATGGGACCGTGCTGGATGAATGGATCACCGCAGTCAAGGACGAACTGGGCATCGAGCTGGACGTCGACACCGGCGTGCTGCTCGACCTGGCCCGTGACGCCGCCCATGGAGTGGCGCGCCCCGCCGCGCCCCTGACCACCTTCCTGGTCGGGTACGCGGCGGCGCGCGCGGGCGCCGAGGGCGGTCCGGAAGCGGTCGCCGAGGCCGCTCGCAAGGCCGCCGCGCTGGCCCAGCGCTGGGCCGCCGAGCAGGACGAGGCCGGATGAGCCCGAAGGAGCCCGCCCCGGTGCCCCCGGGCACCGCCACCGACGCGCGTGCCGGGCAGCCGCACCGGGCCACCGCCTGGCCCGAGGCGCGAGCCGCCGCCGTCCGCGCCGGGGTCTTCGCGCGGGCCGGCCGGACGCCGCGGGGCGTTCCGCTCGGGCAGACGCTCGGCGAGGTCCTGGCCGAGCCGCTGCTCGCCCTCACCGACCTGCCGCCCTTCGACACCTCCGCCATGGACGGCTGGGCGGTCGCCGGCCCCGGCCCCTGGACCGTGCGCGAGGACGGCGCCGTGCTCGCCGGGCAGGCGTCCTCGGCCGTGTCCGCCGCCGGTGAGGCCGTGCGGATCGCGACCGGCGCCCGCGTCCCCTCCGGCACCACCGCCGTCCTCCGTACCGAGCACTCCCGTACCGAGCAGGCGGGCACAGGCGCCGCCACCCTGCTGCACGCCCTCCGTGAGGTGGTGCCGGGGCAGGACATCCGCCCCCGGGGCCAGGAGTGCCGCGCCGGTGACGAACTTCTCCCCTCGGGGACCCGCGTGACCCCGGCCGTGCTGGGCCTCGCGGCCGCCGCCGGATACGACGAGCTGCCCGTGCCGTACCGCCCCCGGGTGGAGGTCCTGGTCCTCGGCGACGAGCTGCTCACGGCGGGCCTCCCCCACGAGGGGCTCATCCGTGACGCCCTCGGCCCGATGCTCGGCCCCTGGCTGACGGTGCTCGGCGCCGAGGTCCTCGCCACCCGGCGGATCGGTGACGACGCCGAGGAGCTGTACGCCGCCGTCACCGGCTCCACCGCCGACCTCGTCGTCACCACCGGTGGAACCGCCGCCGGGCCCGTGGACCATGTCCACGGGGTGCTGGAGAAGGCCGGCGCCGCCCTCCTGGTCGACGGGGTGAAGGTCCGGCCGGGCCACCCGATGCTGCTCGCCCGCCTCGGGGCCGAGCCCGCCCGGGATCACCAGGTCAGGGACCGCCACGCCCGGGACCGCCACGTCCGGCACCTCGTCGGGCTCCCCGGCAACCCGCTCGCGGCCGTGTCCGGCCTCCTCACGCTCGCCGAGCCCCTGCTCACGGCCCTGATCGGCGCCGGACCGGGACCGGGACCTGGGCCCGAAGCCGAAGTCGTAGTCGAAACAGGCATCGAAGCCGCTCCGGCCCCGCTCCTGCCCCGCGTCCCCGTCCAGGACGAGGTGCACGGGCATCCGTACGACACACGCCTCGTCCCGGTCGTCCGCCGTGGCGGGCGGGCCATACCCCTGCACTACAGCGGACCGGCCATGCTCCGGGGCATCGCCGCCGCGGACGGCTTGGCCGTCGTACCGCCCGGCGGCGCGCTGCCCGGCCAGGAGCTGGACATCCTCGGCCTTCCCTGGCCGACCGAGGCGGGGGCCGTACCGGCCCAAGGAGCGTGTTTCACGTGAAACTTCCCAGTCGTGACGTGATGGCCCGCCACGCGGACGAGAAACTCTCCGGCCCCCGGGTCAGCATGCCTCGACACGTCGTCGAGCGGCCGCTGCGCCAGGTCGGCAAGCGTCTGCTCATGGCGCTCGGCGTGCTGGTCCTGACGGTCCTCATCGTCTACGTCGACCGCGATGGCTACCACGACAACGCCAACGAGACGCTCGACTTCCTCGACTGCGTCTACTACGCGACCGTGACGCTCTCCACCACCGGGTACGGCGACATCGTCCCGTACAGCGACACGGCGCGGCTCGCCAATATCCTGCTGGTCACGCCCCTGCGCGTGCTGTTTCTGATCATCCTGGTCGGCACCACTCTCGAAGTCCTCACCGAGCGGACCCGCGAGGAGTTCCGGCTGAACCGCTGGAGGTCCACCTTGCGCGACCACACCGTCATCGTCGGCTTCGGCACCAAGGGGCGGTCCGCGATCCAGACCCTCTGCGCCACCGGTCTGAGCAAGGAGCAGATCGTCATCGTCGACCCGTCCAGCAAGGTCATCGAGACGGCGAACGCGGACGGGTTCGTCGGTGTCGTCGGCGACGCGACCCGCAGCGACGTGCTGCTCCGTGCCGAGGTGCAGCGTGCCCGGCAGATCGTCATCGCCACCCAGCGCGACGACACGGCCGTCCTGGTCACCCTGACGGCCCGGCAGCTCAACCGGGGCGCGAAGATCGTCGCCGCCGTCCGCGAGGAGGAGAACGCGCCGCTGCTGCGCCAGTCCGGCGCGGACGCGGTCATCACCAGCGCCAGCGCGGCCGGGCGCCTGCTCGGCCTCTCCGTGCTCAGCCCCAGCGCCGGCACGGTGATGGAGGACCTGATCCAGCAGGGCTCCGGCCTGGACCTCGTGGAGCGCCCGGTGACCAAGAGCGAGGTCGGCAAGAGCGTGCGGGAGACCGGCGACCTGGTGGTGAGCGTCCTCCGGGGCCACCGGCTGCTCGGCTACGACGATCCCGCGGCCAGTCCGCTCCAGCTCACCGACCGGGTGATCACCATCGTGCGCGCCGCGCCGGTCACCCGGCTCACCACACCGCCGGAGGACTGAGCGGGAACCACCCGCCACCGGAGGATCGAGCGGGACCCACCCGCCGCGGGAGGACCGAGCGGGGACCGTCCGCCGGAGGAGGGAGCGGGGGCACCCGCCCCGGGGTGGTGGCGGGAGTAGCCTCGCCGCCATGTATGCGATCACGATTCCGGAACCCGGTGGTCCCGAGGCACTCGTCTGGGCCGAGGTGCCCGATCCCGTACCCGGCGAGGGCGAGGTGCTCGTCGAGGTGGTGGCGAGCGCCGTCAACCGCGCCGACCTGCTCCAGCGCCAGGGCTTCTACGACCCGCCGCCGGGCAGCTCCCCGTACCCCGGTCTGGAGTGTTCGGGCCGGATCGCCGCCGTCGGCCCGGGGGTGTCCGGCTGGTCCGTCGGCGACGAGGTGTGCGCGCTGCTCGCCGGCGGCGGTTACGCGGAGAAGGTCGTCGTCCCGGCCGGCCAGCTGCTCCCGGTACCGGAGGGTGTCGACGTGGCCACGGCCGCCGCGCTTCCGGAGGTCGCCTCCACGGTCTGGTCCAACATCTTCATGATCGCGCACCTGCGGCCGGGCGAGACGCTGCTCGTGCACGGCGGCGCGAGCGGCATCGGCACGATGGCGATCCAGCTGGCGAAGGCGGTCGGGGCGCGGGTCGCTGTCACCGCGGGGGGCCCGGAGAAGCTGGCGCGCTGCGCCGAACTCGGTGCGGACATCCTCATCGACTACCGCGAGCAGGACTTCGTCGAGGAGCTGCGCGAGGCGACCGACGGGGCGGGCGCGGACGTCATCCTGGACATCGTCGGCGCCAAGTACCTGGAGCGGAACGTGCAGGCGCTGGCCGTGAACGGCCGGCTCGTCGTCATCGGTCTCCAGGGCGGTGTGAAGGGCGAGCTGAACCTGGGGGCGCTGCTCGCGAAGCGTGCCGCCGTCCTGGCGACCACGCTGCGTTCCCGTCCGGCGGAGGAGAAGGCGGCGATCGTCGCCGCCGTACGGGAGCACGTCTGGCCGCTGATCGGCGCGGGCACGGTCCGGCCGGTGGTCGACCGTACGGTGCCGTTGGAGGACGCCGCCGAGGGCCATCGCGCGCTGGAGTCCGGCGGTCACGTCGGCAAGGTGCTGCTGCTCGCGCCCCGGGGCTGACGCGCCATGCGGAAGGGGCCCGGCACACGGTGTGCCGGGCCCCTTCTGTCTCCACGGACGCCCTACGGGCGATGGACCTACAGGTACGGCCCCGAGCGGACCGCGTGGCCGGGGCCCCGGTCGTCATCGTCATCGTCGTGGGACGCGCCCGGCGGCAGCGCCCTGCGCATCTGCTCCAGCTGCGCGCGGGCCGCCATCTGCTGGGCGAAGAGGGCGGTCTGGATGCCGTGGAAGAGGCCCTCCAGCCAGCCCACGAGCTGGGCCTGCGCGATGCGCAGCTCCGCCTCGGAGGGGATCGCCTCGTCCGTGAACGGCAGGGAGAGGCGCTCCAGTTCCTCGACCAGCTCGGGCGCGAGCCCGTCCTCCAGTTCCTTCACGGAACTGGCGTGGATGTCCTTGAGTCTGACCCGGCTGGCCTCGTCGAGAGGTGCCGCGCGTACTTCCTCCAGGAGCTGTTTGATCATGCTGCCGATCCGCATGACCTTCGCAGGCTGCTCGACCATTTCCGTCACCGGGACCTCGCGGGGTTCGTCGTCGCCCTGAGTGCCGCCGAGCGCCATCCCGTTCTGTCCCACGATGAGGACCTGGGGGCTCTCCTGCGACCTGTCATTCCTCGGCATCTCCATGCCGCCATTCTCTCGTACATACGCGTCACGACGGGGTGTGCCCCTGTACGAGGGTGATCCACCCTCGTACAGGGGCACAGGAAGGCAACGAAGACCGTCAGGTCGCCGCGCGCCGGGCCAGCGCGCCGCGCGAGCGGGTCACCAGGGCGGCGAGCAGCGCGGCACCCAGCGGTACGGCGACGAGCAGGCCCGCGAGGGTCTCCCAGGGGATGACGATCGGGACGTACGGCGGGCCGGACATGCCGTTGTCCCAGCCCTGGCTGATCGCCTCCTCGTAGTAGCGGATCTGTTCGCGCTCCTCGGTGAGACGGAGGCCCATGGCCGGCAGGACACCGGCCGCCGATCCGAGGATCACGCCCATCGCCGCGACGACTCCGCACTGGAAGCCGCTGAGCGTACGGCGGACCCGGGGCGGGGCGCCCACGGCGGCGAGCGTCTTGAGGTCGGCCTCGGCGTCGGCCTGGGCGAGGCCGGTGGCGATGCCGGCGGCGCCGATGGTGACGAGGCCCGCGAAGATCGCCAGGGCGATCAGGAAGAGGTCGTCGTCGTTGACGAAGCCCTCCTCCACGTGCAGGTCGACATCGCTGCCGAGCTTGGCGAGCTCGCCCTCGAGCTTCTGGCGCTCCTCGGTGCCCGGCATCCGCTCGGTGCTGAAGTACGCACCCGCCGGCAGGGTCGAGAGTCCGGCGGCCTTCGCGGTGGCCGGGGTCATCAGGAACTGGACGCCGTAGGACTCCTGGCCCTCGGGCACCGGATAGGCGGGGACGGAGCTGACCTTTCCGGGCGCGGGCAGGCCCTTCTCCGAGGCCCTGTCGGCGGCGGGGATGTCGGTGACCTGCTTGATGCCGACGGTGCCGTTCTTGTCGATCTCGGCCCGGGAGAAGGCGACGATCTTCCCGTCGGCGAGGGCCTTCACGGCCTCCGGGTCGTCGACGCCGAGGACCTGGAGGACCTTCGCGTCACCGACGAGCAGGCCGCCGTCGACGGAGACCCAGCCGCCGCTGGAGGCCTGGTCGCACCGCCAGTCCTCGGTGATCATCTTTCGCCGCTGTTCGGGGGTGTACTTCTGGCTGGGGTCGCCTTCGCCGGGCAGGGTGGTGGCGTACAGCGGGCACTCGTTCGCCTTGGGAAGCACGACCTCGTAGCGGCCGCAGCCCGGGGTGTTGCCCCAGGGGTCGCAGCCGGGCTTGCCGACCGAGACCCGCTCGACGTCGGCGCGGACGTCGACGGGGAGGTGGCGCTGGACCGCCTCGCGGACCGCGGGGACGTCCCGGCCGCCCTCCTCCAGGACGAAGGTGGAGACCGCCCCGTGCGGCAGGCGGGCCTGGTAGCCGGCCCTGTTCTGCGCCTCGCTGCTGGCCGTGAAGGTGGAGACGGCGACCGTGCCCGCGACGGCGGCGAGGACGGCGGCGACGGCGGGGGCCGTACGTCCCCGGTTGCGGACGGCGTCCCGCAGCGCGAGCCGCGGCGACAGCGGCAGCCAGCGCCCGGCCCGCCCGAACAGGCCCACCAGGGCCGGGGTCATGGCGACGACGCCCAGCTCGGCGAGGGCCGAGCCGGCCGCCACGACGATGAACTGCTCGGAGACCATGGAGCCGAACAGGGCGATCGCGCCGCCGAGCAGGACGGCCGCGAGGCCGATCAGCGGCAGCACCCTGCTACTGCGGCGGACGCCGCGACGGCCCGTGAGCGAGGCGAGGACGGTCTGCCGGGAGGCGGTGACGGCCGGCACGATCGCCGCGAGCAGACCGGTCAGAACGGCGAGCAGCGCGATGCCGAGGAGTTCGAGCGGCCGGACGTCGAAGGCGCCGAACCGCTGGTTCATGACGTCCTCGAGGACCGGCTGGAGTGCCAGGGTGAGGATCACGGCGAGGACGGTGCCGGTGACGGCCGCCGCGACGCCGATGACCAGACCGCCGCTCAGCACGATGGCCCGGATGTGGCTGCGGGCACCGCCGTTGGCCCCGACCAGACCGAGCTGGCGGCGCGAGCGGCGGGCGCCGACGGCGAAGGCCGGTCCGGCGAGCAGGCAGATCTCCAGCATCGCCAGGCCGACGACCGTGCCGATGGCGGCGAGTTCGGCGGCGTCGTCCACCGGGCTGGACTCGTACAGGCCCCAGCTTTCCTTCTGGTAGAGCGGTACCTCGGAATCGGCGGGCGGGTCGATGAGGACGGCGCGCGACGTGACGGTCACGCCCTTGGCGTTGATCTCCTTGACCATGTTCCACGTGAAACCACCGGACTTGCTCACCAGATAGGTGGTGGAGGTCGAGGGGGCCGAGAGTCCGGCCTTCTCGACCGCCTTGCCGTACGGGGCGAGGAAGGCTCCCGGCAGCGCGTTGACCTGGTCGGCGGCGAGCGCGTCGGGAAGTTCGTAGGAGCCGACGATCCGGTACGGACGGTCGAAGTTGCGGGCGGAAAGGGTCGAGCCGACCTTCAGACCGCTGCTCTCCAGGAAGTGCGAGGTCGCCACGACCTCGTCGTTCTTCTCCGGGAAACGCCCCGTCAGGAGGGTCATGATGCCCCGGGCCATCGGGTCGGAGGCCTTCAGCTCACGCACGTCGGCCGTGAGCAGGCCGTGGACCGTGGTCAGCTTGGCCGACCCGGTGCTGTCCTCGAGGACCTTGGAACCCGCGGGGAACGTCTTGGTGACGTCGGTGCGGCCGTTGGGCCACGGCTGGTCCTTGTACTCCTTGACCGGCGTGTTCATCTCGCCGGTCGGGTCCTGGTAGATCGGGACGCCCTCGACCTGGGCGTCCCGGAATATCGCGTCGGCCGCGCCCATCGACCTCGTCGCCCGCTCGGCGGGGGACAGCTCGGAACTGCGGTAGGTCAGATCGAGGGCGCTCACGCCCAGGATCGGCAGGGCGATCATGGCCAGGACGAGGGCGCTGCGGCCCTTGGAACGCCACGCGTCACGACGGGCGATGCGGATCGCGGCCCGCCAGGAATGGAACCAGGTCTTCACGCCTCTGCCACCTGGCCCGACAGCAGGGAATCGGCCTCGCTGCGCACGGTCTGGTCGACGATGGCGCCGTCCCGGAGGAAGACGACGCGGTCGGCCCAGGCGGCGAACCTCGGCTCGTGGGTGACGAGGACACCGGCGGCACCCGCGTCACAGCGGGTGCGCAGGAGGGCGAGCACGGACTCACCGGTCTCGGAGTCGAGGGCGCCGGTCGGTTCGTCGGCGAGGGCACGGGCGATGGCGATCCGCTGCTGCTGGCCGCCGGACATCTCGTCGGGGAAGCGGTCGGCGAGGTGGCCGAGCCCCATCTCCTCCAGTGCCTTGAGGGCCTCGACCCGCGCCTTGCGGGCGGAGGTCCCGTCCAGCTCGCGGGGCAGGGCCACGTTCTCGGCGGCGGTGAGCGCCGGGATGAGGTTGTAGTCCTGGAAGACGTAGCCGATGCTGCGGCGGCGCAGTGCCGCGAGCTCCTTGGCGCTCGCGGTGGTGATGTCGGTGTCCTCGACGATCACCCGGCCGGAGGTGGGGGTGTCGAGGCCGCCCGCGATGGTCAGCAGCGTGGACTTGCCGGAGCCGGACGGGCCCATGACGGCGACGAGTTCACCCGGGTACACGGCGAGGTCGATACCGCGCAGGGCGTGCACCTCGGTGGCACCCGCGCCATGGACGCGGGTCAGGTTCTGGAGTTGCAGCACGGGCTGCGGTGCGGACATGAGGGGTCCCCCCTTGGACGTACACGACGGTCGGCCGGGTACGGGAACGAGCGGTGAAAGGTGGTGCGTCAGCGGTACGGGTGGGGCGCGCGCCGGTGGTCAGCGCGGCCCGGCCACGGGCGGGGCGGCCTCGGCGTCCCGCCCTGCGGGAGCGGGAGCGGGGGCCGGAGCGGGCGCCGAAGCCGGACCGGGCGCGGGAGGCGCGGCGGGCGGCACGTCCGGAGCGTTCAGAGCGTCCGGAGCGGACACGTCCGGCGTCGTCGGCGTGCCCGGGGCGTTCGCGGCCGGAGCCGGAGCCGGAGCCGGAGTCGGAGCCGACAGCCGGATCAGCCGGGATTCGCAGTGGTCCAGCCAGCGCGCCTCGGCCTCGGTCTGGAAGATCAACTGCTCCAGGACGAGCAGCCAGGCCACGTCGTCCCGTTCGCGGGCCGCGCCGCTCTCGACGGCGACGAGAGCCTGGGCCTTGAGGCGGGTGTAGTCCTGCATCGCCTTCACGGTGTGCCGGCGCTGGGACTGGATGACGTGGCGGATGTCGACGCCGGGGGCGCCCACGGCCATGGCGAGCTTGATGGCCAGCTCGTCACGGGCGGGGCTGGTGCGGTCCACCGGCTTCTCGAACCAGGTCCTGAGCTCGGCGCGGCCGCTGTCGGTGATCGCGTAGAGGGCGTGCCCGGCCGCGTCCTCGCCGCCCTGGGCGACCATGCCGTCGCGCTCCAGCCTGCTGAGGGTCGTGTAGACCTGGCCGACGTTGAGCGGCCAGGTGGAGCCGGTGCGGGACTCGAACTCCGTACGGAGCTGGGAGCCGTACCGAGGGCCGCTTTCGAGGAGGGCGAGAAGCCCGTGGCGGATCGACATACTCAGTATGTATACCGGGTATGCCGAGGCGGACAACCGTCCTGAGGCGGAAGCGGGGGGTCCGCCTCAAGGGGGACCCGGGCCTGGCGGAAGGCTCAGCGACGGCGCATCCGTAGCCCGAGGAAACCGATCCCGAGCCCCATCAGGGCCAGGCCCACCCCCAGGGTCATCACGGGAATCCGCTGGTCGACGAGGGTGGGAGCGGCCTCGGCCGCTCCGTGCGGCGCGGCGGCCGGCCGACTGGCCCGCGGCACCTCCGTCACGACCGGGTCCTCCTCACGTACCGCTTCGGCCTGCTCCTCGTCGGCCTCGGGGGTACGCGGGTCTGTTGCCGTTTCGGTACGGGAGTCGTCCGGGGAGGCCTCCGTGGGGCTGGGCGCCGGGGGCCGTCCGGGCCGGGTCCGTCCCTCACCGGCCGGCCGGCCCGCGAGGGAGGCGGAGCCGCTGGGGGCGGGTGCGTCGGTGGGCTCGGCGCTCGACGCGGCGGGCGCGGGCGCCCCGGTGCCGGTCGGGGCGGGCGCCGGGGGCGGTGGCGTACCGGAGCCACCGGTCCGCACCGGGGAGGCGGACGCGGAGGGGTAACGGGAAGGGGTGACGGTCGCTGACGGCGCACCGGAAGAAGGGGGCGAGGAAGAGGGCGCAGGGGGTGCGGAGGGCGAGGGGGGCGACGAGGAGGGCGAGGGCGTCGCGGGGGTGGTGGTACCGCCGATCGTGGGCGGCGGGGCCGTGCCGCTCACCGAGGTGCCGGGTGCCTCCGCCCCGTACGCCAGGCCCTGCCCGTACCCGAGGGGCGCGGCGTACAAGGTGCATGTGCAGGCGAACACGCAGGTGAGCGCGGGGCCGAGAGCCCGCGCCCGTGCCCTGCGGAGTGCTGGAGTCACCGGGTGACCCCCTCCCGTACCGAGCCGCCGAGATGGTCGACTCAGCGTCACATGTCGGGAGAATTCCGGCATCCGGGACGGGGTCGGTAGGCGTAACGAAGCGCCGGAGGGGGCGTCAGGACTACTGCGGCGGGTTGCCCGTCGAGATCTTGAGGGTGAACTCGGCGTCCCCGGCCGTGATGTCCTCGCCGGCCGGCGGGTACTGCTCCAGGACGGTGCCCTCGCCGTACGTCGCCTCGTCCACCGGGGTCTGGGTCATGATCTTCCACCCGGCCGCCCGGACGCAGTCCTTCACCGACTGGATGTTCTTGTACGTGAAGTTCGGGACCTCGAACTTCTCGGGGTCGTCGTTCGACTCGGTCGGCTGGGTGCACTTCTTCGGGTCGATGGTCTTGGTCAGGTCGGGGCCCTTGTGGCCGGGGGCCGCCGTCTGGCCCTGCTCCGTGCCCGTGGTGCCGCCGGTGCCGCCCGCCTGCGGGTCGTCCTCCTTCTGGTTGAACACCACGAGCGCGCCGCCGATCGCGAGCAGGGCGACGACGATCGCGCCCACGAGCATCGGCATGTTCCGCCGGGAGCCGCCGCCCGCCCGGGCGGGCGCGGGCGTGTGCGCCGGGGCGTACGACGCGGGTGCGGGCGCCTGCTGGTACGCCGCGGGCCCGGGGGCCGGGGTCTGGTACGCCGGCGCGGGCGTCGGAGCCTGCTGCGGGTAGCCGTACGACGGGGCGGGCGCGGGGGTCGCCGGGCCGTACGGTCCCGGCTGGTAGGGCTGCTGCACCCCGTGCGGAGTCGGCGGCGGGGTCTGGCCGACGGGCGGGAAGACCGCCGAGCCGACGCCCGCGCCGCTGCTGACCGGACCGCCCTGGACGATCACCGGGGCGCCGGTCTGACCGGCCGAGAGCACCCGCAGGCACTCGTCACGCATCGCCGCCGCGCTCGGGAACCGCTCGTTCGGGTTCTTTCGCAGCGCGCGGGCCACGAGGGCGTCCATGGCCGGCGTCACCGCCCGGTTCACGGTGGACGGGGCGACCGGCTCCTCCTGCACGTGCGCGTACGCGATGGCCAGCGCGGAGTCGGCGTCGAAGGGAAGCCGGCCCGTAAGGAGCTGGAAGAGCATGATGCCGACCGAGTAGAGGTCGGAGCGGGCGTCCACCGGGCGGCCGAGCGCCTGCTCGGGGGAGAGGTACTGCGGGGTGCCGACGACCATGCCGGTCTGCGTCATCGACGTGACCCCGGACTGCATGGCCCGCGCGATGCCGAAGTCCATGACCTTGACCACACCGCGCTTGGTCGTCATCACGTTGCCCGGCTTGATGTCGCGGTGGACCAGGCCCATCTCGTGACTGACCTCGAGGGCGGCGAGCACGTCGGCCGTGACCTTCAGCGCCTTGTCGGCCGGCATCGCGCCGTACTGCCGGATGTCCGAGGCGAGGACCGAGCCGAGCGGCTGCCCCTCCACGTACTCCATGACGATGTACGGCATGACGGAGCCGTCGAGGGTGTCCTCGCCGGTGTCGAAGACCGAGACGATGTTGGTGTGCGAGAGCTTCGCGACCGCCTGGGCCTCGCGCCGGAAGCGCTCGCGGAACGACTGCTCCCGGCCGAGCTCGGTGTGCAGCGTCTTGATGGCGACCTGCCGGTCGAGGGCGCTGTCGTAGGCCAGGTACACCGACGCCATGCCGCCCTCGCCGAGAAGGTCGCGCAGCTGGTACCGGCCGCCCGCGACCGAACCGCCCGCATAGCGGCCCTGTGCGCCGTCCTGGCTCATCTGTGCTTCCCCCTACGCGCGCGTGGCGGCGTTGATCCGGAATTTCCTGGCCAAGTCTGCCCGAGGGCAGTGACACGTCAAGCCGGGTGCCCGTTCCGTGACCCTCCGCACAGGAACCTTCTCCGAAGCGTTTCCTGAGCGGCGGAGGAAACCCGCCGAATTTGCACAGGTGTACGTGGGCGGGGTTGGATGGCCGGTCCATCTCGGACCGTGGTGTCGTACGGAGCCTGTAGCGTGACGACTGGACACGGCACGACAGACGACGGCGAGGACTGATGGCACCCGAATCCGGATCAGGTGGCGGTGTGCCGGACGCGTCGGCGGAGTCCTGGGGCGTCGGCGGAGTCGTCGGCGACGGGCGCTACCGCCTGACCCACCGACTGGGCCGCGGCGGCATGGCGGAGGTGTTCGCCGCCGAGGACGTACGGCTCGGCCGCACCGTCGCCGTGAAGCTGCTGCGCGCCGACCTCGCCGAGGACCCGGTCTCCAAGGCCCGCTTCACCCGCGAGGCGCAGTCCGTCGCCGGGCTCAACCACCACGCCATCGTCGCCGTGTACGACTCCGGCGAGGACCTCGTGGCCGGCCGGCCCGTGCCGTACATCGTGATGGAGCTGGTCGAGGGCCGCACCATCCGCGAGCTGCTGCTCAGCGCCGAGGCCCCCGGGCCCGAGCAGGCCCTGATCATCGTCTCCGGAGTCCTGGAGGCGCTGGCCTACTCGCACCAGCACGGCATCGTGCACCGCGACATCAAGCCGGCGAACGTGATCATCACCCACGGCGGCGCCGTCAAGGTCATGGACTTCGGCATCGCCCGTGCCCTGCACGGCGCGCAGTCGACGATGACCCAGACCGGCATGGTCATGGGCACCCCGCAGTACCTCTCCCCCGAGCAGGCGCTCGGCAAGGCCGTCGACCACCGCTCCGACCTGTACGCGACGGGCTGCCTCCTCTACGAACTCCTCGCGCTGCGGCCCCCCTTCACCGGCGAGACCCCGCTGTCCGTCGTGTACCAGCACGTCCAGGACGTGCCGGTCCCGCCGTCCGACGTCACGCACTCCGTGCCGCCGGAGCTCGACGGCCTGGTGATGCGCTCGCTCGCGAAGGACCCGGACGACCGGTTCCAGAGCGCCGAGGAGATGCGCGGCCTCATTCAGTACGGGCTGCAGATGCTCCAGCAGCAGGGCGGTCACACCGGCACCTGGAACACCGGACCGGTCGAGGCGCACGACGGCGGGTACACCCCGGTCGGCGGCATGGCCGCGACGACCGCCATGGGTCACCCGGCGCACGGCGAGACCTCGCAGGGACCGATCCTTCCGCCGGTCAACCCGGAGGACGGCGGGTACGGCGGCTACGACGCGGGCACGGTCGGCACCGGCGGTTACGGCCAGGACGGGGCCTACGGCCCGCAGGGCGGCGGCAGTGGCGGCCGCGGCAAGATGTGGCTGTTCGCGGCGCTCGCGCTGATCGCGGTCGTCGCCGGTGTCGTCTTCGCCCTCGACCAGACGGGCAAGAAGGGCGGGGAGACGGGCGTCATCACGCCGACCGTCAGCAAGTCCCCGTCGACGGTCTCCGAGGAGCCCACCCCCTCGCAGGAGACCACCGAGGAGCAGACGCAGGACCCGGGCACGTCCGGTGGCGGCCAGAGCCAGGCCCCCTGGCCGCCGGAGACGACGTACGTGCCGCCGGACCCCACCACCGAGCCGTCGACCCAGGAACCCACGGAGCCGACGACCACCGCGCCCACCGAGACCACGGGCACGCCGACGGAGCCGACGGGCGAGCCGACCGGCGGTGAGACGACGGGCGGCGGCGAGCCCACCGGCGGTGAGACGACGGGCGGCGGCGAGCCCACCGGCGGCAACAACGGCAACACCGGCACGACGCCGCCGGTCGTCGACCCCCAGGTCGGCTGACGCGTCGGGCGACCGTCTCCGGCGTCCGTGCCCGGCGCTCACGCCCGGCGACCGTCCCCGGCGTCCGTGCCCGGCGGCTCCGTCCTCCGGGCGGCGCCGGCCGCTCAGCCGGTGAACGCGTCGCGCACCGACGCGTACTCACGGGTCCACCAGACCGCCAGGGCCGACACCGCGGGAAACTGCGGGTCGGCCCTTCGGTCGTGCAGCTGGTAGCGCCAGCGCAGGGTCCAGAAGTCGTTCAGCCGCTCCCACCACACCCGGTGCGCCGCCGCCGCCAGCTCGGCGCGGTCGGCACCCGTCGCCCGGCGGTACGCGCGCGCGTACGCCCGCACCTTGTCCAGGGCCAGCTCGCCCCCGGGCCGTACGAAGAAGATGGCGGCGGCCCTGACCGCCTCCTCGGCCCTGGGGCGGACCCCGAGCCGGTCCCAGTCGACGATCGCGGCGGGTTCCGCGCCCCGGTAGAGCAGGTTCAGCGGGTGGAAGTCGCCGTGCACCCAGCCCGCGGCGGCGGCGGGCGGCGGGCGGTGGTGGGCGTGCTGGGCGAGCAGCCGGCGCCGCTCCCTGAGCCGGTGCTCGGCGAGTGCGTCGAAGCTGTCGTGGGGGCGGTGCGCGCGGGCGAGGCGGATCAGTTCGTCGATGGCCCGGAAGGTGTCCTGGAGGTCGGCGCTCGCGCGGACGCCGTCGTCGGCGCCCTCGGGCGTCCCGTCGGGCCCCGGGGGCTCCATCACCCGGTCCAGGGCGGTGTGGACCTGCCCGAGCAGCGTGCCGAGGCGCCGGGAGCAGCCGGTGGAGAGCTGGGCGCCGTCGCGGTGGCGGCCGTCGACCCAGGGGTGCAGGGCGTAGCAGTGGCCGCCGATGACGGCGACCGTACGGCCGGTGGCGTCGGGCAGCGGCGGGGCGACGGGCAGGCCGAGGGCGTGCAGCCGCTGGGTGGCTCGGTGCTGACGGGCGATGGTGGCACGGTCGGCGGTGGGGGCGTCCAGGTGCTGCTTGAGGAAGTAGGTGCCGCGGGTGGTGGAGAGCCGGAAACCCCGGTTGAGCAGCCCCTCGGCGACGGGCACGCAGGCCAGCGGCTCGCCGGCGTGCCGGTGGCGGCGCAGCAGCGCGCCGACGGGTGGGGCGGGCGCGACGCCGTGCGGACCGGGAGAGACACCACCCCGCCGGGCGGGCACGGCGGTGGGTCGGGTGTTCTCGGGGCGGTGGGTGGCGGCCGGTGGGGCGGTCGGCCGGGTGAGCGGTTCAGATGAGCGCGGCACCCGCCAGATGTTAGATCACGCTACGTGGCGGAGGTGTCGCCCCGTGGAGTGGGCGGCGGGCCGGGGCATCGGCCTCTCACTCGCGTAGTCGAGCGCGTGCACCGTCACGAACTGCGGTTCGATCCGCATGTGGACGGCCGCGAAGGCCTCGCCGTCCACCAGCTCCGGCTCGGGCCCGAAGGCGGCGAGCTCCTCCTCGGTCGGTTCGACGATCTCGGCCGTGCCGGTGAACTGCACGGACCAGAGGTTCTCGGACCCGGAGTTGAAGTTGTCCGCGCCGTACGCGACGACACTGCCGTTGCAGGCGCGGTGGTAGTCGAGCCCCCGGTGCATCCGGAGCAGGACACGGCCGTCGACCACGATGTGCCGGGCGGGGGCGACGAACGGCATCGCCCGCATGTTCGTCGCCACCCGGCCGTACGACACGCGGTTGAGCAGCTCGATGGCGCGGATCTCGTCGGTGGACATGGAATCCACTCTCCGTCACCGGCACCGTGCCGGAAAAGGGACCCCTGCCCCGCTTCCGCCGGGACGTAGGTCCCGAGGTCCCGGGAACGCCTCAGCGGCGCTCTCCGGCCCCAAGCCCCTCAGTGGCGCTCCGCCTGGAGCCGTGCCACGTACGCCGCGGCCTGCGAGCGCCGCTCCATGCCCAGCTTCGACAGCAGGCTGGAGACGTAGTTCTTGATGGTCTTCTCCGCGAGGTGCAGCCGCTCGCCGATGACCCGGTTGGTGAGGCCCTCGCCGATCAGGTCCAGGATCCTGCGCTCCTGCTCCGTCAGATTGGCGAGCTTGTCGTCACCCTTCGGGTTGTTGCCGTCGCGCAGCCGCTCCAGGACACGGGCGGTCGCCACCGGGTCGAGCAGCGACTTGCCGGCCGCCACGTCCCGTACGGCGCTCAGCAGTTCGTTGCCCCGGATGGCCTTGAGGACGTAACCCGAGGCCCCGGCCATGATCGCGTCGAACAGCGCCTCGTCGTCCGCGTACGAGGTGAGCATCAGGCATTTGACGTCCTCGTCCCGCGAACGGATCTCGCGGCACACCTCGACCCCGCTGCCGTCCGGCAGCCGGACGTCGAGCACCGCGACGTCGGGACGGGTCGCGGGGATCCTGACCAGCGCGTCCGCCGCCGTCCCGGCCTCGCCGACCACCTCGATGTCGTCCTCCACGGAGAGCAGCTCGTGGACGCCGCGCCGGACCACTTCATGGTCGTCCAGCAGAAATACCCGGATTTTTCCTTCTTCGCGCACGCGGTCAGTCTCACATATTGGCTCTTCCCGTGCCCGGGGTGCGCGGGATAACGTGCCGGATGTTCCGGCGGCCCTCTCGGCCGTTGCCGACGCGCTGACCAGCCGCTGTTCCCACTTTTCTCGATTTACTTGGAAATCCAAGCAAAATCGCAGGTCAAGTGGGGTTTCGCAGGAATGGCACGCTGTGGGTAACGTGCCTATGACAGGGCGCTCGCCGGGGCACCTGTCACGCCCGACCCCGGCCGCGTCGCACCCACCCCGTGCGAAGGGTACGGATAAGGCGGAGAGCCGCACTGGCCTTCCCGGCGAACCCGGAGGCCGGACCGACGGAGGAGCACGCACGTGACCGTGGAGAGCACTGCCGCGCGCAAGACGACGCGACGCAGCAGCGGCACCAAGCGCACCGCAAGCGCCAGCACGAGCACCACCAAGAAGACCAGCGCGCGCGCCGGGGCGGAAGCCACGGAGCCCGAGCTCGTCCAGCTGCTGACGCCCGAGGGAGAGCGCGTCCAGCACCCCGACTACGACATCGACCTGAGCGCCGAGGAGCTGCGCGGTCTCTACCGCGACATGGTGCTCACCCGTCGCTTCGACGCCGAGGCCACCTCGCTGCAGCGTCAGGGCGAGCTGGGCCTGTGGGCGTCGCTGCTCGGCCAGGAGGCGGCCCAGATCGGTTCGGGCCGTGCCCTGCGGGACGACGACTACGTCTTTCCCACCTATCGCGAGCACGGTGTCGCGTGGGTCCGTGGCGTCGATCCGACGAATCTGCTGGGAATGTTCCGTGGTGTGAACCACGGTGGCTGGGATCCCAACAGCAACAATTTCCATCTGTACACGATCGTTCTCGGTTCGCAGACCCTGCACGCCACCGGCTATGCCATGGGTATCGCCAAGGACGGCGCGGATTCCGCCGTGCTCGCGTACTTCGGTGACGGCGCCTCCAGCCAGGGTGACGTCAACGAGTCGTTCGTCTTCTCCGCGGTCTACAACGCCCCCGTCGTGTTCTTCTGCCAGAACAACCAGTGGGCCATTTCCGAGCCCATCGAGAAGCAGACGCGCGTCCCGCTCTACCAGCGGGCCAGTGGCTTCGGATTCCCCGGTGTCCGTGTCGACGGCAACGACGTCCTGGCCTGTCTGGCCGTGACCCGTTCGGCCCTCGAGCGTGCCCGCCGCGGCGAGGGCCCGACCCTCGTCGAGGCGTTCACCTACCGCATGGGCGCCCACACCACCTCCGACGACCCGACGCGCTACCGCCGTGACGCGGAGCGCGCGGAGTGGGAGGCCAAGGACCCGATCCTGCGTCTGAAGACGTACCTGGAGAACGAGGGCCACGCCGACGCGGCCTTCTTCGAGGAGCTGGAGGCGGAGAGCGAGGCGCTCGGCAAGAGCGTCCGCGAGGCCGTCCGCGCCATGCCCGTACCGGAGCACATGGCGATCTTCGACCACACGTACGCGGACGGGCACGCGCTCGTCGACGAGGAGCGCGCGCAGTTCGCCGCCTACCAGGCGTCCTTCGCGGCCGGAGAGGGCGAGTAACCATGGCTGTTCAGAATCTTCCTCTCGCGAAGGCGCTCAACGAGTCGCTGCGCAAGGCCCTGGAGACCGACCCCAAGGTCGTCATCATGGGCCTGGACGTCGGCAAGCTCGGCGGCGTCTTCCGGATCACCGACGGCCTGCAGAAGGACTTCGGCGAGGACCGGGTCGTCGACACCCCGCTCGCCGAGTCCGGCATCGTCGGCACCGCGATCGGCCTCGCCCTGCGCGGCTACCGGCCGGTCGTGGAGATCCAGTTCGACGGCTTCGTCTTCCCGGCGTACGACCAGATCGTCACCCAGCTGGCGAAGATGCGGGCCCGTTCGCTCGGCACGGTGAAGATGCCGGTCGTCATCCGCATCCCGTACGGCGGCGGCATCGGTGCGGTCGAGCACCACTCCGAGTCCCCCGAGTCGCTCTTCGCGCACGTCGCGGGCCTCAAGGTCGTCACCCCGGCGAACTCCTCCGACGCCTACTGGATGCTCCAGCAGGCGATCCAGAGCGACGACCCGGTCATCTTCTTCGAGCCCAAGCGCCGCTACTGGGACAAGGGAGAGGTCGACACCGAGGCCTTCCCCGGCGAGCTGCACAGGGCCCGTGTCGCCCGCGAGGGCACGGACCTCACCCTCGCCGCCTACGGCCCGATGGTGAAGACCTGCCTGGAGGCGGCCGCCGTCGCCGCCGAGGAGGGCAAGTCGGTCGAGGTCGTGGACCTGCGCTCCATCTCACCGCTCGACTTCGACACCATCCAGGCCTCGGTCGAGAAGACCCGCCGCCTGGTCGTGGTCCACGAGGCGCCCGTCTTCTTCGGCTCCGGCGCGGAGATCGCCGCCCGGATCACCGAGCGCTGCTTCTACCACCTGGAGGCCCCCGTCCTGCGGGTCGGCGGCTACCACGCGCCGTATCCGCCGGCGCGCCTGGAGGAGGAGTACCTGCCGGGTCTCGATCGCGTGCTCGACGCCGTCGACCGCTCGCTGGCGTACTGAGGAGAGCACCGTGACGATCCACGAATTCAAGATGCCCGACGTGGGCGAGGGCCTGACCGAGGCCGAGATCCTCAAGTGGTACGTCCAGCCCGGTGACACGGTCACCGACGGGCAGGTCGTGTGCGAGGTGGAGACGGCCAAGGCCGCGGTCGAGCTGCCGATCCCCTTCGACGGCACCGTCCACGAGCTGTGCTTCCCCGAGGGGACGACGGTCGACGTCGGCCAGGTCATCATCTCGGTGAACGTCGGCGGCGGGGCGGCGCCCGAGGCTCCGGCGGCCGAGGCCGCTCCGGCAGCCGCCGCACCCGCGCCCGCGCCGGTCGAGGGGGAGGAGGAGCCGAAGGGCCGCCAGCCCGTCCTCGTCGGCTACGGCGTGGCCGCCAGCTCCACCAAGCGCCGTGCGCGCAAGGCGCCGACGGGCACGGCCCCGGCCGCCGCCGCCCCCGTGGCACCCGCCCCGGTGGCACCCGCCCCCGCGGCACCCGTCGCCGTCTCCGTACCGGAGCAGCTCAACGGGCACGCGCCGGCCGCCGCCAGGCCGCTCGCCAAGCCGCCGGTCCGGAAGCTCGCGAAGGACCTCGGCGTCGATCTGGCGACGGTCACCCCGACCGGCCCGGACGGGGTCATCACCCGTGAGGACGTCCACGCGGCGGCCGCTCCGGCGCCCGCGCCGGCCGTCGAGGCTCCGGCCCCGACGCCCGTGGCGGCCCCGGCCCAGGCTGCGGCGCCCGCACAGGCCGCGGCACCCGCGCCCGTCGCGCAGACCTTCGGGTCGACCGACGCCCGGGAGACCCGTGTGCCCGTCAAGGGCGTACGGAAGGCCACGGCGGCGGCGATGGTCGGTTCGGCCTTCACCGCCCCGCACGTCACCGAGTTCGTGACCTTCGACATCACGCGCACGATGAAGCTGGTCGAGGAACTCAAGGCCGACAAGGACATGGCGGGCCTGCGGGTCAACCCGCTGCTCCTCATCGCCAAGGCCGTCCTGGTCGCGGTCAAGCGCAACCCGGAGATCAACGCGGCCTGGGACGAAGCGGCGCAGGAGATCGTCCTCAAGCACTACGTGAACCTGGGCATCGCCGCGGCCACCCCGCGCGGTCTGCTCGTGCCGAACATCAAGGACGCGCACGCGCAGACCCTGCCCGAGCTCTCGGCGTCCCTGAGTGAGCTGATCTCCACCGCCCGCGAGGGGAAGACGACCCCGGCGGCGATGCAGGGCGGCACCTTCACCATCACCAATGTCGGCGTCTTCGGCGTCGACACCGGTACGCCCATCCTCAACCCCGGCGAGTCCGCGATCCTCGCGGTCGGTGCGATCAAGCTCCAGCCGTGGGTCCACAAGGGCAAGGTGAAGCCGCGTCAGGTCACCACGCTGGCCCTCTCCTTCGACCACCGACTGGTCGACGGCGAGCTCGGCTCCAAGTTCCTGGCGGACGTCGCCGCGATCCTGGAGCAGCCGAAGCGCCTGATCACCTGGGCGTAGTGCTCACGTTCGTCTGTTTCACGTGAAACGTCCGGCGGTGGCCGAGGCCACCGCCGGACGTTTCTTGTCGGATGCGACTTCCGGCTCCGGTAAGGAGTCCAGGATCCGGACGAGGCTGTCTGTTGCACCTCTGTTGTATCTATTCTGTGCGCATGCCGTCCGCCCCAGCCCCGCAGCCCACGAAGCGGCCCCCTGCCGCCGACCGTGTCTACGCGCACGTCAAGCAGGCCGTACTCGACCGGCGCTACGAGGGAGGCACCCTCCTCACCGAGGGTGAACTCGCCCTCGCCGTCGGGGTGTCGCGGACACCCGTCCGCGAGGCGCTGCTCAAGCTGGAGATGGAAGGGCTGCTCAGGCTCTACCCGAAGAAGGGCGCCCTCGTCCTCGCCGTCTCCGCCCAGGAGATCGCCGATGTCGTCGAGACCCGGCTGCTCGTCGAGGAGTTCGCCGTCCGCCGGGCCGTGCCCGCGCCCGCCTCGCTCGTCGAGCGGCTCGAAGAGCTCCTGGAGGAGCAGCAGCGCCGCGCCGAGGCCGGTGACCTCGCCGAAGTCGCCGTCACCGACCGCTGCTTCCACGCCGAGATCGTCAGCCACGCCGGCAACCAGATCCTCTCCCGCCTCTACGACCAGCTCCGCGACCGCCAGCTGCGCATGGGCGTCGCCGTGATGCAGTCCCATCCCGAGCGCGTCGCCAAGAACATCACCGAGCACGCCGAGATCCTCGACCGGATCAAGGCCGGTGACGCGGAGGGCGCCGCGCACTGCGTCCGCCAGCACCTCAGCTGGGTCAAGGTCCTGGTCAGGGGCGAGGACCGGTGAGCGGCGACGACCGGAAGGACCGTGAGAGCCGGAAGGACCGTGACGACCGGAAGGGCCGTGACAGCCGGAAGGCGCGTGACAGGAGAAACGGCAGCGGCCGGAGCGGCCACGGATCCGCCGCCACCCTCCCCGGCGACCCGCCCGGCGGCCGCCGCGCCGCCCTCGTCTGGGGCGTCGGCGTCGCCGTCTACTTCGTCGCCGTCATCTTCCGTACGTCCCTCGGTGTCGCCGGACTCGACGCCGCCGCGCGCTTCGACGTCAACGCCTCCGCGCTCTCCACCTTCTCCATCCTCCAGCTGCTCGTCTACGCGGGCATGCAGATACCCGTCGGCCTCATGGTCGACCGGCTCGGCACGAAGAAGGTCCTCGTCCTCGGCGTCGTCCTGTTCACCCTCGGACAGCTGGGCTTCGCGCTCTCCCCCACGTACGGCACGGCGCTCGCCTCCCGCGCCCTCCTCGGGTGCGGCGACGCCATGACCTTCATCAGCGTCCTGCGGCTCGGCAGCCGCTGGTTCCCGGCCCGCCGCGGCCCGCTCATCGGCCAGGTCGCCGCCCTCTTCGGCATGGCCGGCAACCTGGTCTCCACCGTCTTCATCGCCCGCTCCCTGCAGGGCCTCGGCTGGACGACCACCTTCGTCGGCAGCTCCCTCGCGGGCGTCCTCGTCCTCGTCCTGCTGCTGCTCTTCCTCAAGGACCACCCCGAGGGACACCAGCCCCAGCCGGCCACCCACGCGGGCGCCGCCTACGTCCGCCGCCAGATCGCCGCGTCCTGGCGGGAGCCGGGCACCCGGCTCGGCCTGTGGGTGCACTTCACCACCCAGTTCCCCGCGATGGTCTTCCTGCTGCTCTGGGGACTGCCCTACCTCGTCGAGGCGCAGGGCCTCTCCCGGTCGGCCGCCGGGGGTCTGCTCACCCTGGTCGTCCTCTCGAACATGGTCGTCGGCCTCGCGTACGGGCAGATCATCGCCCGCCACCACGCGGCCCGCGCCCCGCTCGCCCTCGGCACGGTCGCCGCGACCGCCCTGCTGTGGGCGAGCACCCTCGCGTACCCCGGCGACCACGCGCCGATGTGGCTGCTCGTCACCCTCTGCCTGGTCCTCGGCGCCTGTGGACCGGCCTCGATGATCGGCTTCGACTTCGCCCGCCCGGCGAACCCGCCGGAGCGCCAGGGCACCGCGTCCGGCATCGTCAACATGGGCGGCTTCGTGGCCTCGATGACGACGCTGCTCGCCGTGGGCGTGCTGCTCGACGCGACCGGTGACAACTACCGGATCGCGTTCTCGTCCGTCTTCGTCCTGGAGGCCCTCGGCGTCGTCCAGATCCTGCGCCTCAAGGCCCGCACCCACCGCAGGGAACGGGAACGGCTCGTCGCCAGCCGGGTGGAGGCCGTCCACGTCCCCGTATAGCGGGTGCTAGCGGGGCGTCACCGCGAAGTTGTCGAGGATCGCCCGCGCCAGCTGCTCGTCGCCCTCCACCTTGACCCGGTCGGCCACGTCGGCCGGCCGGACCCGGCCGCAGGCGAGGCGCACATACGTCTCCCAGTCCGTCGCGAGCGTCACCGCGGGGCCCAGCGAGGGCGCGCCGTCGACCGAACCCCGGCCCTCCGCGTCGACCCGCACCGTCCGCAGGAACTCCACCGGGCCGCTCACGTCCACGACCACCGCCGAGGAGGCGGGCGCCCCCGCGTCCTTGGCGACCACCTTCGGCAGCGCTTCGAGCAGCACGTCCCGCGTCACGTGCGCGCCCGCCGAGTCCAGGTTGCCCGGCACGCCGAGCGCGACCCGCAGGTCCTGCTCGTGCACCCACACGTCGAAGGCGCGCATCCGGTACGCCAGTTCCAGGGACTGCTCGGCGCCGAGGGGCGCGCGGATCAGGTGCTCGGGGGAGCGGTTCTCGTTGCGGAGCTGACGGGCCCGGCGGATGAGGATGTACTCCAGCTCCGAGGTCATCTCCGGCGCGGTGTGGTGCCGCCGCACATCGACCTGGACCTCCATGTAGCGCGCGAAGTCACTGCGTACGTGGTACAGGTCGCGCGGCAGGGAGTGGATCGGCCGCGGATCGCCGAGCATCTCCGTCTCCATGCCGATCACATGGGAGACGATGTCCCGTACCGACCAGCCGATGCACGGTGTCGGCCGGTTCCACTCGCCCTCCACGAGCGGCTGCACCAGCTCGGCTATCGCCTCGATGGAGTGGGTCCAGGCGTCGGCGTAGTTCTGGAGGCTGGGATGGACGGTCACGGGACCCCTCGGCGGTTCTTCGGTGCGCGGGCTGAATAACACGACTGGGTGGGAGGCTCGGACGCTAAGTTACGCTGCCCGAAGGCACCCCGGCAGTGCTTTCGTGTGACGATCGTAGGCCGGTGTTGACGGCTCGAATGCCAGGACGGTGGTAGTGTGCGCGCCTCGCTGATCCAGATCGCGGTAGACCAGGACGAACCGGTCGACGCCCGGCGCACCCGCGTGGCGCGTCTCGTACGGGAGGAATCCGACCGCGCCGACCTCGTCGTCCTGCCGGAACTGTGGCCCATGGGGGCCTTCGCGTACGAGTCCTTCGCCGCCGAGGCCGAGCCGCTGAACGGCCCCACCCACCGGGCGATGGCCGCGGCGGCCCGCGACGCCGGGGTCTGGCTGCACGCCGGCTCCTTCGTCGAGGCGGAGGGCGGCGCCCTCTACAACACCTCGCTCGTCCTCTCCCCCGACGGCGAACTCGCCGCCTCCTACCGCAAGATCCACCGCTTCGGCTTCGACAAGGGCGAGGCGGTGATGATGGCGGCCGGCGAGGACCTGGTCACCGTCGACCTGCCGCACCTGACCGTCGGCGTCGGCACCTGCTACGACCTGCGCTTCCCCGAACTCTTCCGCGGGCTCGTCGACGCCGGAGCCCAGGCGTTCGTCGTCCCGGCCGGCTGGCCCGCCCGCCGCCGCGCCCACTGGACCCTCCTCGCCCAGGCACGCGCCGTCGAGAACCAGGCGTACGTCCTCGCCTGCGGCACGGCGGGCACCCACGCGGGCGTGGAGCAGGCCGGCCACTCGATCGTCGTCGACCCCTGGGGCGAGGTGCTGGCGGAGGCGGGCCCGGACGAGGAGATCCTCCGGGTCGACCTCGACCCGGCGAAGGTCACCACGACCCGCGAACAGTTCCCGGCCCTGAAGGACCGGGCGCTCGGAGTCGCGACGCCGAGGCGGATCCGAGCGCAGTGACCGGATTGGCGTTGACCGGACCGGATCGACGCTGAGCGGACCGGCGCCGGCCGGACCGGACCGGCGCTGAGCGGGAGGGCCGCCCGCCGCCCGCCCGCCTCCAGAGAGACGATCACGGACGGCTGCGCGAGGGTCCGCATCAGGGGCGGCAGGAGCGCGGACGGCTCCCCGGCCCCGTTCGTGAGCCCGCGGTCCCGCAGCCGCGCCTCGGCGGGCGCCATGGACTTCAGTACTGGGACTCGGTCCAGAAGTGGGTGGCGCGGGAGAGGCCCGCCTTCACCGCACCGACCCGCGTCAGGACGGAGCGGTCGACGCCCGCGAAGATCAGTGCGAGGGCCAGGTCCCCGCCCTCGGCGCGCCCGGCGGCCTGGACGGAGAGCCTGCGGTTCTTGCCGCGCCCGGACTCGCGGACGGTGATCGTGACCCCGGGGTCCTCGTCGTCGGCCCGGCGGGTCAGGACGTAACCGTTCTTGTCGAGGGCCGCGAGCCGGTAGTGGTCGCCCGCGTACCGCATCGTCAGGGCGCGCTGTTCGAGGGTGGCGCCGAAACGGTTCCGGTCGACGTACACCGTCCGGTCGCCGACCCGCAGCGTGGACCGGTTCAGGGTCGGCAGCTTGAGCCCCTCGGCGTGCATCCCGCGCGACTCGTACGAGGTGGTCGGGAGCACCCCGCCGCGCACCTCCGAGACGATCGACTCGGGCGAGGTCCGGGTCAGGGGACAGGTCAGGACGATCTCGCCGAACTCCGGCGAGACCCCCTTCCAGCCGGCGCGGTAGTCGTGCCGGTTCCCCTCCTTCCACGCCTGGAGGTCGAACGGGGTGATGCTGGTGTGCATGAACGGATTCCTTCACGGTCACGGGCGCGGCCACGGTAACGGCCACTGCCACGGGCTCAGTCGAACGGGTTCAGCGCACTGCCCAGTTTCTTCGCGCCGTCCGCGATCCCGGGCCCCACGTCGGAGGCCTTGTCACCGATCCAGTCGCCGGCCTCCTCGATGCCCTTCCTGATGGCCTCGTGGTTGTCCCAGACCAGCGCGCTGGCGTAGGCGACGCCCGTACCGACGGCGAGCCCGGGGGTGACCGGGTTCGGGGCCACGGTCAGCGCCGTCATCGAGGCGCTGAACGCCGTCCCGGTGAGGTCCGAGGCGAACTTCGCCGGATCAGCCTTGACCATGTACGTGTCGTACGTGGCGAGGTCGGCCACGCCGTACGCGGTGGCCGCCACGCCGCCGACGGCACCCGCGCCGCGGATCCAGCTCGTTCTCGATGGTGTTTGCCGCGGCTTTTTTCTTTGCTGGTGCGGTGGCGAGACCGGACGCACCGCCCGAAGGCCGCCGCCACCTCCGCCGCTGCCGTCGAGCTGGTTCAGCCGCGTACCGACCGGGTCTTGTGCCGTCGTGCCGGACCGTATCCCGGCCCAGTCCTCGTCAAAGCCCATGCCGCTGCGCCCCCATGAATGAATGATCATCACTTTGCAGGCGCGCCGTATGTTTCCGTGGTGAAGCGTGCGACGCAAGGTGAGCTCTCCCGTACCCGCCCAGACGTACCCGCTCAGAGCGTGATGCCCCGCAGGGACGCCCGCTCCGGTTCCGGGCCCGGCGTGTACTCCGCCCAGGCCGCCGCCAGCCTGCGCACCGCCTCCGTGAGCTCCTCCGGCGGCAGCAGGAAGTGCAGGCGCAGGTGCCGCACGCTGCCGCCGAGGGCGTCGGCCGTCGCGCCCGGTAGGACCGCCACCCCGTGCCGGAGGGCGAGCTGGGCGAAGGAAACGCCGTCGCCGTGGGGCAGCCGCACCCAGAGGGTCTGGCCACCGGCCGCCGGGGCGCAGGACCAGGACGGGAGCAGCCGCGCCAGCTCGGCGCGGAGGTGGGCGTGGCCCGCGCGGAGGCCGCGCAGCCGGGCGTCGAGCACGGGCGCGAAGCCGTCGAGGAGCCGGGTCGCGACCAGTTGGGACGGCATGTCACAGCCCAGATCGTGCAGGGCCTTCAGCCGGGCGAGCCGGGCGACCAGGGGCGCGGGCCCGCGCACCCAGCCGATGCGCAGCCCGCCCCACACGACCTTGCTCAGCGAACCGACCGCGATCACCCCGCCGTAGCCGTACGAGGAGAGCGACGGCGCCGGCGGTGACGCGGTGTCGAACGCCAGGTCCGCGAGGACCTCGTCGTCCACGAGCGGCACCCCGAGGGCGCTCGCCGCCTCCACGAGCCGGCGCCCGGCCAGCGGCGGGAGCACCGCCCCCGTCGGGTTCTGGAACCGGGCCACGACATATGCCAGCGCCGGACGGTGACGCTCCATCACCCGCACCGCCTCCGCCACGTCGATCCCGTCCGGACCCACCGCCACCGGCAGCGGTACGGCGGCCGCCTCCCGGAACAGGTCGAGCGCCCCCGGATACGTCGGCGCCTCCACGAGCACCCCGTCCCCCGGCGCGAGCAGCAGCCGGGCGAGCAGCGAAAGCCCCTGCTGCGCACCGGTGGTGACCAGGATCTGCTCCGGACCGGTCGGTACCCCCCGCGCCGCGTACCGCGCCGCCACCGCCGTCCGCAGCGCCTCCAGGCCGGCCGGGTGGTAGCCGAGGTCCCCGTCGGGCAGGACGAGCGAGCGGTACGCCTCCGCCAGCTCGGCCGACGGCTGCGTCGGAGCCGCGCAGCTCAGCAGGATCACGTCGTCCGGCGCCTCCAGGAGGTGCAGGAACAGCGGGTTCGACGTCTCCTTCACCCGGGGCGCCTCCGGAGCGAGCGCCGCCCGCGCGACTCGCGTCCCGCTGCCCTGCCGCCGTACGAGCCGCCCCTCCTGGCGCAGCGTGTCGTACGCGGAGACCACCGTCGTACGGCCCACGGCCAGGGCCTTCGCGAGCCGCCGGTCCGGCGGCAGGAGCGTGTCCGGCGGCAGCGCGGCCTCGTCGATCAGACGGCGCAGCCGGGCCGCGAGCAGCAGGTACAGCGGTCCGCGCCCGGCCGACCAGCGGCCGAGCCGGGCGACCAGGTCGTCGAGGGACGCGTCGATTGGCTCCATTGCCGGACCAATCTGCCGGGATTGGCACTGGGAAGGCAAACGGCGGGTCCACAGACTGAATTCATGACCCACGCCGACGACTCCGCAGCCGCGTCTCCTTCCCCCGCGTCCTCCTCCCCCGCGTCCCCTGCCTCCCCGTCCTCTGCCTCCCCTTCCCCTCGCGCGGAGACGATCCGTGCGGAGGCGGTGCGTCCCGAGACCCTCGCCGTCCACCCGCCGCACGTCGAGATCACGGGCAGCAGGCCCCTCGGCGTCCCCCTCCACCAGGGCCACGTCTTCGCCTTCGACTCCGCCGACGCCCTCGCCACCGCCTTCACCACCGCGGACGCCTTCCTCTACAGTCGCCTCGGCAATCCCACCGTCCGCACCCTGGAGGACGCCGTCGCCCGCCTCGAAGGCGGCGCCGCCGGCCTCTCCTTCGCCTCCGGCATGGGCGCCGTCAACGCCGTCCTCCTCGGCCTGCTCTCCAGCGGCGACCACGTGATCGCCCAGAGCTGCCTGTACGGCGGGACGTACGCGGTCCTCACCGACCTCGCCACCCGCTGGGGCGTCGACGTCACCTACGTCTCCGGCACCGACCCGGAGGAGGTACGGGCGGCCCTGCGCCCCGAGACCCGGCTCCTCTACCTGGAGACCATCGCCAACCCGACCACCCGCGTCTCCGACCTGCCCGCGCTCGCCGCCGTCGCCGCCGAGGCCGGAGTGCCCGTCGCCGTCGACAACACCTTCGCCTCACCGCTCCTCTGCCGCCCTCTCGACCACGGCGCCGACATCGTCGTCCACTCCGCCACCAAGTACCTGGCCGGGCACGCGGACGTGCTCGGCGGTGTCGCCGTCTTCAAGGACACCGAGCTGTACGGCAGGATCCGCCACCACGCCGTCGAACAGGGCGCGTCCACCGACCCGTTCGCCGCCTGGCTCACCCTGCGCGGCATGCAGACCCTGTCCCTGCGCATGGAGCGCCAGTGCGCGAGCGCCGCCGACCTCGCGGCCCGGCTCGCCGCGCACCCCGCCGTCGAGGCCGTACGCCACCCGGCGCTCGCGAACCACCCGGACCGGGAGATCGCCGAACGACTGCTGCCCGGCGGGGGCGGCGGGGTGATCTCGGTCGACCTCGCGGGCGGCCGGGAGGCCGGCCGCACCTTCGTCGAGGCGGTACGGCTCGCCTCCCTCAGCGTCTCCCTCGGCGATGTGAAGACCCTGGTGATGCACCCGGCCTCCACCTCCCACCACCAGCTCGACGCGGAGGCCCTGACGGCGGCGGGGATCGGTCCCGGCACGGTCAGGATCTCGGTCGGCATCGAACACGTCGAGGACCTGTGGACGGATCTGGAACAGGCCCTCCAGAAGGCCCTCTAGCCCTCTCGCTCTCCAGGCCCCCCTAGTCCTCCCGCTCCCGCTCGGCCATGCGGATCACGCACACCGCCACGGCGACGAGCAGGGCGGCGTCCGCGTCCTCGCGGACCACGTTCACCGCGTACGTCTCGCGGACGTGGAACCACTGCCGGGAGATGTGGGCCAGGAGTTCGCCCTCGTACTCGACGGTGAACTCCCGGTCCAGGATCCGGCCGCTGACGTCCAGCTCGGTGCCCTCGACGAGCGTCACCCGGTAGTGGTTGCGCAGCAGCGAGAGCCGTCTTCGGCGGACGGTCGCGAGCGGCCGCTCGTCGCGCTCGATGGTCATGGCGTCCCGCAGGCTGAACATCTTCTGCCGCAGTGTGATCAGGACCTGCCCGTCGGGGTCCTTCAGCTCCAGGGTGTCGCGCAGCCGCAGCGCCTTTCCGTCGACGAGGAAGGCGTGGCGGCCCTGCTCGTCCTCGATCCAGTAGTCGTCACCGATCGCGAAGATCTTGTCCCGTACGAGATATTTCACGGTGGTATGCCTGCCCGGTGCGGACGCCTTCTCACCTGAAGTCGCCCCTGAAGCCCCCCTGAAGTCTTCCCCGAAGCACCCTGAGACCCCCTGGGCCCTCCCCGAGATCTCACCCGAAGTAGCGGGTGAACGCGTCCGGGGTCGCCCCGAGCACCGGCCCGAACGGCGAGTCGAGCTGATGGATCAGCAGCACGGTGAAGGCGATGAAGCCCGCCAGGCCCATCACCATCACCACATGGGTCGTGCTCCTCCTGATCCCGAAGAGGAACATGAACGCCAGCGTCAGCGAGCCGCCGATGATCAGACCCGCCCACAGCACGGGGGAGAGCCGTTCCTGCGCCGCCGCCTCCCGGCCGCGCCGCGCGTCGTCGACGTAGCCGAGCTGGGCGAGGACCTCCTGGGCGGCGATCTGCTGGGGCACCTTCGCGGAGTCCCCCACCTCGCCGGCCCGCCGCAGGTCTTCGAGGAGCCGCCAGCCGGACATGTCGAGCGGCTCGCGCGCCGCCATCACCGGCCATTCGACGTCGACGACATGACCGGCGTACGTCCGGGCCGCGTCGCGCAGCGGCTGCCGCCGGTCGGCGGGGAGCGCGTCCGCGAGCAGATACATCTGGTGGAGGGCGCTCGCCTCGGCCTGTACGTGGTCGTCCGCGGCGGAACGGGTGTCCCAGACGGAGACCAGGCAGAGGCCGAGGACGACGGCGTAGAGGACCGACACCATCATGGCGATGTACTCGGCGACGTCCTCGCGGTCCTCCTCGTCCTCGCCGAGCGGGAAGAGCTTGGTCTTGACGAAGACGCCGAGGGCGGCGGCGAGCGCGACGCCGAGGACGACGACGAGCGTTTCGAACAGGGCCACGGTCAGCTCCGCCGGTTGCCGAGGAGGGCGGCCGCGACGGCCGCGGGGATCAGGAGCAGCAGCAGCATCGTCACGACGCCGAGCTCACCCGCCTCCCGCCCCCGCCGCCGCAGACGCCCCAGGAAGCCCTCGGAGTCGAGGGCGGCGGCGCGACGGGCGACGGGAGGACTGACGCCGGAGTCGATGCCGCCGACCCCGGCGTCGGTACGGGCTTCGGTCCCGGTGCCGTCCCCGGCGCCGGGCGGTCCGACGGGCAGGACCGGGTCCAGGGCGGCGGGGGGCACGGCGCCCGGTGGTACGGCCCCGGGGGGAACGGCTGCCGGAGGCAAGGCGCCGGCTCCGGGTACGCCAGCCGCGGGCCCGGCGGCCCCAGGGGCGGCGGCTCCCGCCCCGGCGGCCCCGGGCGCGGCGGCACCCGGTACGGCTCCGGCCCCTGCTCCGGCGGCCCCAGGCGCGGCGGCCCCGGCCCCGGCCCTGGCGCCCACCGCCGGGGCGGCTCCCGGTCCGGTTCCGGCCCCTGCTCCGGCCGCGGGAGCCCCCGCGGCCCCCGGGACCGATACGCCAGGCGCACCCGGCACCGACCCTGCCGCCGTCCCTGTCCCCGTCCCCGCCGTCCCCGTCCCCTGTACGGACTCCCCAACGGACTCCCCCACGGAATTCCCTGCGGATCCCCTCCGGGAGGCCCCCGCTCCTGCCGCCCCTGCCGCCGCCCTCCGGGTCCCCTCCACCGTGAACTCGGCCGACGACCGGGCGACGAGCGTCGGAGCGGCGACCCGGCTGCCTCCCGGTGAGTACGTGGTCACCCGGTCGCTGCCGGAGGCGACCCCCGCACTCCGGTGGGTGCCGGGGAGTCGCCGTACGGTGGCCGTGCAGGGGACCGAGGCACCCGGGGCGAGCAGGGGAACGGTCCCGGGCCGCCCCGCGCAGTCCACGGAGCCGCCGCGCAGTCCGAGGGCGGTGTCCAGGACCCGTACCGCGTGAAGGGGCCGGTTGCCGCGGTTGGTCACGGTGTACGTGACGGTGGCCGCGCCCCGGCCCGAGGCCCCGACGGTCACCCGCTCGCTGAGCCCGAGGGCTCCGGCGATCCCGTCGTAGCCGGCGCGGGCGGTCGCGGTGAGCCGCCGACCGAGCGAGGGGACGGTGCCCTCCGCGCGCACGGTGCCCCGGCGCAGTCCGGGCACCGCCCGGAAACGGGCGACACACTCCAGCTCCCCGAGCGCGACGAGCGGCTCGGCCGGGCAGCGCACGGACCCGGCGGGGACCTGGGGGTCGACGACCCGCACCCCGTACAGGTCCGCCTCCCCGTGGTTGACGAGGCGGTACCGCTTCACGACCTGCCCGCCGACCCGGGCGGCGGGCGGCCGCCGCCAGCTGTTCTCCCGGCCGTTCAGGGTCACGGTGAGTTCCAGGTCCCCGTTCCCGACCCCGCCGGCCCGTGCGGAGGCTGCCGGGAGGGTCAGGCAGGGTGCGACGGGCAGCAGGACGAGCAGCACCACCAGGAGCCTCCTGCTCACCCGATGGCAGCAATAATCCGATGATCCGACAAGGTGCTCCACCATGTCCGTCATGCTCACCAGCCCCCGCCTCCGCCCCACCCCTGGACACGCGCCCCCGCCCCACCCGGCCCCCACTTTCCACCCGTACGGCACCCTTGACCCATGAACGACTCCGCGCCCGCGCCCGCGCCCCGCCGTGCCCGTGTCCGCGCCCCCGAGCTGATCGGCAAGGGTGGCTGGCTGAACACGGGAGGAGACGATCTGACCCTCGCCGACCTGCGAGGAAAGATCGTTCTGCTCGATTTTTGGACCTTCTGCTGCGTGAACTGCCTGCACGTCCTCGACGAGCTCCGTGACCTGGAGGAGAAGCACCGCGACACGCTCGTGATCGTCGGGGTGCACTCGCCGAAGTTCGTGCACGAGGCCGAGCACCAGGCCGTCGTCGACGCCGTCGAGCGGTACGAGGTGCACCATCCCGTACTGGACGACCCCGAGCTCGCGACCTGGAAGCAGTACGCCGTGCGCGCCTGGCCGACGCTCGTCGTGATCGACCCCGAGGGCTACGTCGTCGCCCAGCACGCAGGTGAGGGGCACGCCAACGCGATCCGGACGCTCGTCGAGGAGCTGGAGGCCGAGCACGAGGCCAAGGGGACGCTGCGGCGCGGGGACGGGCCGTACGTGGCGCCCGAGCCCGTCGCCACCGATCTGCGGTTCCCCGGCAAGGTGATCCGGCTGCCCTCCGGGAACCTCCTCGTCTCCGACACCACCCGGCACCAGCTCGTCGAGCTCGCCGCCGACGGCGAGACCGTCGTCCGGCGGATCGGCGAGGGCGTCTTCCGGGAGCCGCAGGGGCTCGCGCAGCTGCCCGACGGCAGGGTCGTCGTCGCCGACACCGTGAACCACTCCCTGCGCGTCCTCGACCCGGAGAGCGGCGCCGTCGAGCTCGTCGCCGGTACCGGCAGGCAGTGGTGGCAGGGGTCTCCCACCTCCGGGCCCGCCCTCGAGGTCGACCTGTCCTCGCCGTGGGACGTGGCCTGGTGGCAGGGCAAGGTGTGGATCGCCATGGCCGGCGTCCACCAGCTGTGGACGTACGACCCGGAGACCGGGACCGCCGAGGTCGCCGCCGGGACCACCAACGAGGGGCTCGTCGACGGGCCCGCCGCCGAGGCCTGGTTCGCACAGCCCTCGGGGCTCTCGGCCACCGAGGACCGGCTGTGGATCGCCGACTCCGAGACCAGCGCCCTGCGCTGGATCGACCGGGAGGGCCACGTCCACACCGCCGTCGGCACCGGCCTCTTCGACTTCGGTCACCGCGACGGCCCCGCCGCCCAGGCCCTGCTCCAGCACCCGCTGGGCGTGACCGCCCTGCCCGACGGCTCGGTGGCCGTCAGCGACACGTACAACCACGCCCTGCGCCGCTACGACCCCGCCACCGGCGAGGTCACCACCCTCGCCACCGACCTGCGCGAGCCCAGCGACGCGGTCCTCGTCGACGGCGACATCGTGGTCGTCGAGTCCGCCCGGCACCGGCTGACCCGGCTGCGGCTCCCCGAGGAGGCCGTACGGGTCGAGGCCGTGGCCCACCGCACCCGGCGCGAGGCCACCGAGGTCGCTCCCGGCCGTCTCCGTCTCGACGTCGTCTTCCAGGCCCCGAACGGGCAGAAGCTGGACGACCGCTACGGCCCGTCGACCCGGCTCCTGGTCTCCTCGACCCCGCCCGAGCTGCTGCTCGGCGGCGAGGGCACGGGCACGGACCTCTTCCGGGAGCTCGATCTGAACCCGGAGGTCACGGAGGGCGTCCTGCACGTCTCGGCGATGGCCGCGTCCTGCGACGACGACCCCGCCAACGAGTACCCGGCCTGCCACGTCCACCAGCAGGACTGGGGCGTCCCGGTGAAGGTCACGGAGGCGGGCGTCTCCCGCCTGCCGCTGATCCTCGCCGGCATGGACGCCTGACGGACACTGCCCTGGACGGGCCCGCTTGGGCCCCGTCCAGGGCAGCTCCACCCGGTGGGCTCAGCCCTCCAGGAAGGCGACCAGGGCGTTCGCGAGGAGGTACGGGTCCTCGGCGCCGCACAGTTCGCGGGCGCTGTGCATGGAGAGGATCGCGACGCCGATGTCGACGGTGCTGATGCCGTGGCGGGCCGCGGTGATCGGGCCGATCGTCGTGCCGCAGGGCATGTCGTTGTTGGAGACGAACGACTGCCACGGCACGCCCGCCTTCTCGCAGGCGGCGGCGAAGACCGCGCGGCCGGAACCGTCGGTGGCGTACCGCTGGTTGACGTTCACCTTGAGGATCGGGCCGCCGTTGACGCGCGGGTGGTGCGTCGGGTCGTGGCGCTCCGCGTAGTTGGGGTGGACGGCGTGGCCGGTGTCGGAGGAGAGGCAGACGGTGCCGGCGAAGGCGCGCGCCCGGTCCTCGTAGGAGCCGCCCCGGGCGTAGACGGAACGCTCCAGGACGTTGCCGAGGAGGGGGCCCTGGGCGCCGGTGTCGGCCTCGGAGCCGTTCTCCTCGTGGTCGAAGGCGGCGAGGACCGGGATGTACGGGAGGTCGTCGCGGCCGGCGAGGGAGGCGAGCGCGGCGGTGGCGGCGTGGACGGAGAGCAGGTTGTCCATGCGCGGGCCGGCCAGGAGCTCGCGGTCCCGGCCCAGGTACGCGGGGGCCTCCACGGCGTGGACCATCAGGTCCCAGCCGCTGACGTCCTCGGCGTCGACGCCGGCCTCGGCGGCGACGAAGGAGATCAGGTCGCCCTCGTGGACGTCGCCGATGCCCCAGACGGGCTGCATGTGGCGCTGGCGCTCCAGCTTGAGGCCGTCGTTGGCCCCCCGGTCGAGGTGGATGGCGAGCTGCGGGACGCGCAGCAGCGGCCGGTCGACGTTGACGAGGTGGTGACTGCCGTCGCGGAGGGTGAGCCGGCCGGCGAGGCCGAGGTCGCGGTCCAGCCAGGTGTTGAGGAGGCTGCCGCCGTAGATCTCGACGGCGACCTGGCGCCAGCCCTGCGCGCCCATGTCGGGGCGCGGCTTGACGCGCAGGTTGGGGGAGTCGGTGTGGGCGCCGACGATGCGGTACGGGGTGTGGGCGGCGGCGCCCTCCGGCACGTACCACGCGATGATCGCGCCGCCGCGGATCACGTACTTCCCGCCGCTCGTCCCGTCCCAGGCGGCGGTCTCCTCGACCTGCCGGAAGCCGACCTCCTCAAGCCGTCCGGCGGCGCTCGCGACCGCGTGGTACGGCGAGGGCGAGGCCGTCAGGAAGGCCATGAGGTCGTCGGTGTGTCCGCGGTCGAAGGGGCCGGCGGTAGGACGGGAAGCTGCGCTGCTCATGGGCTCACCTTACGCAGCGGGGCTCCGCCGGATGTGGCGGGATGACCGCTGCCCACCCGGGCGGGACGGTCACCGCCACCCGTAGACCCCGGTGAACGGGGCGGGGCGTGCGGGTCGGTGGACCGGTGCGTGTGGGCCGGTGGGCCGGTGGGCCGGCGGTGTGCGGTTGCGCGTCCGAGCCTTGGCTGTGCGGGTCGGTGCGCCCGGGGCCGGTTGCGTCCGCCCGTAGGACCTGGCGAGTGAGCCAAAGGGGCGCGCCGGGGGCGAACCGAGCCCCAAAAAAGGCAGTACGGCCCGCCCCCCTCCCCGGGGACGGGCCGTTCCCTGCAGGACGTGGGCGCGTCTTAGAACGCGGCCTCGTCCAGGTCCATCAGCGAGCCGTCGACGGCCTCGGCGAGGGCGCGCTCGGCGGTGACGCCGGGCAGGACGTTGGCGGCGAAGAACTTCGCGGCCGCGATCTTGCCCTGGTAGAAGGCGGCGTCCTTGCCGGTGGCGCCGGCGGCCAGCTTCTCGGCGGCGACGGCCGCACCGCGCAGCAGCAGGTAGCCGACGACGACGTCGCCGGAGGCGAGCAGCAGGCGGGTGGTGTTGAGGCCGACCTTGTAGATGTTCTTGACGTCCTCGCCGGTGGCGGTGAGGTCGGTGATCATCGTGCCGACGATGCCCTCGAGGTCGACGGCGGCCTTGGCGAGCGCGTCGCGGGCGCCGGCCAGGTCGTCGCCGCCGGTGCCGACGGCGAGGAACTTCTTGATCTCCTCGGACAGCGTGTTCAGGGCCGCGCCCTGGTCGCGGACGATCTTCCGGAAGAAGAAGTCCTGGCCCTGGATGGCGGTGGTGCCCTCGTACAGGGTGTCGATCTTGGCGTCCCGGATGTACTGCTCGATCGGGTACTCCTGGAGGAAGCCGGAGCCGCCGAAGGTCTGGAGCGACTGCGCGAGCTGCTCGTAGCCCTTCTCGGAGCCGTATCCCTTGACGATCGGGAGCAGCAGGTCGTTGAGGCCGTGGAGGGCCTTGACGTCCTCGCCGGCCGCTTCCTTGACCGCGATCTCGTCCTGCACGGAGGCCGTGTAGAGGACGAGGGAGCGCATGCCCTCGGCGTACGCCTTCTGCGTCATCAGCGAGCGGCGGACGTCGGGGTGGTGCGTGATGGTGACCTTGGGCGCGGCCTTGTCCATGAAGTTGGCCAGGTCGGTGCCCTGGACGCGCTCCTTGGCGTACTCCAGGGCGTTGAGGTAGCCCGTGGAGAGGGTGGAGATCGCCTTCGTGCCGACCATCATGCGGGCGAACTCGATGATGAGGAACATCTGGCGGATGCCGTCGTGCTTGTCGCCGATGAGCCAGCCCTTGGCGGGGTGCTTGTCGCCGAAGGTCATCTCGCACGTGTTGGAGGCCTTGAGGCCCATCTTGTGCTCGACGTTGGTGGCGTAGACGCCGTTGCGCTCGCCGAGCTCGCCGGTCTCCCAGTCGAACTCGTACTTCGGGACGAGGAAGAGGGAGAGGCCCTTGGTGCCGGGGCCGGCGCCTTCGGGGCGGGCGAGGACGTAGTGGAGGATGTTCTCCTCCATGTCGTGCTCACCGGACGTGATGAAGCGCTTGACGCCCTCGATGTGCCAGGAGCCGTCTTCCTGCTGGACGGCCTTGGTGCGGCCGGCGCCGACGTCCGAGCCGGCGTCGGGCTCGGTGAGGACCATGGTGGAGCCCCAGCGCTTCTCGACGGCGATCTGCGCGGCCTTCTTCTGCTGCTCGTTGCCCTCGGTGTAGAGGATGCCGGCGAAGGCCGGGCCGGAGGAGTACATCCAGATGGCCGGGTTCGAGCCGAGGAGCAGCTCCGCGTACGCCCAGATCAGGGAGCGGGGGGAGACGGTGCCGCCGATCTCCTCCGGGATGCCGAGGCGCCAGTACTCGGACTCCATGAAGGCGTTGTACGACTTCTTGAAGGTGGCCGGGACCGGGGCGGTGTTGGTCTCGGGGTCGAAGACCGGCGGGTTGCGGTCGGCGTCGGCGAAGGACTCCGCGAGCTCGTTCTCGGCGAGGCGGCGGATCTCGTCGAGGATGCTCTTGGCGGTCTCGACGTCCATCTCCTCGAACGGCCCGGTGCCGTACACCTTGTCGCGGCCGAGGACCTCGAAGAGGTTGAACTCGATGTCGCGGAGATTCGACTTGTAGTGCCCCATGGCGACGGCTCCGTAAGGCTCGGGGAGGGAGGTTCCTCGTACACGTACCAGCGAGTAGCAAAACGCTCTCTCCGATGATGCTACCCGTCGGTAATAAGAGCAACCCCTCACGGGGCAACTGTGACGTCAATCGCCGCCGTCAAGGGTCTGGAGCGACTCGCCTGCGGAGGAGTGGGGAACTCGGGCGAGCGGGGCGTGTTGCGTAACCGAGACGCTACGCTCCGTGACGGAAGCGCCCGTCGTGATCTTGGCGGGCGGCCACCCCCCATCCCTTTCCTCACGGAGGACACTCCCGTGTCACGTCTGACCACGCGCCTCGGCGCCCTCTTCGCCGGCACCCTGCTCGCCCTGACCACCGCCGCGTCCGGATCCCCGGCCTCCGCCGCCGACCCGGCGTACTTCGAGTTCACGGACATCACCCGCGAGACCTTCGTCGTCCAGCTCACCGACGACGCGAAGATCGCCAGGGCCCGCGCGATCCTGAGCGGCGAGGAGCGGGAGGAGACCCACGTCGTCGGCCGGATCATCAAGCGGACCCAGCCCTACAACACCAAGTGGAGCTACCACCTGGACCCCTCGACGGTGGGCTTCTTCTCGTACGCCATCGAGGTCTGCGACGCCACGATCCCCTACGTCGAGGACCACCTCGACGAGGCCGGCGGCGCCTTCCTGCCCGGTCACTACTGGTGCCCCTGGACCTCGCGGCTGACCCGTGAGGTCGCGGCGTCCGAGTAGGGGTCCCTGGCGGGGCGGCGCGCTCGATAGTCTGGGGCCCATGTACGGCTACGAGCAGAATCCGGGTGCCCAGCAGCAGTACGCGCCGCCTCCGCAGCAGCAGTACGCCCCGCCGCAGGCCGACATGCAGGGCGGAATGCAGGCCGGCGGGTACGGGCAGCCGCAGGCGCCGCTCTACCCCGAGCCCTCCCCGCCCTCCCTCGCCGACGCCGTACGCGCCTTCACGACCGGCACGCTCGCGCCCGAGGACTTCCAGCAGATCTTCGCGACCTCCAAGGTCTACTGCCCGCGCGGCGACAACCCGGGCTTCCTCGCCCTGCACAACACCCAGCAGCCGGTCATCCCGATGTTCACCTCGCTCAAGGAGCTGCGGCGGTACGCGGGCAAGGAGTCGAAGTACTTCGTGATCACCGGTGCCGAGGTGATCGACCTGCTGCCGACCGGCTACGGCTTCGTCCTCGACATGGAGGGCGACCACCGGATGGTCTTCGACGCGAAGGCCGTGGAGCAGATGGTCGACTTCGCGATGCGGCGGATGTACGGCTGACCGATCCTGAGACGTACGGGACCTGATGTGTACGGGGCGCCCGGGAGGAATTCCTCCCGGGCGTTCCGCGTTCCGGGTGGCAAGAAGTTCAGCGTTCAACTAAAGTGGACGTACAAGGCCGCCGAGGCCGTACCCAGGAGGTCCGCCATGCCCGCCGTGACTGTCGAGAACCCGCTCACCCTGCCGCGCGTCGCCGCCACCGCCGACGCCGTCTCGCGCCCCGTGCTCACCGTGACCACGGCACCCACGGGCTTCGAGGGCGAGGGCTTCCCGGTGCGCCGCGCGTTCGCCGGGATCAGCTACCAGTACCTCGACCCGTTCATCATGATGGACCAGATGGGCGAGGTGGAGTACGCGCCCGGAGAGCCCAAGGGCACGCCCTGGCACCCGCACCGGGGCTTCGAGACCGTCACCTACATCGTCGACGGGGTCTTCGACCACCAGGACTCCAACGGCGGCGGCGGCACCATCACCAACGGCGACACCCAGTGGATGACCGCCGGCGCCGGTCTCCTCCACATCGAGGCCCCGCCGGAGTCCCTCGTCGTCAGCGGCGGCCTCTTCCACGGCCTCCAGCTCTGGGTGAACCTGCCCGCGGCCGACAAGATGATGGCCCCCCGCTACCAGGACATCCGCGGTGGCCAGGTCCAGCTCCTCACCTCCCCCGACGGCGGCGCGCTGCTCCGCGTCATCGCCGGCGAGCTCGACGGGCACGACGGGCCGGGCATCACCCACACCCCGATCACGATGATCCACGCGACGCTGCGGCCCGGCGCCGAGATCACCCTGCCGTGGCGCGAGGACTTCAACGGCCTCGCGTACGTCATGGCCGGACGCGGCACCGTCGGCGCCGAGCGGCGACCGGTCCACATGGGCCAGACCGCCGTCTTCGGCAAGGGCGGCGCGCTCACCGTCCGCGCCGACGAGAAGCAGGACGGGAACACGCCGGACCTGGAGGTCGTCCTCCTCGGCGGCCGCCCGATCCGCGAGCCCATGGCCCACTACGGCCCGTTCGTCATGAACACCCAGGCCGAACTGCGCCAGGCCTTCGAGGACTTCCAGGCCGGCCGGCTCGGGACGATCCCGGCGGTGCACGGGATGGGCGACTAGGACGCGGGAGGCGCTACCGCTGTCGAGCGGGAGGCGCCACCGCTGTCGCACAAGAGGCGCCGCCGTTGTCGTACGACAGACGCCGCCGCTGTCGCGCGAGAGGCGCCATCGCCGCCGCGTGGGAGGCGTCACCACTGTTGACGGACCGTCACCCGTACGGTCCGTCAGGGAGCGACGACACGCCGGCGGGCGTGGTGCGGTGGTCGGATGCAGACGAGTTCAGCGCTGGTCCCCGAAGGCGCAAGACGGGTCGCCGCCTGGTGTGTCGTCCTCCTGCTCGTCGCCGGGGTCGCCGCCTGGTGTGTCGTCCTCCTGCTCGTCGCCGGGGTCGCCGCCGTCTTCGTCTGGCTGTGCGTCGTCTTCCCGACGGCCGTCACCCCCGTCCTGCTCGCGATCCTCGGCACCGCCCTCCTCGGGCCCCTCTACCGCCGGCTGATCCGCATGAAGGTGCGGAAGGCGCTCGCCGCCGCGCTCACCGTCGTCGCCGTCGTCGCGGTCGTCGGCGGAGTCACGTACATCGTCGTCCTCGCGCTCATCGAGACCGGCGGTCAGATCGTCGCCTCGCTGCGACAGGCCGCCGCCGACATCGCGAAGCACTTCGGCGCGGCCGGTACCTCCCTCGACGACCTCGCCGCGAACGCCGAAGGTCTCCTCAAGCGGTTCGGCGGCACCGCCGCCTCCGGGGTGATCAGCGGACTCAGCGTCGTCGCCGAGATGATGGCCACCGCCGTCCTCGCGCTGCTCCTCATCTTCTTCTTCCTGAAGGACTCCGACCGGGCCTCGGGCACCCTGCGCGCCCTCGCCCCCCGTGCCACCGGAGACACCGTCGAGGGCATGGCACGCCGGGCCTTCGAAGCCGTCGAGGGGTACATGCGCGGGACGACGTTCGTCGCCCTCATCGACGCGGTCATCATCGGCACGGGACTGCTCGTCCTCGACGTGCCGGGAGCGGTGGGACTCGCCGCGCTCGTCTTCGTCACCGCGTACATCCCGTACCTCGGGGCCTTCCTCTCCGGCGCCGTCGCCGTCCTCGTCGCCCTCGCCGACCGGGGCTTCGTCATCGCCCTGTGGGTCCTCGGCGTCGTCCTCGCCGTCCAGGTCCTGGAGGGGAACGTCCTCCAGCCGTTCGTACAGAGCAGGACCGTGCAGATGCACCCGGCCGCGGTCATGCTGGCGATCACGGCGGGCGCGTCCGTCGCGGGCGTCCTGGGCATGCTCCTCGCCGTACCGCTGACGGCCGCGGCGACGGGGGTCCTCGTCGAGCTGCGTGCGCGGTACGGGTCGCCACCGCCACCGCCACCGCCACCGCCACCGCCACCGTCGCCGCCGCCGGATCCGCGGCTCGGGCCGGGGCCGGACACCGAGCGGCCCCCCGGCGGGCTCAGCGGGGCTTGAGCACGGCCAGGATCCGCATCGCCTCCACCACCGCCGGACTGCTGCCCCGGGTCGTCCGCTCCCACCTCCGCACGCTGCTCTCCAGCCGCTCCTCGGCACCCGGGGCGGTGTCGGTCCCGCGGTGCCGGTGCCCGGCCTCTGCCAAGACCCGGCACCGGTCAAGCCCTCGGCGGGGAACGAGGTCAACCACCCGTCTACAGCGCTCTGTTGGGTACGCCGAGGTACCCGATCCCGTCTTCGGCCACGCCCCCGATCCTGTTCCCGCTCAGGTCGCGGCCGGCTGCCCGCCCGGCTCGAAGGACGCCAGCATCTGCTCCAGGGCCGCCTGGTCGGGGCCGACGAACGGGTCCACGTCCGGGGCCATCATGATCGTGTCGATCATCGAATCCGTCATCCGGACCGCCGGCGGCAGGTGCGTGGACAGCACGATCTCCGGGGCCATGTCCCGCAGCGGGTCGACCGTCGCCCGGTACTTCGCCGGGTCCACGATGTGCACCCACGGGCTGTCCACGGACGCCCACAGCAGCTGGGTCTGCCGCAGCTCCTCGGGCTTGAGGTCGTTCGCGTGCCCGCTCTCCGCCAGCTCGGCGGTCGGCATCGGCCCGCCGAAGCAGTCGGAACTGAAGCAGATCCGGGTCTTCTCGTCGTAGAAGCCGACCGTGGCGGGGTTGTCGAAGAGCGGCGGCCTGAAGGCGCGCAGCATGCGGTCGCCGACGTCGAGGGACTGGCCGGGGTTGAGGAAGTAGACCCGGTCCGGCGGCAGCGGGCGTTCCGTGGTCATGATCCCGGCGCCGATGAAGGTGGTGACGACCTTCGCCCGGGGCGCGGCCACGAGCAGGTCGAAGATGCCGCCCGTGTGGTCGCGGTCGGGGTGGGTGAGCCAGATCCAGAGGACGTCGGCGGGGTCGATGACCGAGCCGAGCGTGTTGATGAAGTTCCGGTCCGCCAGCGAGAGGCCCGTGTCGACGACGACGGGCTCGGCGGCGGTGAGGACGTACGCGTTGGCGGGGATGTGCCCGATCCCGGGTGCTTCGAGGCTGTCGGCCAGGACGGTGGTGTCGCTCCCGACCTTGTGGATGTCCATGGCAAGCTCCGTGCTCCCCCCGGCGGCCGTACGTCACCAGTCTGCGCCGGTGTACGGGCCCTCGCGCGCCGGGAACGAGCGCCGGGCGCAGGGGCGGGGCGAGCCGGAGGCCGCTGCCTGTGGCGCGGTACGGAGAGGGCGCCGCCCCCGCCGTCCCGCCCCCGCTATCCGCAGCAGAGCTCTCCCGGCGACCCCTCGTTCAGCTCGAACCAGATCGCCTTGCCCTCGCCGCGCGGGTCGACGCCCCACGCGTCCGCGAGCATCTCCATCAGGACCAGGCCGCGGCCGCTGGACGCCATCTCGCCCGGGTGGCGCTTGTGCGGGAGTTCGTCGCTCGTGTCGGCGACCTCGACGCGCAGCCGCCGGGACTTCTCGGCGCATGCGACCTCGGCGACCAGGAGGGCGTCGCCGTCCGTGTGGACGAGGACGTTGGTGACCATCTCGGAGACCATGAGGACCGCCGAGTCGAGCTGGTCCCCGTCCGCCCAGTCGTGCAGCAGCTGCCGTATCTGCTCCCGCGCCTCCGCGATCCGTTCCGGCTCCGCCTGGGCGATCGTCATGATGGTGCGGCGCGGGGCCTCCACCACCGGGCCGACGGGCCGGCGGGAGAGCAGCAGGACCGCGATGTCGTCCTCGCGGCGGTCGGCGAGCGGCCCGGTCGTGTGGTGGGAGCCGGGGCCGTGGACGGCCTCCACGAGGGTGTCGGCGAGCTGCTCCAGGTCCTCGCCGTCGTGGGACTCCAGGAGCTTCCTGACCCGCTCCCAGCCGGTGTCCAGGTCGTGCCCGCCGGTCTCCAGGAGGCCGTCGGTGCAGATCATCAGGGTCTCGCCGGGGTCCAGGGTGAGCCGGGTGGTGGGGTAGTCGGTGTCGGGGTCGATGCCGAGCGGCAGGCCGCCGGCCGTGGGCCTCAGCAGAACCGTTCCGTCGTTCATCCGTACCGCCGGGTCCGGATGTCCCGCCCGCGCGATGTCGACCGTTCCCGTCTCCAGGTCGACCTCCAGGTACAGGCAGGTCGCGAAGCGCGGCCCGCCCGTGTTCTCCCCGTCGTCCCCGTCGGTGATCCCGTACAGGAAGCGCGAGGCGCGGGAGAGGACGGCGTCCGGCCGGTGGCCCTCGGAGGCGTACGCGCGCAGGGCGATCCGCAGCTGCCCCATCAGCCCCGCCGCCCGCACGTCGTGGCCCTGTACGTCGCCGATGACGAGGGCGATGCGTCCCGGGCCGCGCCCGCCGGCGCGGGAGGTGCCGCCGGGCAGCCGGATCATGTCGTACCAGTCGCCGCCGACCTGGAGGCCGCCGCCGGTCGGCACGTACCGGGCGGCGACCTGGATGCCGGGGATCCCCGGCCCGAGGAACGGCATCATCGTCCGCTGCAGTCCGAGCGACAGCTCGCGCTCGGACTCGGCCACGCCCGCGCGTGCGAGGGCCTGCGCCAGCATCCGCGCCACCGTCGTGAGCACCGAGCGCTCGTCGGGCGAGAACACCACCGGGTGCTTGAAGGCCGCCATCCAGGCGCCCATCGTGCGCCCGGCGACGACCAGCGGCACGAAGGCCCAGGAGCGGCGCCCGAAGCGCTGGGCGAGCGGCCAGGTCATGGGGAAGCGGCGCAGGTAATCGTCGGGGGAGGACAGGTAGATCGCCCGGCCGGTGCGTACGACCTCCGCCGCCGGATAGTCGGTGTCGAGCGACATCGACGTGAAGGGCCCCTCGTCGCCCTCGCTGTGCCCGTGGTGGCCGATGACCGTCAGCCGGTCGCCCGCCACCCCGAAGACGGCGAGTCCGTCCGGCGAGAAGCCGGGCATCGAGAGGGAGGCGGCCACCCGCAGCACCTCGGCCGTCGACCGGGCCTCGGCGAGCGCCCGTCCCGCGTCGAGGAGGAACGCCTCGCGGGAGCGGCGCCAGTCGCCTGTGACGGGAGTGCGGGCGGCTGTTCCCGGAAGGATCTCGGCGACCTCCTGGAGGGTGCCGACCAACTGGTAGTCGTTCCCCTCGACGAGCGGCTTCGACCTGCTCCGTACGGTACGGACCACCCGTCCGTGCTCGTCCATGATCCGCAGCCGGGCCTCGGCGAGGGTGCCCTCGGCGACGGCGAGGTTGACGACGCCGTCGATCTCGTTCCAGTCGACCGGATGAAAACGGGAGCGTACGGCCGCCTCGCTGAGCCGGGCGGGCTCGGCGGGCAGCCCGAGCAGCCGGGCGGCCTCGGCGTCGAGCGAGACGATCCCCGACGCGTTGTCCCAGCGCCACAGGCCGGTCGCGATCGCGGCCAGGACGTCCTCGGTGCGCATTGCCCTACTTTATGAATATCGGACTCCAGGTCGCCACCGAGAGTATTCGAAAAGCGATCACGGCCCGGCCGGTACCCTGGACGGGTCCGCCCGCGTGTCCTGTGACATCCGTGACTCCGACCCTGCGGGGCCGGTGGCACCGATGGCAGAGGCGACGGGCGGCGGCCCACGACCCACGAATCCCGAAGACTGGATGAACGACGATGCATCGGTACAGGTCCCACACCTGCGGCGAGCTCCGCGCCTCTGACGTCGGCACCGACGTCCGGCTGAGCGGCTGGCTGCACAATCGGCGCGACCTGGGCGGCATCCTCTTCATCGATCTGCGCGACCACTACGGCATCACGCAGCTCGTCGCCCGCCCCGGCACCGCCGCGGCCGAGGTCCTCGACAAGCTGACCAAGGAGACCGTCGTCCGCGTGGACGGCAAGGTCGTCTCGCGCGGCGCCGAGAACGTCAACCCGGAGCTGCCCACCGGCGAGATCGAGATCGAGGCCGCCGAGGTCGAGATCCTGGGCGCCTCGAAGCCGCTCCCCTTCACCGTCAACACCGACGACGGCGTCAACGAGGAGCGGCGCCTGGAGTACCGCTTCCTCGACCTGCGCCGCGAGCGCATGCACCGCAACATCATGCTGCGCTCCGCCGTCATCGCCGCCATCCGCTCCAAGATGGTGGCCCTCGGCTTCAACGAGATGGCGACCCCGATCCTCGCCGCGACCTCCCCCGAGGGCGCCCGCGACTTCGTCGTCCCGTCCCGCCTGAACCCGGGCAAGTTCTACGCGCTGCCGCAGGCCCCGCAGCAGTTCAAGCAGCTGCTCATGATCTCGGGCTTCGACCGGTACTTCCAGATCGCGCCCTGCTTCCGCGACGAGGACGCCCGCGCCGACCGCTCGCCGGGCGAGTTCTACCAGCTCGACGTCGAGATGAGCTTCGTCGAGCAGGAGGACGTCTTCCAGCCGATCGAGAAGCTCATGACGGAGATCTTCGAGGAGTTCGGCGGCGGCCGCCACGTCACCTCGCCGTTCCCGCGGATCCCGTTCCGCGAGTCGATGCTGAAGTACGGCAACGACAAGCCCGACCTGCGTACGTCCCTGGAACTCGTCGACATCTCCGACGTCTTCGAGGCGTCGGAGTTCAAGGCCTTCGCCGGCAAGCACGTCCGCGCGCTCGCCGTCCCGAACACCGGCGACCAGCCGCGCAAGTTCTTCGACCAGCTCGGCGACTTCGCGGTCTCCCTCGGCGCGAAGGGCCTGGCCTGGGTCCGCGTCGGCGAGGGCAACGCCCTCACCGGCCCGATCGCCAAGTTCCTCACCGAGGAGAACGTCAAGGTCCTCACCGAGCGCCTCGGCCTGGCCCCCGGCCACGCGATCTTCTTCGGCGCGGGCGAGTTCGACGAGGTCTCCAAGATCATGGGCCCGGTCCGGGTCGAGGCCGCCAAGCGCGCCGGCCAGTTCGAGGAGAACGTCTTCCGCTTCGCGTGGATCGTCGACTTCCCGATGTACGAGAAGGACGAGGAGACCGGCAAGATCGACTTCTCGCACAACCCCTTCTCGATGCCCCAGGGCGGCCTCGAGGCCCTGGAGACCCAGGACCCGCTGGACGTCCTCGGCTGGCAGTACGACATCGTCTGCAACGGCATCGAGCTCTCCTCCGGCGCCATCCGGAACCACGAGCCCGAGATCATGTTCAAGGCCTTCGAGATCGCGGGCTACTCCCGCGAGACCGTCGAGCACGAGTTCGCGGGCATGCTCCGCGCCTTCGAGTACGGCGCCCCGCCGCACGGCGGCATCGCCCCGGGCGTCGACCGCATCGTGATGCTCCTCGCCGACGAGCCGAACATCCGCGAGACCATCGCCTTCCCGCTGAACGGCAACGCCCAGGACCTCCTGATGGGCGCCCCGACGGAACTGGACGAGTCCCGCCTGCGCGAGCTGAACATCCAGCTCCGCAAGCCGGTCGCGAAGACGGCGGAGAAGCCGGCGGACGACCGCCCGGTGACGGAAGCGGTCCACCCGGACGCGGCGCGGTAAGCCTGACGGATGAGCGAAGCGAGGGCCTGGAATCCGCAAGGAGTCCGGGCCCTTTCGCATGCACGGCGACCCGCTGCCGTCCCCGTATGCCGTCAGCACGTCTCGCGACGCCTCATGACTGTCTTTCCTCGTCGAACGGAACCAGCACGGACCCTTCGCCCAGACCGGCGAGTGGGCGGCCCGTCAGATGGACTCTGGCGTTATGCGGGGGGTCGAATAATTCCACATCCCGGCTATATCGAACAATGCGATTCAGGGTGAAGTGCCGGGTGGATGATTCTGGTTCTTCCCCCTGCTCGAGAAAATTCTGACCTACTCGTGCGATCCCGCCGATGCAACGGACGACGCAAACGCCGCCGTCGGCGTTCTCCTGTTCGATTGAGTAGATTTGAAGCTTACTGGTTTCCGGCACGTCTGTACGCCTCCTGGATAAACCTTGCTACCTGGTCGGTAGTCAGCTTGAGCATGTCAAACCTGAGAGCGTCAGTGATGTCGCCATAGTTGTTGATCTTCGGGACGTGTATGTCCATTCCTGCGAGTATGTCCCTCGCGACACTTGAGGGAATCGTCGCTCCGGCGCGTCTGGCGAGCTCGGCGGCAGGAAAGCCTATTGCGACTTCTGCCTCTGGTGGAATGAACCCGCGTTCCACCGGAATCCCTTCAAGAGCACTTCTCGGTATGAGGTGCACTACGGCGTCGCCATATTGCTCCGAATGCCGAGCGAACGCCATCGCAACGCCAGGGCCGGTTGACGTGGGGGTGAACCCTGATGCTGCAGTTCCGCCGCTGGCGCCGAATCCTGTGGTCGTACCGCGAAAGAGGTGATCCTCGGGAGGACACCCGTCGGGCGCAAGTCCCAGCGGGTCGCACCACTTATGTGGACTATGGACGTACGTCGCCGGGTTCGGGGCCGGGGTCAGCCCCAGGGGGGGCCGGGGAGAGGCAGCGGGCGTTTTCCGGGTCGTAGTAGCGGAAGTGGTTGTAGTGCAGGCCCGATTCGGGGTCGAAGTACTGGCCCGGGAAGCGGAGCGGGGTGTAGGCGGTGGCCGATCTGGTCCAGGTCGTCGTGCCCCAGAGAGGCGTGCGGGTTCGCCAGGCCAAGCCGCCTGATTCGTCGGCGAGTTCCGTCGGGGTGCCGATCAGGTCGGTGACGATGGCGAAGAAGCGTTCGTCGTCCGTGTCCGTGCGGCGTTCCGTCTGGGCCAGGGGGCGCAGGCCCGCGTGGTCCCAGGTGAGGGTGACGTCGGCCGTCGTCTGGTCGCAGAGGGTCGTGCCGTCCCACGTGAAGTGGACCGTTTCCAGCGGGGATTGCTTGGATATGCGGCGGCCCAGAGGGTCGTACGCGTACCGCCACACCGTGTCGTCCGGGGTCGTCACCGAGGTCAGGCGATCCTCCGCGTCCCACTCGTAGCGCCAGGTGTCCGGCTTGCGGGAGAGACGGGTCTTCCGGCGCAGGACGATCCGGCCCTGGTCGTCGTGTTCGTAGCGGACGGCCCCCGCGCCGGTGATACGGGTGCCCTCGTAGGTGCGCCCGCCCGTTGCGGACTGGGGCGGGTGCGTGGCCGGCCAGGACGCCTCCGTCTGGTTGCCCGCCTCGTCGTAGGCGTACCGCTCCGTCCAGTCGTTCGCGTGGACGGCCGTCACCCGTCCCGCCGAACAAAAACCCGAACTCGTCAGGTCGACGTGCCTCGGGTCTTTCGGGCTCAGGTCCCCGGCCCGTCCAGGGCGGCCGTGAGGCCGTCGAGGACCAGGATCAGGACCAGGATCAGGACCAGGAGCGGGGCCGGATCAGGAGAAGGAGTGCGTGATGATCCAGTCCTCGTACTCCTCGACCGAGACCGCGCACAGTGACCTGCCGTCCAGGGAGGCCGCGATGAACTCGGGGTTTCCGGTCGCGGTGGCGATGCGGGAGGGGAGACGGGTGCCGGTCGCGTCCCGCATCCTGCGCCATTCCCCGCTCGGGCTGCCCGGGGGCCAGGAGAACAGGAGGAACTCCCCGTCCCGGTCGAACAGTCCCATCCGATCCGCTTCTTCGTACCAGAGGGCGTCCACTCGTTCCCGTACGTTCGGGTCCGTCTGAAGGACCGTCGTGGTGGGCTTCACCTCGTACCCGACCACGGCGAGGAACGCTCTCCTGGGGTCCGGTGCGTCTTCCGGTACCCCTCCACCGGCCTCCACCAGGCCCTGTCGCGCGAGCTCCTCGACCCGGTCGCGAACTCCGCGGTCCTCGCCTTCGTGTCGCTTCGTCATGTCTCTCCCGGAGCGGGGACTTGGCGGGCCGGTCGCCCGCCGGTGATCCCGCCACCGTTCCCGCTCTGCCCCAGGGGATCGTGCGCCAGCGGCGTGGTATCGGCCCGCGGCTCAGGTGAGGGCGGTGACCAGCAGGGTGAAGGCGGCGATGATGACGGCGACGCGGATGTAGTGGAAGCGGTCCCAGCGGTTCATCTGCTCCTTCCAGTCCTCGGGCCGGTTCTCGGGGGTCCACGTCTTGCCCCGGTTGTTGATCGGGACGAGCAGCAGGATCGACATGATCACGCTCAGGATCAGCAGCGCGGCGGCGATGACGACGAGGCCGGTGCCGGGGTCATGCCATCCGGCGACGGCCCAGACCGCGGTCAGGACGAGCGAGCCGATGTACCAGACCGGCATGACGGCGCCGAGCATCCGGCCCCCGTGGGCGCGGCCGAGCTGACCGCTGTCGTCGGGGAGTCCGTTGAGGATCGGGTTGAGGACGAAGGCGACGGCGAACTCCACCCCCACCATCAGGCCGACGACCACGGTGGTGAAGACCTCGAGTGCGTTGAGCACGGTGACCCCTTCTGGAATCTAGCGTTGCTAGCTGATGAAGCAAGGCTAGTACTACTGCCGCTCGATTGTCTAGCGATGCTAGGATCGGTTCATGTCGGTACAGGAACGCAAGCAGCGCGAACGGGCGGACCGCGAACGCCTCATCGTGGCGACGGCCCGTGAACTCGCCGAGCAGCAGGGCTGGGACGCGGTCACCACCCGCCGGCTCGCCGAGCGCATCGAATACAGCCAGCCCGTCCTCTACAGCCACTTCCGCGGCAAGCGCGAGATAATCGGCGCCGTCGCCCTCGAGGGTGCCGCCGAGATGGCCGCGGCGCTGCGGGCCGCGGCCGCCGCCGCGGACGGCCCTCGCGCCCGGGTCACCGCCCTCGCCCGCGCCTACCTCGACTTCGCCGAGCGCAACCCGGCGGTCTACGACGCCATGTTCCGGCTGGACGGCGACCTGGCGTTCGCGCACGAGGACACTCCGGAGCCCCTGAAGGACGCCTTCGCCGCCCTGCTGGAAAGCCTCGGCGAGGTCGCCGGGGAGGGCGTCCACCCAGGACTGTTCACCGAGGTGTTCTGGGCGGCCCTGCACGGGGTGGCCACCCTGATCCGGGCGGGACGGATGCCGGCGGCGGACGTCGAGCGGAGGGTGGAACTGCTGGTGGACCGGTTCGCCGTGATCTGACACACCGTCCTCGTCGGCCCCCTCGCGGCGAAGACCTGCCCGGGCCGGAGGACACCCCCGGCGCGGCGGACGATGCGGGCACCGCCGTCGGGGCCGTGCTCGACCACGGTGTGGATCCGGAGCACACCGGCCTCCGACACGGTAGTCCTTCGGCTGTCACGCGTTCTGCCTCCGCGCTGCGCGCCATGGGCCCGGCCGGTGCGCAGAGAGCCCGGGAACGGACGTCGTCCCCGGGCCCTTCCGACTTCCCGCCGAAAGCGCGAGGCCAGGGCCGCACGTCGAGCGAGGACGGTCGGTCGGTGCGCCGGGGCGTCAGCCGCGGTGGACCGTCTCGCAGGTGTGCGTGACCTGGTCCAGGGTGGCGAGGTCCGCGGTGACGGTGTCGTTGCTGCCGCCCGCCGTGCCGGCGCGGGCCAGCCAGACGCGCAGCGTCTCGGGGTCGCCGCAGCCGGTGACGCGGGCGCGGACGTCGCATGTAGGTCGGTCCGCTGGCCACGGGCCGGGCCGCCCATTCCGCCGTGGCGCGGTCCTGGCAGACGACAAGGAGGGTGGTCGGCAGCCCGTACTTCGTCCACAGGTGCGAGACGTAGTACGCCCAGCTCGCCGGCTTCGACGGGTCCTTAGATGTGGTGCATCGCTTCGTGCGGTGGGTTGACCACGGGGTTCCCCAGGGGTGTGGCGTCGGAGGTCGGTCAGGTGCGGCAGGCGCCGCAGTTTCCGGGTTCGGGGGCGCGGTAGGCGCGGTCGCAGGTGTCGCAGTTCTGGAGGGGGTGGTGGGCGGCCGAGTTCTCCGGGGTGCGGAACGGCGGCAGGGGCGGGAGCTGGGCGGCGAGGCGGTGGGCCAGGAGGGCGGCCGGGCGGTGGAGGGGTTCCTGCGGGAGGCCGGCGGTCAGGGCGTGGTGCACGGCCTCGGGGGTGAGGTCCCGCTCCAGCCAGGCGGCGACGCCCGGGACGAGGTGTTCGGCGTCCGTGGCGGAGATCAGGAGCCGGGGGTCCGTACGGCGGAGCCCTGAGAGGACCCCGAGGGCGGTCGTAAGCACGTCGGGATGGGGGTACGCGGGCTGCGGCACGGCGGGCAGGGCGCGGCGCTCGGGCTTCTTCTCCCGCTGCGCGGGGCGCTTGGGCTTCGGTTCCTCCGTGGCGGCGGTCCGGCCCGGCTTGTTGCAGGACACCGTGCGGGTGACGATGAGTCCGTCCTTCGTACGCTCGCGGGTGCGGCGCAGGTACCCGTGGGCCTCCAGCTCGCGCAGCGCGGAGGCGATCCGGGTCGTCCCCTCCGGGAAGCGGGCGGCGAGGCTCCTGATGTCGATGGCCGCGCCGCTGGGCAGCGACTGGATGTGCGCGGCCAGGCCGATGGCCGTCAGCGACAGCTCGGCGTGCTGGGCGAGGTGGTTGCCGATCACCGTGAAGCGGGTGGTGTGGCGGACGTTGTCGTGCGTGACGCCGCCGCGACGCGTGGCCGCTCCGGCTCGCCGAGAAGGGAGGTTTTTCCCGTCGTTACGCGACTCGACGTGCGGGCGCGCGCTAGTGTGCCGGGTACCCATCGGGAAGCCTCTTACTTCCTTGGTGGTCAGGCCCTCGCCGTGGATCGCTAGTCCCGGCGGGGGCCGACGCATGTCTGAGACCGGCGGTCATATGCCAGTGGGGCAGAGCGTAAGACAGGCAACCCGCCCCAAAGCCAGCTGTGTTGGTGTTTTTCACCCGAGTGAGTGAGTGCCTGCCCGAGCGGGGGGAGGGGTGGGGCTTGGTGGGTTTCTTTCTCTCCGGTTGTCGTCTTGGGAGACCGCCCGACTCGCCGAAGACCAGGTTTCCGGAATCCGGTGGCTGAGTCGTTTGCGCAGGTCAGGGGCGTGGAAGATCGAGTTCGGCCCATACGGTCTTCCGGGGTACGGGTCCCGGCTCGACGCCCCACCGGTCCGACAGCGCCTCGACCAGGAGCAGCCCGCGTCCGGAGTCGCCCTCGTGGCCATTTCGACCTCAGACCGTGAAGGACAAGCTCAGGGCGGAGTGCATGGATGAGCAGGTCCGGCGCAAGAGGGCGGGCAGTTCGCCCGGTACGCAGTCGGGCAGCCATTCGTCCAGAGCGCAGCGCCAGGATGCCACGAAGAACTCGATGAGGAGCCGGAGCTCGATGCTGCTCTGTCCGTCGAGTCGGCGAGCGATCTCGGCCTGGATTTCGGCGCAGTGCCGCAGCGTGTGCCCGTCGAGTGCGGGCGAGTCGGCGATCAGCCGGAGCGTGAGCGGGAAGCGCCGGTACCAGTCCTCGTCCATGCGCTCCAGAGTGATCAGCATGGTGTCGAGGAAGACGTCGGCCAGCGGCCCGGACTTCTTGATGCCGTCCAAGACCTCCAGGTAGACGTCCCAGAGCTGCTTGACGGCGGTGAGTGCCACGTCCTCCTTGGAGCGGAAGTTGCGGAAGAAGGTCCGCCGGGACACCTCCACCTGCTCCAGTAGCGCGTCCAGCGGAGTGTTGTCGAAGCCGCGTTCGCCGAAGAGCGTGACGGCGGTGTCGGCCAACGCCTGGCGAGTGCGGAGCTTCTTCCGTTCGCGCAGGGTGGCGGGCTGTTCGGAGGTGGTCATCGTGAGCACTTTACCAAGCACGCCGAGATCGCGCATATGCTCTACTAGAGCAAACGCCACACTGTGGCACTTCGTGAAAGGGGTCTTCCTGTGCGCGCACTCGTCGTCGACCACACCTCACCCGGACACCTGTTACTGACGGATGTCCCCGCACCACGGCCCGCCGCCCACGAGGCGCTCGTGCGGGTCGAGGCGGTATCGCTGAACTTCGGTGAGGTCCATGAGGCGACCCGTCCGCAGATGCCGGACGGCACCGTGCTCGGCTGGGACGCGGCCGGCGTGGTCGTCCAGGCGGCCGCCGACGGCTCCGGCCCGGCCGAGGGGGAGAGGGTCGTCACCCTCGGCGAGACCGGCTGGGCCGAGCTGCGAGCCGTACCCGCCGCCCGGCTCGGCACCGCACCGAAGGACGCCGACCCCGGCGCACTGAGCACCGTCCCCGTCGCCGGACTGAGCGCCCTGCACGTGCTGCGCCGGATGGGATCGCTGCTCGGTCGCCGCGTGATGGTCACCGGCGCTTCCGGCGGCGTCGGCCGCTACGCCGTCCAGTTGGCCGCCCGCTCGGGCGCGCACGTCGTTGCCATCAGCCGGAACCCCGCCCAGGCGGACGGACTGCGAGCCCTGGGCGCCCACGAGGTCCACCCCGAGCCGGCCGCCGCGCGGCAGCCCGTGTCCGCCGTTCTCGACAACGTCGGCGGGCAGTACCTCGTCGACGCCTTCGCCACCCTGTCGGCCGGTGGCACCCTCTACAGCGTGGGCCGCTCCTCCGAGGCCGACGTGGTGCTGTCACCCGATGCCCTGCTGGGCAACGAAGGACGGCACGACCGGTCGATCCGCACCTTCTTCCTCTTCGGCGCCCCCACCACCGACTTCTCCACCGATCTGACCTGGCTGGCCGGAGAGGTCGCCGCAGGCCGCCTCGATCCGGGCATCAGCTGGCGCGGCCCCTGGACCCGCCACTCCGAGGCAGTACAGGCTCTCCTCGGCCGGCGCCTCCACGGCAAAGCCGTCCTCGATCTCGGGTAACCGGCCGGCCTCATCCCGCCTCTTCTCCGGCGGCCTCCTTTCGGCAGGATTCCTGAGCAGGCGGCGATCACGCGCTCTGGCTGACCGTGACGTCGAAGTCCTGCAGCTCGCCCGCCGGGTTGTCCATCTGGACGGTGCCGCCCTGGGACGCGTAGAGCTGCACGGGTTCCTGGAGGGTGCAGAGCTGGTCGACCGGCGGGAACGACGTGAGGTTCGTCGCCCGCAGCGTGGCGTACTTCGTTGGATCCGTGGCGAGCGTGCTGATCGTCTCGCCCGTGGCCTTGTCGATGACCTCGACGGTCAGGGAGAGGTGGAGGAGCATCTCCAGGCCGTCGGCCGTCGTGGTCCGGAGGACGCTGAGCGGCGTGAGACTCGCGTTCGACATCGCGAGAGCGACGAGCGTGCCCACGCCCGGGGTGGACGGGCTGGTGTCCGCCTCCATGCGGAAGCCCTGGATCTCCAGCACGAGCCCCTCGGCCATGCTCGTCCTGACGCGGACGTTGATGCCGCCCTTGAAGTCGAGCGTGAGCGCACCGAGGATGTTCAGCTTCAACGGCACGTCGGCGGCGTCCATGCCGCAAGGGGCGTCGACGCCGGCCGGCGGCAGGGGGATCGACCCGCCGACGGTCCCGCCCGGGTCCGACGGTCCCTCGTGCGCTGCCGTGCTGTCCGTCATGGGGGGCGCTCCTCTGCTCCTGTGATGGCCGTGAGTGATCGGGGCCGCTGATGCGGGCGACGTGGACGATGATCACGTAGCTGGGCGCCGGTAACGGGGCGGCGCGCGTCCGGGCCACACGTACGAGTGGGGAGGAGCCGCCTCGGTTTGCCATGGGTCAGCCCGTCGTCGGCTGTCACACATTCCTCGCGGGCTCCGTCAGTGTGGTGTCCGGCTCGGTCGAGGCGGACGTCCGGATGGCCGAAGGAGCCGAGATGTTCACCGAGATGTCCACCGCCGCCGTCGTCGTCACCGTCGTCGCCGCGCTCATGGCCGGGTTCTCCGGGGCGTCGGTCTTCGCCAGGGCCGCGTTCGTCGTCGGGCCGCTCGCCGCGTACGGGGTGCCCCGGGCGTGGTGGAACTGGCTGGGGGCCGCCAAGGTCGCCGGGGCCGTCGGGCTCCTCGTCGGGTTCTTCGTGCCCGTGATCGGGACGCTCGCCGCCGCCGGGCTCGTCCTGTACTTCACCGGGGCCGTCATCACCGTTCTCCGGGCCCGCTCGTACGGGCACGTGGCCTTTCCGCTGGTCTACATGGCGCCCGCCGTCGCCGTGCTCGTACTCGCCTGACACACGGCGAAGGCCGCCGTCCCTGTCCGGCAGGGGCGGCGGCCTTCGCCGTACGGGAAACCGTCAGTCCTTCTTCTCCTCCAGGCGGGGGAACAGCACCGCGCCCTTCGTCACCGTCGCGCCGGCGGGGAGCTGTCCCCACGTGGCGGAGGTCTGCACCGGCTGGTCCGCCAGGGCGCCCAGGGACTCCTCGGCGCCCAGCGAGTCCCACAGGGCCTGCGAGGTCTCCGGCATGATCGGGTTCAGCAGGACCGCGACCGCGCGGAGCGACTCGGCGGCCGTGTAGAGGATCGTCGCCAGGCGGGCCCGGCCCTCCTCCGACTCGTCCTTCGCGACCTTCCACGGCTCCTGCTCCGTGATGTAGCCGTTGACCTGCTTCACGAAGTCGAAGATCGCCAGGATGCCGGACTGGAAGTCCAGCTCCTCGCCGATCTTCTGGTCCGCCGTCGCGACGGCCTTGGCCAGGCCCTCGTGGATCGCCGTCTCCGCGTCGCCGTCGGCCGCCGAGGCCGGCAGCTTGCCGTCGAAGTACTTGCCGACCATCGCCGCGACGCGCGACGCCAGGTTGCCGTAGTCGTTCGCCAGCTCGCTCGTGTAGCGGGCCGAGAAGTCCTCCCACGAGAACGAGCCGTCCTGCCCGAACGCGATCGCCCGCAGGAAGTACCAGCGGTACGCGTCCACGCCGAAGTGCGAGGTCAGGTCCTGCGGCTTGATGCCGGTCAGGTTCGACTTCGACATCTTCTCGCCGCCGACCATCAGCCAGCCGTTCGCGGCGACGCGGCCCGGGACCGGCAGGCCCTGCGCCATCAGCATCGCGGGCCAGATGATCGCGTGGAAGCGGAGGATGTCCTTGCCGATGAGGTGCACGTTCGCCGGGAAGGTCTCGTCGAACTTCGCCTGGTCGGAGCCGTAGCCGACGGCCGTCGCGTAGTTCAGGAGCGCGTCGATCCACACGTAGATGACGTGCTTCTCGTCCCACGGGACCGGGATGCCCCAGTCGAACGTCGAGCGCGAGATGGAGAGGTCCTCCAGGCCCTGCTTGACGAAGTTCAGGACCTCGTTGCGGGCCGACTCCGGCTGGATGAAGCCCGGGTTCGTCTCGTAGAACTCCAGGAGCTTCGGGCCGTACTCGCTCAGCTTGAAGAAGTAGTTCTCCTCCTTGAGGATCTCCACCGGCTTCTTGTGGACGGCGCACAGCTTCGTGCCGTCCTCCGCCTCGATGAGATCGCCCGGGAGCTTGTACTCCTCACAGCCCACGCAGTACGGGCCTTCGTACCCGCCCTTGTAGATCTCGCCCTTGTCGTACAGGTCCTGCACGAACTCCTGCACGCGGTCGGTGTGACGCTTCTGCGTGGTGCGGATGAAGTCGTCGTTCGCGATGTTCAGGTGCTCCCAGAGGGGCTTCCACGCCTCCTCCACGAGCTTGTCGCACCAGGCCTGGGGCGTGACGTCGTTCGCCTCGGCCGTGCGCATGATCTTCTGACCGTGCTCGTCCGTGCCGGTGAGGTACCACACCTTCTCGCCGCGCTGACGGTGCCAGCGCGTGAGCACGTCGCCTGCGACGGTCGTGTAGGCGTGGCCCAGGTGAGGAGCGTCGTTGACGTAGTAAATGGGGGTCGTGACGTAGAACGCCTTCGCCCCCTGCTTCTCGGATCCAGTGGCCGCCATGGTCGAAATCCTAACGGGCGGACGAAGATCCACTCACATCGATATACCGGGGGCCCGCCGGGACGGGTCGGGGGTGGCGGCGACCTTGTCGGTCACCACCACCCCCGGCTCTCCGTCCTAGAGCTCCAGGCCTTCGAGCAGCCCGCGGTAGAAGGCGGGGTGCGCGGTCTCGACCGGGGTCGCGCCGGGGAAGTACGCGGCGGTACGGGGCGTGCCGTCGAGCTTCCTGAGGAAGTCGAAGGCCTTGTTGTCCTCCTCGCCCCAGGCCACGAACCGCCAGTGCAGCGGACGGTCGGCGGCCTCGGCCAGGGCCTGCGTCGCGGCGGTCTTCGACTCCGGCGCGCCGTCGGTCTGGAAGACCACCACGGCCGGACGGGCCGGGTCCGCCTTCGCGTGGTGGGCCAGGACCTCCTCCACGGCGCGGTGGTAGTTGGTACGGCCCAGGCGGCCGAGGGTGCCGTTGATCTCCTCCACGCGGGTGGGGGTGAGATCGGCGGGCGTCAGGGTGGCCGTGCCGTCGATGTCCGTCGAGAAGAACACGGTCGTGACGGCGGCGTCCTCGTCGAGGTGCGCCGCGAGGGCCGTGACCTGCTCGGCGAGCCGCTGCACGGAGCCGTCCTTGAAGTACCCGCGCATCGAACCCGACCGGTCCACCACGAGGTACACGGCGGCCCGCGCCCCGTCGAGCCCCTGCTTCTTGAGCTGGGCCCCGGCGGCCTTGTAGGCGTCGGCGAGGTGGGGGGCGGCGGCCTTGACGGTGGCGAGGGGAAGAGCGGGGCCCTGCGGGGCGGCGGCCTGGGGCTCGGTCTCGGTCTCGGTCTCCGGGGTCTCGGTCTCCGGGGCGTCGGCCTCCGGGGCGTCGGCCTCCGGCTCGGCTTCCGGGGTCTCGGCCTGCGGCTCGGCGTCGGTGTCCGCTTCGGCGGCCTCGGCCTCGGCCTCCGGCTCCGCCGTGACCTCGGACGCGTCGGCGTCCGCGTCGGCCGCCGTCTCCGGCTCCGCCGGCTCGGTGGCCTGGGCCTGCGGCTCGTCGGAAGCCGCCTCGGGCTCCGCCGCCGCCTGCTGCTCGGGAGCGAGTTCCGGCCCGTCGACATCGGCGGACGCCTCCGACTCGGCCGCCTCGGCCTTCTCGGGCGTCGACTCCTCGGCCGGTGCGGAGGGGGCGGCCTCGGCCGCCTCTTCCTGCTCGGGAGCGATTTCGGGCCCATCGGCGTCGGCGGACGCCTCCGTCTCGGCCTCCACCGCGTCGGCGGTCTCCTCCGGCTCCGCCTCTGCCGGGGTGGGCTCGACCGCCGCATCCGCCGTCGCGGTGGCCGACTCTTCGGCGACCGGCTCGGTCGAATCGGTCGGCTCGACCGGCTCGGTCGGCTCCGCCGACTCGTCAGCCACGGGCTCAGCCGTCGTCGCCGTGTCGGCGTCAGCCGCAACCTCGACCTCGGCGTCAGCCGACTGCTCGGTCTCCGCCACGTCGGCGTCAGCCGCAGCCTCGGCCGTCGCCGTGTCGGCGTCAGCCGCAACCTCGACCTCGGCGTCAGCCGACTCCTCGGTCTCCGCCACGTCGGCGTCAGCCGCAGCCTCGGCCGTCGCCGTCGCCGTCGCCGTCGCCGTGTCCGCGTCAGCCGACTCCTCGGTCTCGGCGGCAGCCGGCTCGACAGCGGAAACCGCAGCCTCGTCGTCCGCCGTCGTCGTCGCCGACACCTCCGTGTCCGCCGTCTCCGTGGCCGAATCCGGACCCCCGGTGCTCACCGGTTCCGTAGTCTTCGTCTTCGCCTCAGCCGCAGGCGCCGCCTTCGGCTCCGCAGTCCCAGCCGTCGACCCCGTACCCGCACCCGCTCCCGCCGTAGGCGTCTTCGCCCGGGCCCTGGGGATCTGCGGGTTGTCGAACGACGCCGCCACCAGGTCGTCCGCCGCGCGGCGGGCCGCGTCGTCGGAGGTGCCCGGGGCGTCCGAAGTGCCCGGGGTGTCCGGGGTCGGGGTCTCACGCGTCTGGGGCGGGACGGAGGTTGCCGGGGATTCCTCGCGGTCCCGACCGAATACCTTGCGCAGCATGCTCCGAATACCCATGGGCGAACCCTTTCGCATGAGTGGGGTGCAGTGGGAATGTCCGTACTGGGCGTTTCGGGACGTTCATCCCTGGCCAGGGCGGACACGTAAGGTTAGCGGCCGCCCCTTCCCCCCTCCGTGACCCGGTCGCCCCCGGTTGCCGCGCATTCATTCGGCGTTCACTCCGCCGCCGTTCCTGTGCAGATCTACGCACATAGCGTCGCCGCCGAAGGTATCCCGACACCATGTCGGCGCAGTGGTGCGCCGTAGGAGGACGAAGTGCGCAAACTGCTGCCGCTGCTGAGCACCAACCCCCACGGAGGCGGCCGTTCCGCTCTCACCTGCCGGTTCCGGTGTGGTGACGCCTGTTTCCACGAGGTGCCCAACACCAGCGACAACGAGTACGTCGGCGACGTCATAGCCGGTGTGCTCTCCCGCCGTTCCGCGCTCCGCGCCGCCGCCGTCGTGACCGTCGCCTCCGCCGCCGGTGGTGCCGTCGTCCTCGGGAGCGCCCCCGAGGCGACCGCCCGGCCCGGCAAGCCGGGGAAGCCGGTCGGCACCGACGGCGCCCGCGGTCTCCGCTTCGCGCCCGTCGCGCCCAACACCGCCGACCAGGTCACCGTCCCCGCCGGTTACGCGCAGAACATCGTCATCCGCTGGGGCGAGCCGATCCTCCGCGGCGCCCCCGCCTTCGACTCCGAGAAGCAGTCGGCGAAGGCCCAGGCCGGCCAGTTCGGCTACAACAACGACTTCCTCTCCCTGCTGCCGCTGCGCGGGGAGCACCACCGCCAGGTCCTCGTCGCCAACCACGAGTACACCGACGAAGTCCTCATGTTCCGTGGCTACGACGCCGAGAACCCGACCCGCGAGCAGGTCGAGATCGCCTGGGCCGCGCACGGCCTCTCGGTCGTCGTCGTGCAGGAGGAGCACCGCTCCGGCAAGCTGACGCCGGTCACCCGCCACCACCTCAACCGGCGCCTCCACACCACCAGCGAGTTCGAGCTCACCGGGCCCGCCGCCGGCAGCGACCTCGTCAAGACCTCCGCCGACCCCGAGGGCCGTACCGTCCTCGGCACGCTCAACAACTGCGCCGGCGGCACCACCCCGTGGGGCACCACCCTCCACGGCGAGGAGAACTTCAACCAGTACTTCGCGTACGGGTCCTCCGCCACCGACAAGCGGTACGGCGTCGGCACCGGCGCCTCCGAGCGCAAGTGGGAGCGGTTCGACAAGCGCTTCGACCTGCGCCAGGAGCCCAACGAGGTGCACCGGCAGGGCTGGGTCGTCGAGCTCGACCCGTACGACCCCGACTCCACGCCCCGCAAGCGGACCGCGCTCGGCCGCTTCAAGCACGAGGCCGCGCAGCCCCGGCTCACCGAGGACGGCCGCCCGGTCGTCTACATGGGCGACGACGAGCGGTTCGACTACTTCTACAAGTTCGTGTCGAGCAAGCGGATGAAGAAGGGGGGCTCGCGGGCCGCCCGTGAGCACAACCTCACCCTGCTCGACGAGGGCACCCTGTACGTCGCCAAGCTGACCGGCGACTCCCCGGCCGCCGAGATCGACGGCACCGGCAAGCTCCCGAACGACGGCGAGTTCGACGGCTCCGGCCAGTGGATCCCGATCGCCACGGCCGGTCCCGACGGTGCCGTCTCGCACGTCCCCGGCATGACCGCCGACGAGGTCTTCGTCTTCACCCGCCTCGCCGGTGACAAGGTCGGCGCGACGAAGATGGACCGCCCCGAGGACGTCGAGCCGTCCCCGCGCTCCGGCCGCGTCTACGTCGCGCTCACCAACAACTCCAACCGCGGCAAGGGCACCAACCCGGGCGCCGACGAGGCCAACCCGCGCAACCTCAACAAGCACGGCCAGATCCTCGAACTGGCCGAGCACTGGGACGACCCCGCCGCCGACGGCTTCGCCTGGCGTCTCTTCCTCGTCGCCGGCGACCCGGACGACCCGGCCACCTACTTCGCCGGCTACCCCAAGGAGAAGGTCTCCCCGATCTCCTGCCCGGACAACGTGGCCTTCGACCCGCACGGCAACCTGTGGATCTCCACCGACGGCAACCAGCTCGGCTCGCACGACGGCCTGTTCGGCGTCGCCACGCGCGGTGAGCGGCGCGGTGAGCTCAAGCAGTTCCTGACCGTGCCGAAGGGCGCCGAGACCTGCGGTCCGATCATCCAGGACCGTCGTGTCCTGGTGGCCGTGCAGCACCCGGGCGAGCTCGACGGCGCCTCCGTCGAGAACCCCCTGTCCCAGTGGCCCGACGGACCCGGGAAGCTCGTCCGCCCGTCGGTCGTCGCCGTCTGGCGTACGGACGGCCGCGACATCGGCGTGTAGCACCGCGGGGGTCCGGGGGCGGAGCGCCTCGCTCCACCCCCGGGCCTCACGTCACCCCCAGGCCCTCCCTGAACCGTACGAACTGCTCCTCCGGTTCCCCCGTGTACGCCCACGGCACCCACGCCGCCCGCGTGCCGAGGAGCCCGAGGAGTTCCCTGGCGATGTCCACCTGGCCCGCGTAGCAGGCCGCGTGCGCCAGGAAGTTGAGGTCACCGACCTCCTCCGGCGCGACCGGCGCCCCCGGGTCCCGGCCGCCGATCCACCGCGCGTGCGTACGGCGCAGCTCCGTGACCGCGAGCTCGTGCTTCCAGTGCTGGTCGAAGCCGCGCACCGGGCCACGCCCGAGCGCCCCGTCCGCGATGTACCGGTACTCCTCGACCCGCGCCACCTGCACCAGGACCGGCAGCGGGGAGCCGGGCGGCGCCACGCCCGCCGCGTCGCGGGCGAAGTCGTACATGCTGCCGTGCGTCCCGTGCCACCGGGCCGACCAGTAGCGCAGCACCTGGATGTGCCCCTCCGTGTTGTACGGGTCGCGGCGCCGCAGCTCGTCGAACCAGTGCCGCAGCTCACGGCGCGGCACCCCGCCCTCGTACAGCCTCGCCACCGAGAGCAGCGACACCCACGGCATGGGGTCGGCGGGCGCCGCGTCCGCCGCGCCCCGGCAGGCGTCGACGGCGGCGTCGATCCGGCCCCGTTCGACGGCGGCGCCCCGGCCGGCCGCGATGGCCGCGTCGAAGACCCGTACCACCTCGGTCGCCGCGCGCAGCACGGCCGCGTCGGGGTTGCCCGGTTCGGCGGCCCGCCAGGTCTCCACGGTGGAGCTGCCGGCGGCGGCGTGCGACAGGAGCCGCAGCCGGTGGGTGCGGCGGGCCCAGTCGTCACCGGTGGCGGCGAGCAGGTCCCGTACGCCCTGCCAGCGGCCGATGACGATGTCGTGGCGCGCCTCGGTCAGCGCGCGGTCCCCGAAGTCCTGGTCGAAGTCGGGCACGAAGCGCCCCGGACGCGCGGAGCGCGCGGAGCGTCGGCGTACGGCCATGGGGGCCTCCTTCGGTTCGGCTGCCGTCAGAAGTCGTGGAGTGTGGAGTGCCGAGTCAGTGGTGGGGTGCTGTGTGGTCGTGGGTGGGGCCCGGCTCAGAAGTCCGTCGCGTAGCTCTTGTCCCTGGTGCCCGTACGCGTGCGCGTGACGGGGCCCGAGCCCTCCGTCGCGGCCAGCGCGCGGACGGCGTCCAGGCGGGCCGGGCGGTAGTAGTCGCTGCCCTTCCGCCAGTACACGAGCAGGGGGAGCAGACCGACGAGGAGGCCGCCGAGTCCGATCGTGAGGGCGGTCGTGGAGAGTTCTCCGAGCGACTCGACGAAGGCCCAGAGCATGAACGCGGAGCCGAGCAGCGGCCAGAGGCCGCCGAGGACCAGGTTCTTCACGGAGCGGAACAGGACGGACTTGTACGCGACGACCGCGGCGATGCCCGCGAGGCCGTAGTAGAACGCGATCTGCAGTCCGATCGCGGAGACCGCGTCGCTGAGGATCTGCTGGACGGAGCCGGCGGCCGCGGCGGCGGCGAACATCACCAGGGCGGCGCCGCCGACGGCGGCGATGGCGACCCACGGGGTGTTCCAGCGGTGGTGGACGGTGCCGAGCGCGGCGGGCAGGGTCCGGTCGCGGCCCATGGCGAAGAGCGAGCGGGTGACCTGGAGGAGGGTGGTCTCCAGAGTGGCGACGGTCGACAGGACGACGGCGACGACGAGGAGCTTGCCGCCGACGCCCGGCCAGATCTCCTGGCCGAGCACGGCGAGGACGTTGGGCCCCGCGGTGCGGATCTCCTCGGCGGTCAGCAGGACGTTCACGGCGACGGTGAAGGCCTCGAACAGGACGAAGACGAAGCCGACGCCGACGAGTGCGGCGAGTCCGGCGGTGCGGCGGCTGTTCCGGGTCTCCTCGCTGAGGTTGCTGGTGACGTCCCAGCCCCAGTAGTAGAACGCGGCGATCAGGGCGCCCGCGGCGAAGCCCTGCGTTCCGTCGAACTGGCCGAGGCCGAACCAGGACCAGTCGAAGGCCGTGGCCCGCCCCCGGTGCGCGACGGCCGCCAGGACGAATCCGATCAGGATGACCATCTCGACGCCCGACATGATCAGTTGGGCCCGTACGGTGAGCCGCGCGCCGCCCAGGACGACGAGCAGCATCATCAGGAACCAGCCGGCACCGACGGCGGTGGCGAGCGGGGTGCTGTCGGCGAGGTCCGGGTCGATCAGGGAGAGCGTGAGGGCGCCGGCGGGCAGCGAACCCGCCACCATGAAGACGGTGGCGGCGAAGACGAGCGCCCAGCCGGAGAGGAAGCCGAGGAAGGGGTGGAGGGTGCGGCCCACCCAGGAGTAGCCGGCACCCGCGTTGACGTCGATGCGGCCGAGGCGGGCGTACGCGAGGACGATGCCGAGCATCGGTATCGCGCAGTACAGCAGGGCCGCCGGACCCGCGAGGCCGACGGCGCCGAAGAGGACGGCGGTGGTCGCGGCCAGCGAGTAGGCGGGGGCGCTGCCGGCGACGGCCATCACGATCGTGTCGAAGGTGCCGAGGACATTGGGCTGGAGCCCTCTGCTCGTGGTGGTGCGCATGGCGGGGTCCTCGGGGCGCGGGGGGTGAGGCAGGGCGGTGGTGAGGCGGGGCGGCGGTGACGGGGTGATGGCAGGGCGGTGACGGGGCGGTGGCAGGGCTGAGCGGGCCGTCCGCCGGGCCGGTTGCCGACGGCGGCGGGCGCGGATCACGGTGAATCGAGCGCATCGTAGTCGCCCGGGTGGATTCCGGTAACGGCGGTGGGGAGGGTTCCGTTCTGTGACCGCCGGTAAGTCCTCCCGTGCGCCCCCGCGCGAAGGTTTACCGCAGGTCGGGACCGGCGATGGCACGGGCCGCGCGGACCTCCTGGCGGAGCGGCGCGAGGACTCCGTTCTCGTCTCCCGCGAGTTCCGATCGGACCTCCACGAGGGTGTCCGAAGCGCGCAGCCCGTCCGCGAGTTCGCGCAACTCCCGCTCCACGGCGGCGACCTCGGCCGGATCGGGGGCCGGGGCGCCGTGGTCGACCCGGATCCGGGCGGCCGTCGTCGCGTCCACGATCCGCTCGGCGGCGACGACGAGCGGCCACCAGGCGGCCGCGCGGGCCCCGGTGGGAGGCGGCTCGGTCAGCGCGCGCTGGAACTCGGAACGGACCGTCGACAGATCCCGGTAGAGCTTCCGCCGGGCCCGGATCCGTTCGCCCTGATCGGCGCCGTCCCCGGTGAAGGCGCGGGTCACATAGGCGGCGGTGTCGGCGACGGCGTCCGCGAGCCGGTCCCCGATCCGGGTGTGCCAGGACTCCGGCCACAGCAGGTAGCCGGCGATCAGCGCGATGCCGCAGCCGATGAGCGAGTCGTACAGGCGGGGCAGGACCAGGTCGAAGCCCTGCTGGTTGAGGGTGTCGGAGAGCAGCAGGATCACCGGTGTGATGGCCGCCGTCTGGAAGGCGTACCCCTTCGCCGAGAACGCCGGGATGAGGGCGGCGAGCACGCACATCACGGGCACGTCCCACCAGCCGCGCGGGACCTCGGCGAGCACGAGGGCGGCGAGGAGGAGGCCGAGGGCGGTGCCGAAGGCGCGGAGCACCGCCCGGGAGAAGACCGAACCGAAGTCCGGCTTCAGGACGAAGGTGACGGTCAGTGCCACCCAGTACGAGCGGGGCACGGCGATCAGCGAGACCAGCGCCTGCGCGAGACCGATGCAGAGCGCGAGCCGCAGCCCGTACCGCCAGGACGCTCCGGAGAACAGCACGGCGCGGGTGCTCCTGCGGACCCGGACCCGGAGCGCCGCGGGCCGGCCGAGCCGGTCGTCCACGTTGTACGGGTCGGGGTCGACCTTGTGGACGACGGCGGCCGCGTGCCGCAGGGCGTGGTCGACGGCCTTCTCCGAGGGCCGCTCCGGGACCGGCAGATCGAGTACGGGGACCCCGGTGCGGCCCTCCTCGACGGCGTCGGCGAGCTCCCGTACGGCCGCCGGGACCGAGGCGGGCAGCGGGCCGTGCAGCCGGGCGCGCAGATGCGCGGCGGGCGCGGCCTCGGCGAGCGGGATGACGACGTTCAGCTGCGCGAGCAGCCGGACCAGGGAGGGCGCGCGGCCGTGCTGCCGGGCCCGGTGCGCCAGGATCAGGTCGTACGCCTTGTTGAGCGAGGCGGTGACGGCCTGCCGCTTCTCTTCGTACGCGGACGTGCCGGTGGCCTCGTACAGCTCGGCGAGGGCCCGGTAGGTGGCGGCGACGGCGGCCCGCTCGGGGACGGCCCGGCGCAGCGGCCAGCCGAGCAGGGTGAGCGCGAGGACGAAGAGCCCGCCGACGCCGAGGAGGAGCGGCGCCTTCCACCACGGGTCGGGCATGGGCAGGCCGGCGCCGACGACGGCGTTGAGGAGCAGGAGGAGGCCGGACACGGAGGCGACCGCGCCGATCGAGGAGATCATCCCGGAGACGAGCGCGACCAGGGTGAGCGCGCCGACCGCGAGCCAGCCGTGACCGAAGACGAGGGTGCCGAGGGTGACGCCGACGGCCCCGAAGAGCTGCGGCACGGCGATGTTGAAGATCCGCATCCGGTAGGCGTCGGCGGTGTCGCCGATCACCCCGGACAGCGCGCCCATCGACACGAGCGCCCCGTACGCCGGCTGCCCGGCGGCCAGTCCCGCCGCGAGCGGCACGGAGAGCGCGACGGCGGCACGGAGGACGGCGGCCCAGGGGACGGGCGCGGGGGCGGGCTTGAGACCGGCGGTGAGCCAGACGGGCGGAGCGACCCGTACGGGCCGTGCGGGACGAGCCATGCGACCAACCTACGTCGCCCCGGGAGCGGGCCGGGGTGACGTAGGGGCCCCGCCCTCGCCTACTGCTCCCGGCGGTCCAGGGGCAGGCCGGCCGGGGCCGCGATGCCGAAGTCGGCGGTCAGGACGCGCGCGATCTCGTCCTCTCCCGACAGTTCCCGCTCCTTCCGGGAGCCGTCCGCGCGGGTCTCGACGAGGTGGTGGCCGCTGAGCGCGAGATGGGCGTCCGGTGTCGTGCGCTGGACGTAGAGCAGGTGGGAGAAGGGGGAGCGGGGGTTGGTCGCGACGTGCCAGTTGATGACCTCGAAGTCCGGGGCCTCGTACGGCTCCACGGTGAACGCGTACTGATCGGTCCACGCCTCGTCCTCGTACGCCTGGAGCACCCACAGCTCCAGCGGCCCGCGGTGCGGTTCGTGGACCAGGCGGTGCCGGCGGGGCGCGTCACGGAACTCGGTGTCCGCGACCAGCGGGACCGCTTCGAGCAGCGCTCCGGAGGCGCCGAAGCCGACGTCCGCCACGTACGGGACCGGCTCGCCCGGCACGTCGACGAGGAGCAGCATGTGCGTGCGCGGCCGGATCGCGCCGCGGGCGCCGAGGACGACGCGGGCGCACAGGCGCGTGACGCCGAAGCCGAAGGCTTCGAGGACGGCGGAGAAGAGGGTGTTGTGCTCGTAGCAGTACCCGCCCCGGCCGCCCCCGACCAGCTTCGCCTCCAGGTCGGCCAGCGCGAGGGAGGGGGCCGAGCCGCCGATCGGATCCAGGTTCTCGAACGGGATGCCGTGCATGTGCGCGCGGTGCAGGGACCTGAGTGTCGCGGCGTCCGCGCGGCGCTCCCCGGTCCAGCCGACGCGGGCGAGGTAGGCGTCGAGGTCCGGGCGCGGGGCGGTGCCCCGGGGGGTGTCTTCGTCGTGCGTCACGCTGTCTTCGTTGTTCGTCACGCCGCGACCCTACGCAGCCGGGAGGCGGGGCGGCCTCGGGCGCCGAGCGGTGATCGCCCTGGTCCTTTCGTCCTAGGGCGGCGATGCCCGGGGCGACGGCGTCCGGCCGACGGCGCCGTCGGCCGCTCGGTCCGCCGATCAGTTGCGGTAGGACTCGACCTCGGCGGCCGGGCGGATCGTCGCCGTGTCCGGGTCCTCGCCGAACTCCGCCTTCGCCCGTCGCTGCCGCAGCAGGTCCCAGCACTGGTCGAGGCGCACCTCCAGTTCGGCGAGGCGGGTGAGTTCCTCGGGGAGGAGGCCGCCGGTCCGTTGCCGCAGGGCGCGTTCTTCCTCGACGAGGGCACCGATGTCGTCCAGGATCTCCTCGTTGTCCATGTCTTCCAGCGTGGCCGATCAGCGCCCGCCGCGCAGGTCGAGATCGGCGAGGACGGCACGGTGGTCGGAGCCCGTCAGGTCGAGGAAGCGGAGGTCCCGGACGCTGAAGTCCTGGCTGACCAGGACGTGGTCGATCTGGACGAACGGCGGCAGGGGTCCCTCCATGGGCCAGGTGGGGGTGCGGCTCGCGTCCGCGAGGCGGGCGGCGTCCTGGAGGTCGCCTCCGTCGAGGAGCGAGCGGAAGGCCGCGTGGTCCTGGGAGGCGTTGAAGTCGCCGGCGACCAGGAGGGGGCCGGTGTGGTGCAGGGCCGCGTCCTCGATCCGGCGGAGCTCCCGCTTCCACTCGTCCACCTGGCCCGGCACCGGCGGCATCGGGTGGGCGAGTTGCAGGCGTACGGGCACTCCGGCGATCTCCGCCGTGGCGCCCGGCATGCCCATGGCCGCCGGGATCACCCGCTCGTCGGTCAGCGGGTAGGCGCTCAGCAGGACGGAGCCGACGGATCCGTCGGCTTCGACCGAGGCCCGGTGGGGCAGTTCGGCCGCGAACGCGGTGGCGAGGGCGCGCCCGCAGGCCCGGTCGCACTCGGAGACGAACACCAGCTGGGGCCGCTCGCGCCGGACGGCGTCGGTCAGCGCCCCGGTGGCCTGGCCGAACTCGACGTTGGCGGCGAGCACCCGGACCTGGGTGAGGGGGAGCCCGTAGGAGGTGACGAGTTGCGGCATGTAGGGCAGGGAGGCCCAGCCGGTGGCGGTGAGGACGACGACGGCCGTGAAGGCGAGGACGCGGCGGCGGGCGACGGCGGCGAGGAGCACCGCGAGCCCGGCGGGCACGGCGAACCAGGGCAGGAGGGAGAGCAGCTGCGGTACGGGCGTGTCTCCGTCGGTGTCGAGGAGACGGCAGCCGGTGAGGAAGGCGGGCATGACGAGGAGCAGCCCGGCGGCCCAGGCGGTGAGGCGGTGCCTGGGCCGGAGCGGTGGTGGTTCGGAGGCCGCCGGGGCGGCGCTCGTCGCGGGCGGGGGTTCCGGCACGGCGGTGAGGGCTCGGTCCACGTAGCTCAGTTTCGCAGTCCTCGGTGCCGTAGTCCTCGGCGTCGCGGTCCTCAGTGCCGCAGCGCCTGTGCGATCTCCGCCTTGGTGTCGCCCGAGAGCGTCCGGTTGCTGCGTGCGGTACCGGTCTTGGACGAGCCGGGCCCGACGCCGTCGATGCTGACGACGACGGAGTCGAGGAAGTTCCCCTGGCCGTCCCGGAAGTTCACCATGACCGTGTAGTCGGCGTTCTTGTCCTTCGGGTTGGTCGCGGTGATCTCGGCGACCGTGCGGTCGCCGTCGGTGCTCGTCGGCCCGGCGCGCACGTCGCCGCCGGCGTTCGCCCCGTCCTTGACCTCGTTCATCTTGTCCTGGGCGGCCGAGGCGACGGCGGCGGTGGCGGAGGAGACGACCTCGCCCGCCTTGTCGGCGACGGTGTCGCAGCCGGTGAGGGCGAGTGCCGTGGTCGCGGCGAGGGAGAGGGCCACCGCCGTGGTGTGCCTCGTGGGTGACCGCCCGGTGGCCGACCGCCTCGTGAGGGACCGTCCCGTGGGTGACCGTCTCATGGGTGGCCCGTCCTCAGAGTCGCTCGTCGCGGCCGTACGCCTCGTTCGTCGCCAGCGCCCAGATCACGAAGACCGAGACGGCCATGGAGAAGAGCGCCCACCACGGGTGGTACGGCAGGAAGAGGAACTGGAGGAGGATGTTGAGGGAGGCGAGTGCGATACCGGTGACCCGGCCCCATTCGGCGCCCTTGAGGATGCCGAAGCCGGCGATCACGAGGATGACGCCGAGGATGAGGTGGATCCAGCCCCAGGTGGTGAGGTTGAACTTGAAGACGTAGTCGCCGACGCGGGTGTAGATGTCGTCCTTCGCGATGCCGGCGATGCCCTGGAAGATGTCCATGAAGCCGGTGACCAGCATGAGGACGCCGGCGAAGAGCGTGCCGCCTGCGGCCCAGGCGCTGGAGGAGGAGTTCGGCCTGCGGGGTGGTGCGGTGTTCTGGCTCATGGCCCCATCGTCGGGGCGTTCGCGCGGCCGCGAATCTTCAGATGGGCCGTACGGGTGAGCGGAGATAGGTCTCCAGTACGGCGTCGAACTCCTCGGTCCTCTCCAGGTTCGGCAGGTGCGCGGCCCGCTCGATCACGGCGAGCGTGGCGTGGGGGAGCAGCGCGTGCATCTCCTCGGCGTCGGCGACCGGGGTGTACGTGTCGTCCCGGCCGACGACCACGAGCGCGGGGAACGGGACCGTGGTGAGGGTCTCCCGGTAGTCGGGGCGTTCGGCCCGGCCGCGCAGGGCGGCGGCCGCGGCGACCGGGTCGGTGGCGCACATCATGCGGTGGACGTGGGGTGCGGCGTGGGTGTTGTACGGGGCGACCATCCGGTCGAGGACCTCGTCGGCGTACCCGCGCATGCCCTCGCGCAGGAGCCGGTCGGCCATGGCGTTCCTGGCGGCCTTGCCGTCCTCGGTCTCGGCGGCGGGGAAGGTGTCGGCGAGGACGAGGCCGCTGACGCGTCCGGGGTGGCGGCGGTAGAGCTCCATGGCGATCTGGCCGCCCATGGAGAGGCCGACGAGGACGCAGTCCTCGATCTCCAGGTCGTCGAGGAGTGCGACGAGGTCCTCGGCGAAGACGCCGAGGTCGGTGGAGCCGGTCGCCGGGCCGAGGGGCGTGTCGCCGTAGCCGCGCAGGTCGGGGGCGATCACGCGGTGGGTGCGGGAGAACCGCTCGATCTGGGGCCGCCACATGGTGTGGTCGAAGGGGTGGCCGTGGACGAGGAGGAGGGCGGGGCCGGTGCCCCGGTCCTCGTAGAAGGTCTCGGCCTGGACTGTTCTGGAAACGGGCATGGCCGCAGGCTAGGCAGCCGCAACTACTCGGTGCAATAAGATTTTTGCTCTCGGTGCAATAGGGGTGAGGGGGTCCGGGTGGAGGAGTACCGCAGGATCGCGGACCGGGTCGAGGCGGCCGTCCGGGACGGGCGGCTGAGCCCCGGTGACCGGCTGCCGCCGCAGCGGGTCTTCGCCCGCCGCCACGGGATCGCGAACTCGACGGCCATCCGCGTGTACGGCGAGCTCGCGCGCCGCGGTCTGGTCGTCGGGGAGGTCGGCCGCGGCACCTTCGTCCGGGCCGCGCCCCCGCTGCCGGGGGCCGCGCTCGCCGAGGCCACCGGCGCCGCTCCCGTCGACCTCCAGCTCAACTACCCCGGCTTCAAGGGCCAGTCGGAGCTGATGGCCCGCGCGCTCACCGCCCTCGGCCGGCCCGACGTCCTGGCCGAGGCCGTCTCCCGGCCCGCCGCCGCCACCGGCACCCCGGAGGCCCGCGACGCGGCGGCGGCCGTCCTCGCCCGGCCCGGCTGGGCGCCCGACCCCGCGAGCGTGCTCTTCGCCGGGAACGGACGGCAGGCCATCGCCGCCGCGCTCTCCGCGCTCGTCCCGCCCGGCGGTCGGCTGGGCGTCGAGGCGCTCACGTACCCGCTGGTCAAGGTGGTCGCCGAACGGCTCGGCATCCGGCTCGTGCCGCTCGCCCTCGACGCCGAGGGGGTACGGCCCGAGGCCCTCGCGGCCGCCCACCGGGCGGCGCCCCTCGCCGCCGTCTACCTCCAGCCGACCCTGCACAACCCGCTCTCCTCGACCACCGGGGAGGGGCGGCGGGCCGCGCTGGCCGAGCTGTTGCGGAGCCTGGACCTCACCGCCGTCGAGGACACCACCTGGGCCTTCCTCGTACCGGACGCGCCCGCCCCGCTCGCCGCGCACGCCCCCGAGCGGGTCGTCCTCGTCGACAGCCTCTCCAAGCGGCTCGCCCCCGGCCTGACGGTCGGCTACCTGGTGGTGCCGGGGCCGCTGCGCACGGCGGTCGCCGACGCCCTGCGTTCCGGCGCCTGGACGGCGGGCGGCCTCGCGCTCGCCGCCGCCACCCGCTGGGCCGGGGACGGGACGGTCGCCGAGGCGGTCGCGGCCAAGCGGGCGGACGCGGAGGCCCGGCACGCCCTGGTCCTGCGGAGACTCGCCGGGCACACCCTGCGGACCTCCCCGTACGCGTACTACTGCTGGTGGGAACTGCCCGCGCCCTGGCGGGCGGAGACCTTCACGGCCGCCGCCGCACGCGCGGGCGTGGCGGTCACCCCGGGCAGTGCCTTCGCGGTGGGGGCGGGCACGGCCCCGGACGCGATCCGGGCCGGTCTCGCGTCCCCGCCCCACGCGGTCCTCGACGACGCCCTCGCCCGCCTGGCGGCGCTCGCGGCCGAACCGGTCTGAACGCTCGCGGCCGGACGGCCTGAACGCGGGAAGCCGGTGAGGAGGCCTCCTTGCTCTCCCTATCCTGGACATGTAGAGTCCAGAATCATGAAGATGAGCGAGGGCGTGGAATGGGCCCTGCACAGCTGCCTGAACCTGGCCTGGATCGGACCCGGGCAGGCGGTCACCGCCGCACGTCTCGCGGCCTATCACGAGCTGCCCCCCGCCTACCTCAACAAGCAGCTCCAGGCGCTCGCCCGCGCCGGGATCGTCACCTCGGTCTCCGGACCCAAGGGCGGCTTCCGGCTCGCCCGAGGCCTCGACCGGATCACGCTGATGGACGTCGTCGCCGCCGTGGAAGGCCCTGACGAGGCCTTTCGCTGCACCGAGATCCGACAGCAGGGACCCGGCGCGGGAGCACCGGGGACGTACGCCGCCGAGTGCGCCATCGCCGGCGCCATGGGACGCGCCGAACTGGCCTGGCGGCGGGAGCTCATGGCCCAGACCCTGGACGACGTACGGGAGCGGGCGGAACTCCAGGCGCCGACCGCACCCGACCGGCTCCGCCACTGGTTCGCCAACGCCTGACGAGGTCGCCCTTCCCGCGTGGGGGCGGCGCGCCCGAAGAGCGTAATCCTGGATATCTCATATCCACTTCTCTGGAAGGAACGACCAGCCATGACCGCCCAGCCGACGACTCCCACCACCGCTGCCGCTGTCGAGGGCTCCGCCGACCAGCGGGTCATCACCAACCCCGGCACCCTCCACGACCCCACCCCCTTCGGCTACAGCCACGCCGTCTCCGCGCCCGGCGAGCCCGTCTTCATCGCCGGGCAGTACGCCTCCGACGCCACCGGCGCCCCCGTTCCCGGCGACTTCGCCGCCCAGGTCGAGCTCTCCCTGACGAACCTGCGGCTCGCCCTGGAAGGCGTCGGCCTCGGCCTGTCGCACGTCGTCCGGCTCGGCTCGTACGTCGTCGAGCACGACCTCGCCAAGCTGGAGGTCCTCGGCAAGGCCCTGCACGCCCACTTCGGCGAGCGGCTGCCCGCGCAGACCCTCAGCGGGGTCGCGGCGCTCGCCCTGCCGGGCATGCTCTTCGAGATCGACGCCGTCGCCGTACGGCCCGCGGCCCGATCCGCGGCCTGATCCGCCGCCTGATCCACTTGCGGGGCGCCGGGCGCGGGTGTGACCTGGAGGATGCGGGAAGCAGCAGGGGGGCGAGAGACGAAGGAGCTCCTGCCATGGCCGCACACGCAGCGGTACCGACCCGGCGCCACGTCAGCGCGCACGGCTGGGGCGGCCCGGTCGCCATCGGCGTCCTGTACGGCCTCTACGCGTCGACCGTCGCCCGCCACGGCGGCCCCGCCACCCTCGGGCAGCTGTGGCTCGGCCTCGTCTCGGCCGCGGTCCTCGCCGGCGGGATCTACGTGCTCCGGCGCCGCGGCGGCGTCCTCCCCCGCGAGCTGCGGGCCGCCGCCTGGGGCAGCCTGACCGGCATCGCGGTCGGCTTCCTCTTCAGCCTGTCCGGCGCCAGCGTCCTGTCGTCGACCGGGCTCGGACTGGCCTTCGCCGGGTTCGCCGGCGCCGCCGCCTTCTACCTCTTCTACACCCACGAGGACGCCGTCGGCCGCCCCGCGCCGTACTGACGACCCCGAGGCCGCTGAGGCCCCCGAGGCCCCTGGGGTCCCCGAGACCCCGCGCCGTGGCGGCGCCGCCGGTGGTAGGCGACCGCCACGGCGGCGAGCAGCACGGGCCAGGCCGCGAGGGGCGCGTAGCAGGCGATCAGCAGGGCGTTCTGGGCCGGGGTGGCCGGGACGCCGGGGCCGAGGCCCGCGTACGAGGCGTACACGCCCCACCCGGCGATGGCACACAGCCCCGCCACCCCGGCGAGGGCCGCGCCCGTCCCGGCGGCCGGGTTCACCCGCCGCCCGCCGAGGAACGGCAGCCAACGGGGGAACACCTCGCCCCAGGAGCGGACGAGCCCCAGGGTGAGGAGGGCGAGCAGCTCGGACACGACGCTGAGGGAGACGACGTACACGGACTCCCCCGCGCTCATCGTGCCGAGACCGGCGTCCCGCGTGACCGGGAGGCCGGCGACGAGCGCGAGCCGCCACAGTCCGGACGGGAGGGTGACCAGGGGGACCGCGTGAGCGGCGAGGGCGGCCCAACGGGGCACGTCGGGGAGGGCTTTGAATCTCGTCATGGGCCCAGCGTCCGCCCGCCGCCCCCGCCAGGGCGTCGCCCCGGAGGGCCGTTCCCCTCCGCCGGGCGGGGGAGCCGGGATCCTCCGGTACGGGGAGCTACGGGGAGGGGGGACGCCCTCGGTACGGGGAGGGGGACGTCCTCCCGCCGCCCTGGCGATCCGCCGGAGGGTGACGGAGACTGGCAGGAGCGCTGTCTCCCGGACCCCGGAGGGGAAACGGTATGACCGACCTCGCCATCGAGACCGAGGGCCTGGTCAAGCTCTTCGGTACGAACCGCGCCGTCGACGGCGTCGACCTGCGCGTCCCCGCCGGCACCGTCTACGGCGTCCTCGGACCCAACGGCGCGGGCAAGACCACCGCCGTCAAGATGCTCGCCACCCTCCTCCGACCCGACGGAGGCCGGGCCCGCGTCTTCGGCAAGGACGTCGTCAAGGACGCCGACACCGTGCGCGGCCGGGTGAGCCTCACCGGCCAGTACGCCTCCGTCGACGAGGACCTGACCGGCACCGAGAACCTGGTCCTGCTCGGCCGGCTGCTCGGTCACACCCGGCCCGCCGCCCGCACGCGCTCCGCGCAGCTGCTCGCCGCGTTCGGGCTCGCGGAGGCCGCCGACAAGCAGGTCAAGAACTACTCGGGCGGCATGCGGCGCCGTATCGACATCGCCGCGTCCATCCTCAACACCCCCGACCTGCTCTTCCTCGACGAGCCGACGACCGGCCTCGACCCGCGCAGCCGCAACCAGGTCTGGGACATCGTCCGGGCGGTCGTCGCCCAGGGCACCACCGTCCTGCTCACCACCCAGTACCTCGACGAGGCGGACCAGCTGGCCTCCCGCATCGCGGTCATCGACCACGGGAAGGTGATCGCGGAGGGCACGAAGGGCGAGCTGAAGGCCTCGGTCGGCTCGGGTTCCGTGCACGTACGGCTCCGGGACCCGCGGCAGCGCCCGGCGGCCGAGCGGGTCCTGGCCGACGTCCTGCGGGCCACCGTCCAGCTCGACCCGGACCCGGTGGCGCTCACCGCCACCGTCGACGGCCACGGGACGGACACCGGCGCCTCCGAGCAGGCCGCGCGGGCGCTCGCGGAGCTGGCACGGGCCGGGATCACGGTCGACGACTTCGCGCTGGGACAGCCCAGTCTCGACGAGGTGTTCCTGGCGCTGACGGACAGGAAAGGAACGGCGGCATGACCACCGTCTCCACCGGCAAGGACACGCGGACGGCCGACGCCCTCGACTTCGAGGCCCCACGGTCGGAGGAACTGGCCGCCCTCCTCGTCGGCCACGAGCGCCCGCCGCGCCCCAGTGCGCTGTCCGCGTCGCTGACGTTCGGCTGGCGGGCCATGCTGAAGATCAAGCACGTGCCGGAGCAGCTGTTCGACGTGACGGCGTTCCCGATCATGATGGTGCTGATGTACACGTACCTCTTCGGGGGCGCGCTCGCCGGATCCGTCTCCTCGTACATCCAGTTCCTGCTGCCCGGCATCCTGGTGATGAGCGTCGTGATGATCACGATGTACACAGGGGTCTCGGTCAACACCGACATCGAGAAGGGCGTCTTCGACCGCTTCCGCACGCTGCCGATCTGGCGGCCGGCACCGATGGTCGGCTATCTGCTCGGCGACGTCGTCCGCTATCTGATCGCCTCGGCGGTCATGCTCACCGTCGGCATGATCATCGGCTACCGGCCGGACGGCGGGGTGGCGGGCGTCCTGCTCGGGGTCGCGCTGCTGCTGGTGTTCTCGTTCTCGTTCTCGTGGATCTGGACCATGTTCGGGCTGATGCTCCGCAGCGAGAAGTCCGTCATGGGCGTCAGCATGATGGTGATCTTCCCGCTGACGTTCCTGTCCAACGTGTTCGTCGACCCGAGGACGATGCCGGGCTGGCTCCAGGCCTTCGTCAACAACAGCCCGGTCACCCATCTGGCGACCTCGGTACGGGAGCTGATGGCCGGGAACTGGCCGGCCGCCGACATCACCTGGACGCTGGGCTGGTCGGCGGTGCTCGTCACCGTCTTCGGCCCGGTCACCATGCGGCTCTACAACCGCAAGTAGGCGCTGTCACCGCGCCCGTGTCACTGCCCTCGTGGAGTGGTCTGCTGGACCGCCCAGCGGTTGCCGTCCGGGTCGGCGAAGTAGACGAACGACCCCCACGGCTGGTCGTCGATCCCGCTGACCTCGACCCCGCGGGCGGTGAGCTCGCGGTGGGCCTCCTCGATGTCGGTGACGACGACCTGCATGTTGTCGAGGGAACCCGGGGCCATCTCCGTGATGCCCTTGCCGAAGGCGATCGAGCAGGCCGAGCCGGGCGGGGTCATCTGGACGAAGCGGATGCCGTCGCCGACCGGGATGTCGTGGTCGGCGTGGAACCCCACCCGCTCGTAGAAGGCCTTGGCCCGGTCGACGTCGGTGACGGGCACACCGATCAGTTCCAGCTTGATGTCCATGAGGGCATCATGCGCCCGACGGGGGCCGGGCGCATGACGTGTCCCACCGGCCGAACCGGTCAGTCGAGGCGCAGATCGGCCAGCTGCCGCTCGAAGGGGACGATCTCGTCCTCGTCGTCCCGCCCGCCCGGCCGGGCCGCGACCATGTCCGCGAACTCGCTGCCCGCCCGGTTGATCCGGGACGGCAGTCCGTCGCGCTCGTCCCTGATCGGGGAGGCCTCGTCGCCGCCCGAGCCCCAGTCCTCCGAGGCCGCGTAGACGGCGGTCGGCGCGACGAGGGCCCGCAGGTAGGCGAAGAGCGGCCGCAGGGCGTGGTCGAGGACGAGCGAGTGACGGGCGGTGCCGCCGGTGGCCCCGACGAGGACCGGGGTGCCGGTCAGCGCGGCCGGGTCGATCAGGTCGAAGAACGACTTGAACAGACCGCTGTACGAGGCCGTGAACACGGGGGTCACGGCGATGACCCCGTCGGCGCCCGTCACCGTGTCGATGGCTTCCTGGAGCGCGGCGGAGGGGAAGCCCGTGACGAAGTTCTTCGCGATGTCGACGGCCAGGTCGCGCAGTTCGACGACCTGGACGTCGACCGCGTACTCCTGCTCGGCCAGCCGGTACCGGGCCGCCTGGAGGAGGCGGTCGGCGAGCAGCCGGGTGGAGGAGGGGGAGCTGAGGCCGGCGGAGACCGCGACCAGCTTCAACGTCTGCACGGTGTCAGACCTCCTTGGACGCGAGGACGGCGGGGTGGAGCGGGGCGGTGGCGGGGACCCCGGCCGGGCGCAGGCTCTCGAACTCCTTGCGCAGCACCGGGACGACCTCCTCGCCGAGGATGTCGAGCTGTTCGAGGACCGTCTTGAGGGGCAGTCCGGCGTGGTCGACGAGGAACAGCTGCCGCTGGTAGTCGCCCACGTAGTCGCGGAAGGACAGGGTGCGCTCGATGACCTCCTGCGGCGAGCCGACGGTCAGCGGGGTCTCCCGGGAGAACTCCTCCAGGGTGGGGCCGTGGCCGTAGACCGGCGCGTTGTCGAAGTACGGGCGGAAGTCCCGTACCGCGTCCTGCGAGTTCTTGCGCATGAACACCTGGCCGCCGAGGCCGACGACGGCCTGCTCCTCCGTCCCGTGGCCGTAGTGGGCGTACCGCTGCCGGTAGAGGCGGACCATCTTCTCGGTGTGCTGCTTGGGCCAGAAGATGTGGTTCGCGAAGAACCCGTCGCCGTAGTAGGCGGCCTGCTCGGCGATCTCGGGGGAGCGGATGGAGCCGTGCCAGACGAACGGCGGGACGCCGTCGAGCGGGCGGGGGGTGGAGGTGAAGCCCTGGAGGGCACCGCGGAACTTGCCCTCCCAGTCGACCACGTCCTCCCTCCACAGCTTGTGGAGGAGCGCGTAGTGCTCGATGGCGAGCGGGATGCCCTGGCGGATGTCCTGTCCGAACCACGGGTAGACCGGACCGGTGTTGCCGCGGCCCATCATCAGGTCCACGCGGCCGTCGGCGAGGTGCTGGAGGGTCGCGTAGTCCTCGGCGATCTTCACCGGGTCGTTGGTGGTGATCAGGGTCGTGGAGGTGGAGAGGATCAGGTTCTCGGTGCGGGCGGCGATGTGCCCGAGGAGGGTGGTGGGGGAGGACGGCACGAACGGCGGGTTGTGGTGCTCGCCGGTCGCGAAGACGTCGAGTCCGACCTCCTCGGCCTTGAGCGCGATGGCGACGGTGTTCTTGATGCGCTCGTGCTCGGTGGGGGTGCGGCCGGTGGTGGGGTCGGTCGTCACGTCTCCGACGGTGAAGATCCCGAACTGCATCGTGCTCACCTCTCGCGGTGTTTCGCGCCGTGCGGCTTGTCGCCCCGGGGCTTGTTGGTTGAATCTTAAACTGTCACGTCCAACGGCGCGACCCCCTCCCCTATTCCGCCCGTACCCTGGAGGCCATGTCCGACTACGAGCGCTGGAAAGAGCGCGGGGTGATGCTCCGCGTCTTCGTGTACGTCTTCGCGACGCACGCCTTCGCCGGCTTCGTCTGGCTCCTCTTCCACGTCGGTCAGAACGCCCAGAAGTAGGAGCCGCGAGGGGCTCACGTAGAGTCCCCGACGTGAACGCTGCGATATCGGTGGTGTCGGTCGTCGGGATCGGCGCGGACGGCTGGGACGGACTCCCCGAGACCTCCCGCCGCGTCCTGCGCACCGCCCAGGTCCTCATCGGCGCCCCCCGCCAGCTCGACCTGCTGCCCGCCGACACCTGCCCCGGCGAGCGGATCACCTGGCCGTCCCCGCTCCGCCCCGCCGTCCCCGGACTGCTCGCCGCCCACCAGGACCGGACGGTCGCCGTCCTCGCCAGCGGCGACCCCTCCTTCTACGGCATCGGCCGCACCCTCGCCGAGACCCTCGGCGCCCAGCGGCTCCGCGTCCTGCCCCACCCCTCCTCCGTCTCGTACGCCTGCGCCCGGCTCGGCTGGCCCCTGGAAGCGGTCGAGACCGTCTCCCTCGTCGCCCGGCCCCTCGCCGCCCTCGCCGCCGCCCTCCACCCCGGGCGCCGGCTCCTCGTCCTCGGCGAAGGCCCCGGCACCCCCGCCGACGTCGCCGCGTACCTCCGCGACACCGGCTGGGGCGGCACCCGGATCCGGGTCCTGGAACAGCTCGGCGGCCCCCGCGAGCGGCTCCTCGACGGGACCGCCGCCGACTGGCCGTACGAGCGGACCGACGCGCTCCACGTCCTCGCCCTCGACTGCGCACGCGACCCGGACACCCTCCGGCTCGGCGCCGTACCCGGCCTGCCGGACGAGGCGTACGAGCACGACGGGCAGCTCACCAAGAGGTACGTGCGCGCCGCCACGCTCGCCGCCCTCGCCCCCGCCCCCGGCGAACTCCTCTGGGACATCGGAGGCGGCTCCGGCTCCATCGGCGTCGAATGGATGCGGACCCACCGCTCCTGCCGGGCGATCACCGTCGAGAAGTCCCCCGAGCGCGCCGCCCGCATCACCCGCAACGCCGACCGCCTCGGCGTCCCCGGCCTGCGCGTCGTCACCGGCCCCGCCCCCGCGGCCCTCACCGGCCTCCCCGCCCCCCACGCGGTCTTCATCGGCGGCGGCCTCACCGCCCCCGGCCTCCTCGACGCCTGCTGGGACGCGCTCCCCGCCGGCGGCCGGCTCGTCGCCAACACCGTGACCCTGGAGTCCGAGGCGCTGCTCGCCGACCGCTACCGCCGCCACGGCGGCGAACTGATCCGGCTCGCCGTCGCCACCGCCGTCCCCGTCGGCGGCTTCACCGGCTGGCGCCAGGCGATGCCGGTCACCCAGTGGTCCGTCACCAAGGAAGAGGAAGCATGACCGTCTACTTCATCGGCGCGGGCCCGGGCGCGGCCGACCTGATCACCCTGCGCGGCGCGCGGACGCTCGCGTCCTGCGGGGTCTGCCTGTACGCCGGTTCCCTCGTTCCCACCGAGCTGCTCGCCGAGTGCGGACCCGACACGCGCCTCGTCGACACGGCGAAGATGGATCTGGACGGGATCATCGAGGAGATCGCCGCCGCCCACGAGGCCGGCCAGGACGTGGCCCGCCTCCATTCCGGCGACCCGTCCGTCTTCAGCGCGATGGCCGAGCAGATGCGGCGGCTCGACGCGCTGGGCATCCCGTACGAGGTCGTCCCCGGCGTCCCGGCGTTCGCGGCGGCGGCCGCCGCGCTCAAGCGGGAACTGACCGTCCCCACGGTCGGCCAGACGGTGGTCCTCACCCGGATCGCCCAGCAGGCCACGCCCATGCCCGAGGGCGAGGACCTCGCCACCCTGGGCCGCAGCGGCGCCCTGCTCGTCCTCCACCTGGCCGCCCGCTACGTCGACCGGGTCGTGGCCGAACTCGTCCCCCACTACGGCGCCGACTGCCCGGCCGCGGTCGTGGCGATGGCCAGCCGCCCCGACGAGCTCGTGCTGCGGGGCACCCTCGACGACATCGCGGCGCAGACGAAGGCGGCGGGCATCACGAAGACGGCCGTCATCCTCGTCGGCCGCACCCTCGCGGCCTCGGAGTTCCGCGACAGCCACCTGTACGACCCGGCGCGCGACCGCCACGTCTGCTGAGCCGTCCACCGGACACGCGCGGACACGCGGCGGGGCCCCGGGAAGTCCGATCCCCGGGGCCCCGCCGCGTGTACGTCCGTGCTCAGGCGTTCGGCCGCTTGCCGTGATTCGCCTTCTTCTTCTTACGGGCCCGCTTCTTGTTGCCGCGCTTGGCCATGGGACTCCCTCTCGCTCGGGGGTGTGCCTTCGCAAGCCTAGGTTCGGGCGCGGGGGGCCGCATGTCGGTGCCACGGTCTTGAATGGACCCGTGACCGTCTACGACGTGGCCCGGGCGCTGCCGGGCATCGGGGAACTGCGCGACCACTGCCAAGGCCTCGCGATGCTGGACGCCGTCCTGAGCCCGGAGTGGGAGGATCGGTACTACTCCTTCGCCAAGGAGACGGCATCGACGCGCGACGGACAGGGCGACGAGTACACGATCGCGTTCACCCGAGCGGGGGCGCTCGTCCAGGGCTTCGCCCACGAGGCGTCGATGAGCCCGTGGGCCCGCATGGACGACCCGGTGGTGTGGCCGGGCGTGCTCGACGACGTACCGGAAGTCTTCCGGCCGTATGCGCCGGAGGAAGAGGGCGAGCCTCCGGCCGTCACCGCCTGTCTGTGGCGTGAGACGGCCGACTCCGCCTGGCGTACGGGCTCCATCGACTTCCCCGCCTGGGGCGACGGCGAGCCGGACGGCTCCGACACCCTCTTCGAGCTGCTCGTCGACCGCTCGGCGGAGGCGTACGCGGAGTGGGCCTCGGACTACTACGAGACCCCGGTCGACCTGGACGCCGTACGCCACGTCCTCGCCCTGCGCCCCCTCACGCCCGCGATCGTCACGGCCCTCAACCCGGACGTGGAGATCGCCGACCTGGCCGGGGACATCGCGGAGATCGGCTATCCCGGCCATGAATGACCGGGACGGGCTCAAGGAGCCGGCCGCCTGGCCGGAGGCGGAGTACGGACCTGTCACGGAGGCCGAGCCGGCGGCGGCACGGGCCGAGCTGGCGGGCTTCGACGCCGAGCACGAGCGCCGCCGCGCGGCTTCCGCCGTACACGGCCTTCCTGACCTCGGCCTCCCCGACCTCGACAACGTCGACATCGAGGAGGTGCTCAAGAGAAGGGGAACGGCGGAGTGACCGCCGACGCGGCACAACCGCCGGTCGGCGCTATCCGGCCCGGTACTCCGGCCCCGCCACCGCCGACCGTCCCACCACCGTCCCCGCCCGGTCGACGCAGACCACGTCGACCGCCACCGGCGCGCCCCGCAGGACCGCGAGGGCCTCGTCGCGGGCCCGGGCGGCGACCAGGTCGCCGAGGGGGACGCCGGCGGCCTCGCAGAGGCGGAGGGCGGCGAGGCCCGTGTTCGCGCCGGCGATCTCCGCCGCCAGGGGCTCCGGGGCGCCTCCCGAGCGGGCCAGGTCGGCGAGGAAGGCCTTGTCGACCTGGGAGCGGGCCGAGTGGAGGTCCAGGTGGCCCGCCGCCAGCTTGGAGAGCTTCGCGAAGCCGCCGCAGATCGTGAGGCGGTCGACGGGGTGGCGGCGGACGTACTTGAGGACCGCGCCCGCGAAGTCGCCCATGTCGAGGAGGGCGATCTCCGGCAGGTCGTAGAGGGTCGTCACCGTCCGCTCCGACGTCGAGCCGGTGCAGCCCGCCACGTGGGTGAGACCGCCCGCGCGGGCCACGTCCACGCCCCGCCGGATGGAGTCGATCCAGGCCGAGCAGGAGTACGGGACGACGATCCCGGTCGTGCCGAGGATGGACAGGCCGCCGAGGATGCCGATCCGGGGGTTCCAGGTGGAGCGGGCGATCTCGGCGCCGTGGTCGACGGAGACGGTGATCTCGACGTCGCCGGCGCCCCCGTGCCGGGCGGCGACCTCGGCGACGTGGTCGCGCATCAGCTGCCGGGGGACCGGGTTGATCGCCGGCTCGCCCACGTCGAGGGGCAGGCCGGGCAGGGTGACCGTACCGACGCCGTCGCCCGCCCGGAAGACCACGCCCGAGCCCGGCGGCAGGAGCCGTACCGTCGCCCGGATCACCGCGCCGTGGGTGACGTCGGGGTCGTCGCCCGCGTCCTTCACCACGGCGGCCATGGCGGACCCGCCGGACAGGGACTCGGCGGTCAGCGCGAACGACGGCGTCTGCCCCTTCGGCAGCGTGATCGTCACCGGGTCCGGGAAATCGCCGGTCAGGAGGGCCGTGTACGCGGCTGTCGTCGCCGCCGTCGCACAGGCCCCCGTCGTCCAGCCCGGCCGGAGACCGGTGTGCTTGAGTTGGGCCTCACGCCCGCCGCCTGACGTCACGAAAGGGCTCCTGTGGTGCACGTACTCATTCTCGGGGGGACAGCCGAAGCCCGCGCCCTCGCGGGCCTGCTGCACGGCGAGGTCCGGGTCACCAGCTCCCTCGCGGGGCGGGTGGCGAGCCCCCGGCTGCCGGCCGGGGAGGTCCGGATCGGCGGGTTCGGCGGGGTCGCCGGGCTCGTGGAGTGGATGGACGGGCACGCGGTGGACGCGGTCATCGACGCCACGCATCCCTTCGCCGGGCGGATCAGCTTCAACGCGGCCCGGGCGGCCGCCACCGCCCATGTTCCCCTGCTGGCCCTCCGCCGCCCAGGCTGGGTCCCGGGAGAGGGCGACGACTGGCGTTCCGTGGCGTCCCTGGAGGAGGCGGCCCGGTCCCTGGACGGCCTCGGCGACCGCGTGTTCCTGACGACCGGCCGCATGGGTCTCGCGGCCTTCGCGGACTGCCCGCAGTGGTTCCTGGTCCGCTCGGTGGACGCCCCGGACGCCCCGATGCCGGCCCGCACGGACGTCCTCCTGGACCGGGGCCCGTTCACCCTGGACGGCGAACGGGAACTCCTCGCCCGCCACCGGATCGACGTCCTCGTCACGAAGGACAGCGGCGGCACGGCGACCGCCCCGAAACTGACCGCGGCCCGCGAGGCGGGCATCCCGGTCGTGGTGGTCCGCCGCCCCCCGGTCCCGGAGGGCGTACGAGTGGCGGCGACCCCCGAGGAGGCCGCCGCCTGGGTGCTGCGGGGCTGAGCCCGGGACCTCGTCAGACGAGGGAGGGCCACACGGTGGACAGCGTGTGCGTCGCCACCGTGGTGCCGTCGGCCCGTACCGCCTCGAAGGTGTAGAAGTACGCCTGCCCCGGCACGGCCGTCCTGTCCGCGTAGCTGGTTCCGGTGGCGGGAAGCAGCCCCGTGTGGAGCGGGGCGTACGCCTTGGTGACCGGGTTCCAGCGGCTCATCCGGTAACCGGCGACCTGCGCGCACGGCTCGGCGCTGAAGCACGTCCAGCCGATGGACGGCGCACTCGTGGTGACGTCCGACCAGTTCATGGCGCCCGAGAGGTTCCAGTCGTCGACGACGTTCACGGACGGCCGGAGGTCGAGCTCCGTCGCGGTGACCTTCGCGATGTCCGGACCGTAGAGGGAAAGGCTGTTGCCCCAGCGGTCGCGGGCGCTCACCGCGTAGACGGCGGCCTCCCCGTCGGGGACGTTGGGGCAGACCATGGCCAGGGGGTCGCTCTGGCCCTCCCGGCAGCCGGCCCAGGCGATGGTGCCGTTCTCCCCGGCGACTCCCTGCCACGCCGAGTAGCCGACGACGTCGTCGTCCGCCGGAGGCTTCCAGGTCAGCAGCGTGCCGTCGGCCCGCGGGGTGGCCTTCAGGTCGACGACCGGCGCGGGGGCGACGCTGTCGCCGCTGCGGATGGTGACGGGGGCGGACAGCGGCGACTCGTTGCCCACCGGGTCGACGGCGGTGACGGCGTACGTGTGGTAGCCGTTCGGCGCCATGTCCTCGTCCTCGCACTCGATCCTGACGGGGGCCGATCCCGCTACCTCGTACAGGTTGCAGGAGACCCGGGTGAGATCGGCCGGATCGAGGGCGGTGCCGGGCGAGCGGTAGACGCGGAAGCCTCCGGAGTAGGCGACCTCGTTGCCGAAGGATCCGATCATGTTCCAGGAGATGACGGTCTTGTCGAGCTCGGCGAGAGCGCGCACAGCCGTCGGTGCCGGCGGCGGCGTCGTGTCGATCCTGTTGCCGCTGACGACGGCGGAGTACGCCGAGGGGAGTTCGGCGGTGTCGAAGGCGCGGACGCGGTAGTACCGCGGGATTCCGGCCGGTGCCGAACTGTCCCAGTAGCGCAGGTCGGTGAACGGACCGTAGGTGTATGGCGTGAGCACCGTGAACGGCCCTGTCGGCTGGGCGGCCGCTTCCACTTCGTACCGTACGGCGTCGGTCGCCGCCTTCCAGCTCAGCTGGTTCTCGTTGTTGGCGGTGGAGACGGTGAGGCCCGTCGGGGTGGCGGGGGCGGTGCGGTCGATGGTGTGGACGGTCGGGTCGTAGGGGCTGCCGTACGACTCGTTGCCGGCCTTGTCCCGTGCCCGTACCTCGTAGACGTACGTCTGACCCGTGCGCGGTGTGCTGTCCGTGTAGGACCTGGTGGTCAGCAGGGCGGTGCCGCTGACCCGGCTCCAGGCGGTGGAGGTCTCCGGGCGCCGGTAGACGCTGTACCCGGCGAGGTCCATCTCCTTGTTCGCGGTCCAGTAGATCTTGGTCGCCCCCGTGGTGTGGTCGGGGTCGACCCAGGCGCTGGCCGGTGCGAGCGGCCGCACCTTGTCGACCGTCGCCGCAGTGCGCGGCGCGTAGCCGAACTTGACGTTCGCCGCGCCCGTCCAGGTCGCGTAGTGCACGACGATCGTGTGGCGGCCGGACGGGATGGTGAGGTCGACCGTCTTCTTCTGGGTGGTGGAGTTGTTCTTCCAGAGGTCGATCTTGCGGACGCCGTCGAGGCTGACGCGGATGCCGTCCTGCGCCTCGGCGGTGAACGTGAAGGGGCCGCCGGAGCCGAAGTCGCGGCTGAGGGTCCAGCGGACGCCGAAGTTGTCCCTGGGCAGCGTGGTGACGGCCGGGTCGCCGTAGCCGTAGTTCTCGGCGATGACGCTGTCGCAGGTGATCAGTTTGGGCGTGCCCGTGAGGGTGGTGTTGGCGTAGTAGTCCGCCTTCCACAGCGGGGAGGCGCAGGTGACGGCCGCTGCGGCCGGGCCGGCGGTCAGCAGACCGCCGGATGCGACGAGGGCGGCCGTGGTGGCCAGCGCGCTCCGTCGGGTACGAGTGATCACGAAGAGTGGGGCCCTTTCCGGACCTGTGGGGAACAGCGGGAACAGTCGACGCGTGGGGGAGGGGGCGGTGCGGGTGGGGCCGGTGTTCCGCCGGAGGCGCACTTTACCGACTGGTTTCTTCCGCGCGACAGCGGATTCCACCCGGCGTTCAATGGAGGGATGGGTACCGTCCGATGGCTGGCCGCAGCGGGGCTCGTGTCCGTACTGGGCGTGACCGCGGGTACAGGCCCCACCCCCGCCCCCACTCCCACCTCCACCCCCGAGCCGCCCCCCGCGCAGCCGCCGCCCGTTCTCGACCGGGCGGACGTGGACCGTGCCGTCGGCCGGCTCGACGCCGACGTCGCGGCGATGATGAAGCGCACCGGGCTTCCCGGCGTGTCCGTCGCCGTCGTGTACGAGGACAAGGTCGTCCACCTCAAGGGGTACGGGGTCCGTGAGGTGGGCAAGGCCGCCCGGGTCGACGCCGACACCGTCTTCCAGCTGGCCTCGGTCTCGAAGCCGATCGCCTCCACCGTCGTCGCCGGGGCCGTCGGCGTCGAGGGCTGGCAGCGTCCCGTCGCCCCCGAGCTGCCCGAGTTCCGGCTGAAGGACCCGTGGGTGTCGTCCCATGTGACGGTCGCCGACCTGTTCTCGCACCGCAGCGGTCTGCCCGACCACGCGGGCGACCTCCTGGAGGACCTCGGCCACGACCAGGAGTACATCCTGTCCCACCTGCGGTACGAGCCCCTGGCGCCGTTCCGCGCGAGCTACGCGTACACCAACTTCGGTCTGACGGCGGCCGCCGAGGCCGTCGCCGCGGAGAAGGGCGTGCCGTGGGAGAAGCTCGCCGCGGACACGCTCTACAAGCCGGCCGGCATGAACGACACCAGCTCCCGCTTCCAGGACTTCGCCGGCAACCCCGACCGGGCCGTCGGCCATGTGAAGGAGGCCGACGGGACGTGGAAGGCGTCCGTACGGGACCCTGACGCCCAGTCCCCGGCGGGCGGCGTCAGCTCCTCGGCCCGCGACATGGCGACCTGGCTGCGGCTCCAGCTCGCGAACGGCACCCTCGGCGGAAAGCGGATCGTCGACGCCGACGCCCTCGACCTCACCCACCACCCCGAGTCCGTCGCCTCACCGGCGCACGCGCCGGCGGGCCGCACCGGTTTCTACGGCCTCGGCTGGAACGTGTCGTACGACGACGAGGGCCGGCTGCGTCTCTCGCACACCGGGGCGTTCGCGCTCGGCGCGCACACCAACGTCACCATGCTGCCGGGCGAGCGGCTCGGGATCGTCGTCCTCACCAACGGGGCTCCGGTCGGCGTCGCGGACTCCGTCGCCCTCGACTTCTTCGACACCGCGCAGGACGGCAGGCCCAGCCGGGACTGGATGCCGCTCGTCGACGCCGTCTACCAGCAGCAGGCGGACGCCGACCGGTCCGAGACGGATTACGCGAAGAAGCCCGCCGACGCGGCCCCCGCGAAGGAGGCCGGCACGTACGCGGGCACGTTCGAGAGCGACTACTACGGGCGGGCGGAAGTCGTCGCCGGTGACGACGGGACCCTGACGCTCCGTCTGGGGCCGGAGCCCCAGACGTACCGGCTGACGCACTACGACGGCGACACGTTCAGCTTCGAGACCCGCGGCGAGAACGCCGTCGGCCGTACCGGGGTCACCTTCACCCCGGACGCCAAGGCCTTCACCGTCGAGTACCTGGACCAGGAGGGTCTCGGCACCTTCACCCGTCAGCCGTAACGCCGGGGTGTCCACGTGATCGTGCGGCCGTCCGCGCGCTCCACCGCGCGGGTCTGCGAGGAGCCGATCAGGAGCAGGGTCCGCATGTCGACCTCGGACGGGTCCAGGGTCTTCAGGGTCACCACCCGGACCGACTGCTCCGGGCCGCCCACGTCACGCGCGACGACCACCGGGGTGTCGGGGGAGCGGAGTTCGAGGAGGAGGTCGCGGGCCGCGGCCACCTGGTGGGTGCGGGACTTCGAGCCCGGGTTGTAGAGGGCGAGGACCAGGTCGGCGCCGGCCGCGGCCCGCAGCCGGGTCGCGATGACGTCCCAGGGCTTGAGCCGGTCGGAGAGCGAGATCGTCGCGTAGTCGTGGCCGAGGGGCGCGCCCGCGGCGGCGGCGGCCGCGTTGGCGGCGGTCACCCCCGGGAGGACCCGTACGGGAACGTCGGCGTACGCCGGTTCGCAGGCGACCTCCAGGACGGCGGTCGCCATGGCGAAGACGCCCGGGTCGCCGCCGGAGACGACCGCGACCTTGTGCCCGCGCCGGGCCAGGTCGAGCGCGAACTCGGCGCGCTCCGACTCGACCTTGTTGTCGGAGCCGTGCCGGATCTGCCCGGGGCGAAGCACCGGCACCCGGTCCAGGTAGGTGGTGTAGCCGACGAGGACGTCGGCGTTGACGAGCGCGCCGCGCGACTCGGGGGTGAGCCAGGGGGCGCCGGCCGGGCCGGTGCCGACGACGACGACCTCGCCCCGGTCCCGTACGGGAGGTTCCTGATCGATACGGGAGGGGAGCACGGCCACGGAGAAGTACGGGACCGTCGACGGGTCCACCTCCGTCAGCTTCTCCGTCCGCTCGCCCGCCATGAACGCCCGCTCCACGTACCGGGCGTCGTCGAGCCGGCCGGCCCGCTCCAGGGCCCGCCGCACGGTGGGGAAGGTGCGGCCGAGCTTCATCACGACGGCCGAGTCGGTGCCCGCGAGCCGGGCCGTCAGCTCGTCCTCCGGCAGGGTCCCGGGAATGATCGTGAGGACCTCCTCCGCCTCGCACAGCGGCTCGCCGAGCCGGGCGGCGGCGGCGCTCACCGAGGTGACGCCGGGGATGACGGTCGTGTCGTAGCGGTGCGCGAGCCGCTTGTGCATGTGCTGGTACGAGCCGTAGAACAGCGGGTCGCCCTCGGCGAGGACGGCGACCGTGCGGCCCGCGTCGAGGTGCGCGGCGAGACGGGCCGAGGCCTCCTCGTAGAAGTCGTCGAGGGCGCCCCGGTAGCCGCCGGGGTGGTCCGTGGTCTCCACCGTGAGCGGGTACATCAGCCGCTCCTCGATGTGGTCCTCGCGGAGGTGCTCGGCCGCGATGGAGCGCGCGATCGAGCGGCCGTGGCGGGCCGAGTGGTAGGCGATGACGTCGGCGGCGGCGATGGCCTTCACGGCGGCCACCGTCATGAGGTTCGGGTCGCCGGGGCCGAGGCCGACCCCGTACAGCTTGCCGGTGACGGTCACTTCTGGATCTCCGCTTCGTGCGCTATCGCGTTGATGGCGGCGGCGGTCATCGCGCTGCCGCCGCGCCGGCCCCGTACGACGAGGTACTCGAGGCCCAGTTCCTGGGCGGCGAGGGCGTCCTTGGACTCGGCGGCGCCGATGAAGCCGACCGGTATGCCGAGGACGGCGGCGGGCTTCCCCGCTCCCTTCGCGATCATCTCCAGGAGGTGGAAGAGGGCGGTGGGGGCGTTGCCGATGGCGACGACGGAGCCTTCGAGGCGGTCCCGCCACAGTTCGAGGGCGGCGGCGGAGCGGGTGGTGCCCAGTTCGGCGGCGAGGCCGGGGACGGCCGGGTCGGAGAGCGCGCAGAGCACCTCGTTGTCGGCGGGCAGCCGCTTGCGGGTGACACCGCTGGCGACCATCTGGGCGTCACAGAGGATCGGGGCACCGGCGCGGAGCGCGGCGCGGGCGTTCGCGACGACCCCGGGGGAGTAGGCGATGTCCTGCACGAGGTCGGTCATGCCGCAGGCGTGGATCATCCGGACCGCCACCTGGGCGACGTCGGCGGGCAGGCCCGCGAGGTCCGCCTCGGCGCGGATCGTGGCAAAGGACCGGCGGTAGATCTCCGCCCCGTCCTTCTCGTAGTCGAACATCGTGTCGCTCTCGCTCATCTCGTGGGGGGCGTGGGGCCGACGGGGGTGCGGGCCGCCGCGACGGCTTCTGACAGGGAGGTACGGGAGGTGGGCGCGCCGTCCACCAGATAGGTGTCCTCGCCGGTGGCGAGGACCTCGATCCAGCCGCCGTACGGGTGTCCGCAGCGCCGCTCGCACCCGGAGAAGTGCACGGGCAGCGGCCCGGGGGGCGCGGCGAGAGCGTCCGTACGTACGTCGGCGAGGGACTTGGCGCAGCCGGGGCGCCCGGTGCAGGCGGTGACTCCGGCGCCGGGTGCGTCGGGGCGGGTGATGAGGCCGTACGTCTCCAGGGCGTCCAGGCGATCCGCGGCGGCCCCTGTTCCGGTTTCCACCACGACCACCCCCCGCCACGGTGTGAACCGGACCTCGTCGGCCGGCAGCAGCGCCCGCAGCTGGGCGGCGGTCAGCCGGCCGAGCGGCGCGAGGACGTACAGGCCGCCGTCCCCGAGGGCTCCGGGCGCGGGCGGCGGGGAGAACGGCGTCGGCGGTACGGGCAGGGCCTCGGCCGCGATCCCGGCGCGCGCCAGGGCCCCGGCCCAGTCCGGGACGTGGGCGTCGGGCAGTTCACGGGGCCGCCAGGCGCCGTTCCCGGCCGCGTCGGCGGCGTCGAGGAACGCGAGGGCGGCGGCGAGGGCGGCGCGGACGGCGTCGGCGGCGGCGAGCCGGAAGACCTGCCGGCCGCCGGGCCACAGCACGGCGGTCCCGTCCGCGTCTGCGATCAACTTCACATCGCCGCCGAGCCCGGCCACGTCCCCGCGCCCGTCGTCCAGGACGAACAGGAAACGGCCGGAAAGCGCCGCCGCCCGGGGCTCGGAGCACAGCGCGGCGTCAAGGTCGCGCGCCCACAACTGCACGTCCGCGTGGCCGAGTCCGTCGAGTCCGGCGGTCGGCGAGGCGACGATGTTGCGGACGCGTTCGTGGGTGGGGGAGGGCAGCAGGCCCGCCTCGTCGAGGAGGCCGGCGAGCTCCGCCCCGCAGCCCTCGCCGAGACCGCGCAGCTCCGCGTTGCCGCGCGAGGTGATGCTGACCCGCCCGTCGCCGAGCGTCTCCGCCGCCGTCGCGAGGGCTTCGACCTGACGGAACGTCAATCTACCTGCGGGCAGGCGGAGTCGGGCCAGGCGGCCGTCCTCGGCGGGGTGCAGGCGCAGCGCCCCGGGGCAGGCGTCGCCACGGTCCCGTATGCGAGCTTCGCCCGGTTCGGGCGTCGTGGGTGGGGTGGGCGGCATGGCGGCGAGCATACCCACGGGGAACCGGGCGCCCACCGGGTGTGATCAGGCCGACTCGGCGGCCCGCCCCGGCCCTCGGCGCCACGATCTAGGATGCAGTTCGGCATGGGGTCCCAGGACCCCGGGGAGGAAGCCCGGTGAGAATCCGGCGCGGTCCCGCCACTGTGAGCCCGTACCAGGCACGACGGAACGGGTGAGTCAGGAACTCCTGCCGTCCACACGACCACCCGGGGCGCGGACAACCCCGAGGAAGGCCTGCGCTCGCCATGCTTCTGCTGCTGTCGCACTCCGACACCGACCTGCTCAGCGCCCGCGCGGCGAACGCCGCCTCGGCCGGCGGCCCGGTGGAGTACCGCTTCGCCAACCCCGCCCGCCTTCCCCTCGCCGAACTGCCCGGCCTCCTCGACGGCGCCGACCTCGTCGTCGTCCGCCTCCTCGGCGGGCTCCGCTCCTGGGAGGACGGTCTCGACGCGGTCCGCGCCGCCGGAAAGCCCGTGGTCGTCCTCAGCGGCGAACAGGCGCCCGACGCGCAGCTGATGGAGACGTCCACCGTCCCCGTCGGCGTCGCCACCGAGGCGCACGCCTATCTCGCGCACGGCGGCCCCGGGAACCTGGAGCAGCTGGCCCGCTTCCTCTCCGACACCGTCCTGCTCACCGGCCACGGCTTCGAGGCCCCGGCCGCCGCCCCCACCTGGGGTCCCCTCGACCGGGTCGCGAAGAACGACAGCGGCCCGACCATCGCCGTGCTCTACTACCGCGCCCACCACATGAGCGGGAACACCGCCTTCGTCGGCGCCCTGTGCGACGCCATCGAGGACGCCGGCGCGCGGGCCCTCCCGCTGTACGTGGCCTCCCTGCGGGCCCCGGAGGACGAGCTCCTCGCCGAGCTGCGCGGAGTCGACGCCATCGTCACCACCGTCCTCGCCGCCGGCGGCACCAAGCCCGCCCAGGCGCAGGCCGGCGGCGACGAGGAGGCCTGGGACGCGGGGGCGCTCGCCGCGCTCGACGTGCCGATCCTCCAGGCGCTCTGCCTCACCGGCTCGCGCGCCGCCTGGGAGGAGAACGACGAGGGCCTCTCCCCGCTGGACGCCGCCAGTCAGGTCGCCGTGCCCGAGTTCGACGGGCGGCTCATCACCGTCCCGTTCTCCTTCAAGGAGATCGACGAGGACGGCCTGCCCGCGTACGTGGCCGACGCCGAGCGCGCGGCCCGCGTCGCCGGGATCGCCGTACGGCACGCCCGGCTCCGCCACATCCCGAACGCCGAGAAGAAGCTGGCGCTCGTCCTCTCCGCGTACCCGACGAAGCACTCCCGCATCGGCAACGCCGTCGGCCTCGACACCCCCGCGTCCGCCGTCTCCCTCCTGCGCCGTCTGATCGCCGAGGGGTACGACTTCGGGCCCGCCGAGGAGCTTCCCGGCCTGGTCTCCGGCGACGGCGACGAGCTGATCTACGCGCTCATCGAGGCCGGCGGCCACGACCAGGACTGGCTGACGGAGGAGCAGCTCGCCCGCAACCCGGTCCGCATCCCGGCCGCCGACTACAAGCGCTGGTACGCGACGCTCCCCGAGGAGCTCCGCACCCACGTCGAGGAGCACTGGGGCCCGGCGCCGGGCGAGATGTTCCTCGACCGCTCGCGCAACCCGGAGGGCGACATCGTCCTCGCCGCCCTGCGGCGCGGGAACCTGCTGATCCTCATCCAGCCGCCGCGCGGCTTCGGCGAGAACCCGATCGCGATCTACCACGACCCCGATCTCCCGCCGTCCCACCACTACCTCGCCGCCTACCGCTGGATCGCCGCCCGCGCCGAGGACGGCGGCTTCGGCGCCGACGCCATGGTCCACCTGGGCAAGCACGGCAACCTGGAGTGGCTGCCCGGCAAGAACGCCGGCCTGTCCGCCGCCTGCGGACCGGACGCGGCGCTCGGCGACATCCCGCTGATCTACCCCTTCCTCGTCAACGACCCGGGCGAGGGCACCCAGGCCAAGCGGCGCGTCCACGCGACCCTCGTCGACCACCTGGTGCCGCCGATGGCCCGCGCCGACTCGTACGGCGACATCGCGCGCCTGGAGCAGCTGCTCGACGAGTACGCGCAGATCTCCTCCATGGACCCGGCGAAGCTGCCCGCGATCCGCGCCCAGATCTGGACGCTGATCCAGGCCGCCAAGCTCGACCACGACCTCGGCCTCCAGGAGCGCCCGGAGGACGACGGCTTCGACGACTTCCTGCTGCACGTCGACGGCTGGCTGTGCGAGGTCAAGGACGCGCAGATCCGCGACGGTCTGCACGTCCTCGGCGGCGCCCCGGAGGGCGAGGCCCGGGTCAACCTGGTCCTCTCCATCCTGCGCGCCCGCCAGATCTGGGGCGGCACGCAGGCCCTGCCCGGTCTGCGCGAGGCGCTCGGCCTCGACGAGTCGGCCGCGACCCGCACCACCGCCGACGAGGCGGAGGCGAAGGCCCGCGAGCTGGTCGAGGCGATGGAGGCGGCGGGCTGGTCCGTGGACGCGGTCGCGACGGTCGCCGCCGCGTACGGCCCCGAGGTGCACGCCGTCCTCCGCTTCGCCTGCGAGCAGGTCGTGCCGCGGCTTGCCGCCACCACCGACGAACTGACGCACGCCGTGCACGCCCTGAACGGCGGCTTCGTCCCGGCCGGACCGTCCGGTTCCCCCCTCCGCGGCCTGGTCAACGTCCTGCCGACCGGCCGGAACTTCTACTCGGTCGACCCGAAGGCCGTGCCGTCCCGGCTCGCCTGGGAGACCGGGCAGGCCCTGGCCGACTCCCTCCTGGAGCGCTACCGCACCGACAACGGCGAGTGGCCGACCTCGGTGGGCCTCTCCCTGTGGGGGACGAGCGCGATGCGCACCGCGGGCGACGACGTCGCCGAGGCGCTCGCGCTGCTCGGCGTCCGCCCGCTGTGGGACGAGGCCTCGCGCCGCGTGAACGGCCTGGAGCCGATCCCCACGGCGGAACTCGGCCGTCCGCGCATCGACGTGACCCTGCGCATCTCGGGCTTCTTCCGGGACGCGTTCCCGCACGTCATCGGGCTGCTCGACGACGCCGTACGCCTGGTGGCGGGCCTGGACGAGCCCGCGTCGGACAACTACGTACGGGCGCACGCGCAGGCCGACCTGGCCGAGCACGGCGACGAGCGGCGCGCCACCACCCGCATCTTCGGTTCCCGGCCCGGCACGTACGGCGCGGGCATCCTCCAGCTGATCGACTCGCGCGACTGGCGGACGGACGCGGACCTCGCCGAGGTGTACACGGTGTGGGGCGGGTACGCGTACGGGCGCGGGCTCGAAGGGCGCCCGGCGCGGGCCGAGATGGAGACGGCGTACAAGCGGATCGCGGTCGCGGCGAAGAACACCGACACCCGCGAGCACGACATCGCCGACTCGGACGACTACTTCCAGTACCACGGCGGCATGGTGGCGACCGTCCGCGCGCTCAAGGGCACGGCCCCGGAGGCGTACATCGGCGACTCGACCCGTCCGGAGACCGTCCGCACCCGCACGCTCGTCGAGGAGACCTCCCGGGTGTTCCGCGCGCGCGTGGTCAATCCGCGCTGGATCGAGGCGATGCGCCGCCACGGCTACAAGGGCGCGTTCGAGCTGGCGGCGACCGTCGACTACCTCTTCGGGTACGACGCGACGACGGGCGTGGTCGCCGACTGGATGTACGACAAGCTGACGCAGGAGTACGTCCTCGACGAGACGAACCAGGTCTTCCTGAAGGAGGCCAACCCGTGGGCGCTGCACGGCATCGCGGAGCGGCTCCTCGAAGCCGAGTCGCGCGGCATGTGGGAGAAGCCGGACCCGGAGACCCTGGCCGCCCTGCGCCAGGTGTTCCTGGAGACCGAGGGCGACCTCGAAGGCTCCTCGGACGACGAGTAGGTCATGCGGTTCGGCCCGTGACCAGGGATTCCGGGGCCAGTTCGAGACGGCGGCCCCGGAAGCCCGCTCTGAGCCGCCGGTCGTGGCTGACCACGACCAGCGTGCCCCGGTACAGCGCGAGCGCGGCCTCGATCTCCTCCACGAGCGCCGGGGCCAGATGGTTGGTCGGCTCGTCGAGGAGGAGCAGATCGGCCGGTTCGGTGACGAGCCGTGCCAGTTCCAGTTTCCGGCGCTGTCCCGTCGACAGGCACCGGACCGGGGTCGCCAGGTCCCCGGCGGAGAAGAGACCGAGGGCGAGCAGTTCGTCCGCGCGGTCCGCTCCGAAGGCCTCGCCCACCGTACGGGGGTCGGTGGGTGGGGCCGTCTCCTGGCGGAGCAGTCCGACCCGGGCCGGAACGTCCACCGTGCCCGCGTCCGGGGCGAGTTCGCCCGCGAGGACCTTCAGGAGGGTGCTCTTCCCGGCGCCGTTCGGGCCGGTGACCAGGAGTCTCTCGCCCGCGTCGAGGTGGAGGCCGTCGAGCCGGAGCCGGCCGTCCACCCGTACGCCGTCGAGGTCGACGGGCGCGCCCTCGCCCGTGAGGTCCGCGCGGAACCGCAGGGGTTCCGGGGGCGGGGGCACCGGGTCGGTGGTGAGCCGGGCGAGCTTCTCGCGGGCGGCCCGGATGCGGCTCGCCGCCCCGTGCGCCCGCGACCGGGCCCGGAAGGCGCCCGCCCCGCTGAACGCGGCCGGGGCCTTGCGGGGGATGGCGGAGAACCGGTCGATGTTCGTGTCCGCGAGCGCCCGGTACCGGGCGAGCTCCTCCTTCCACTCCTCGTGCTCCCTTCGTCTGCGGGCCCGTTCGGCGGCGCGGCCGGCCAGGTGGCCGGCGTAGCCGTTCCCGTACCGGCGGACGGTGTGGCGGTCCTCGTCGACCTCCAGGACGGCGGTGGTGACCCGGTCGAGGAAGACCCGGTCGTGGGAGACGGCGACGACCGTGCCCCGGTGGGCGAGCAGCCGCTCCTCCAGCCAGGCGACGGCCTCGTCGTCCAGGTCGTTGGTCGGTTCGTCGAGCAGCAGCAGTTCGGGCTCGGCGGCGAGCGCGGCGGCCAGGGCGAGCCGGGAGCGCTGCCCGCCGGAGAGCGTCCCGAGCGGCCGGTCACGGTCGAGCGGCCCGGGCTCGCCGAGCCGCCGGAGCGTGGTCTCGACCCGCCGGTCGGCCCCGGCGCCGCCCCGCGCCTCGTAGGCGTCGAGCAGTTCCGCGTACGCGGCGAGGCCACCGTCATCGGTGTCGGCGAGGTCTGTCTCGGCGGCCAGGATCGCCCGCTCGAGCTCCCGCACGTCCGCGAGCGCGTGGTCGATCGCGTCGCCGACGGTGGCCGTCGGGGGGAGGTCCAGGGTCTGGGAGAGGTGGCCGAGTCCGCCGGGCGCCTCGACGGTCACCGTCCCGTTGTCGGGAGCCTCGAGCAGGGCGAGGAGCCGCAACAGGGTGGACTTCCCGGAGCCGTTGCCACCGACGACGCCGAGCCGCTCGCCGGCGCGGACGGTGAGGGAGACCCGGTCGAGCACGGTCCGGTTCCGCGCGTACCGGTCGTCGTAGCGCTTGCTGACCTCGGTGAGTAGGACACGGAACAAGGGCGGTCTCCTGTACGTCGACGACAGAGTCAATACGAGACGTCTCGTCTCGTGTCCTCGACCGTACGGTACCGGTGAACCCTTCGCAAGACGTTTCGTCTCGCCGATGGGGGCGCTCAGGCGGAGGCTATGCGCAACACCAGGGCGGCCGCCGCGAGCAGGGTCAGGACCACGACCGGCGCCAGCTCGTAGTCCTTCGCCCGCAGGTGCGTGACCAGGGCCCCGATGAAGTAGAGGGCCACGCCGATCGCCGCCGCCCCGCCCAGCAGGGGCACGGCGAGTCCCGCGAGCAGGCCGACCGCGCCGGCCGCCTTCAGGGTCGCCAGCCGTGGCAGCCAGGAATCCGGTACGTCCAGCTTGGTCATGCTGCCGACGATCTGCGGGTTGCGGGTGAAGGTCAGGAAGGCGGAGGCGGAGAGCGCGAAGGCGAGCAGCGCGGCGACGACGGCGTAACCGATGAACATGGGTGTGCTCCAATGGTCCAATGACTTCAATCGTTGAACTATATCAATGATTTATCTGGCTCCACAATAGGGCCGCTGTTACGGTGGGTGTCATGGCAGCTCTTCCGACCGACCGCCTCGGCTTCCTCCTCTCCTTCCGCGGGGAACTCACCGGCGCGCGCATCCGCGCCGCCCTGGGCGTCGCCGGACTGCACCCGAGGAACGCGATGACGCTGATGCAGCTCGCCCCCGGCGCCATGGGGCAGCGGGACCTGGCCGCCGCGATGGAGATCGACCCCAGCCAACTGGTGGCGATCCTGAACGAGTTGGAGACGGCGGGGCTCGCCGAGCGACGCCGCGACCCGGCCGACCGGCGCCGCCACATCGTGGAGATCACGGAGGCCGGCGCGGCGGCCCTCGAGCGGATCGACGCGGCGGTGAGCGCGGCCGAGCGCGAGCTCTTCGGCGACCTGACCGCGGCGGAGCGGACGGTGCTGCGCGGACTGCTCGACCGGGTCGTGGTGGACGCCGGCGACCACGAGTGCGGCGCCGAGTAGCGGTTCCCCCCGTCGGCCGCGCGACCGATGAGTTCCGGTGGTGACGGCGGTCTACCCCATGACCGTCCCACCATCGAGGAGAGACCCATGGCCGAGACCGAGACCGACACCCGGACCCTGGACGCCACGGGTGCGATCCTGCGCTACGACGTGCGCCCCGGCACCGGAACCAGCACCGGAACCGACGACCGCCCCCTGCTGCTCATCGGCTCCCCCATGGACGCGACCGGCTTCACCACGCTCGCCTCCCACTTCACCGACCGGACCGTCGTCACGTACGACCCGCGCGGAGTGGGCCGCAGCGAGCGCACCGACGGCGCGGCGGAGACGCTCCCCGACGAGCACGCCGACGACCTGGCCCGGCTGATCGAGGCGCTCGGCACCGGCCCCGTGGACGTCTTCGCGAGCAGCGGCGGCGCCGTCAACGCCCTCGCCCTGGTGGCCCGGCGCGGCGACCTGGTGCACGCCCTGGTCGCGCACGAGCCGCCGACGGCCCAGGTCGTCCCGGACCGGGAGGCGGCCCTCGGGGTCTGCGCGGACGTCCACGCGACCTATCTGCGGGAGGGCTGGGGGTCCGCGATGGCCAAGTTCCTGGCCCTGACGAGCCGTAAGGGCGAGTTCCCGGCGAACTGGGCCGAGGAGCCCGCCCCTTCCCCGGCCGCCTTCGGCCTGCCGGCCGAGGACGACGGCCGGCGCGACGACCCGCTGCTCGGCCAGAACATGCGCGGCTGCACCTCGTACCGCCCCGACTTCACCGCCCTGCGCGCCGCGCCGACCCGGATCGTCGTCGCCGCGGGGAAGGAGTCGGAGGGCGAGCTCGCCGCCCGCGCGGCGGTCGCCGTCGCCGAGGGGCTCGGCACCCCGCTCGCTGTCTTCCCGAGCCACCACGGCGGCTTCCTGGGCGGCGAGTTCGGCCAGCACGGCGCCCCGGCGGAGTTCGCCGAGGCGCTGCGCGCCGTCCTGGCGGAGAACGCCGGCTGACCGGAAGCCACGTCGACGCGGCGGCGGCCTTCAGGGCCGTCGCCGCGTCGACGTTCCCGAGGCCGAGCTCGGGGAGGTTCTCCGGGTCGGCGGCCGAGCCGCGAATCGTCCGCATGACGGTGGCCGGGGCCCGCATCCCGAAGGGAAAACAAGTTGTTCTAGCGCAGTACGAACAACTTGTTCTATCCTGGTGCGAACAATGGAGGTTTCCATGAACCGTGCCACGCCTCGTCTCCGCGCGCTCGCCGCGCTGCCCTTCGTCCTCGCCCTCACCACCTGCCTGCTGCTGCTCTCCCTCTGGCACGACCGGCTCCCCGACCCCCTCGCCACCCACTTCACCGTGGGCGACGACGGCCGCGCCGACGGCTTCACCGGCCGTACCGCGTTCGCCGTCCTCGGCGTCGGCCTGCTCCTCGGGCTCGGCACCGGCTGGACGGTCCTCGTCCGCCGTACCGTCCTCTGGGGCGCGTGGGCGACGGCCGGCTTCGCCGGAGCGCTGCTCGTCCTCCTCCTGCGCGCCAACCTGGACGCCGTCGACCCGGCCCAGGTCGTCTCCCCGCTCACCGACCTGGCGCTCGCGGCGGCCGCCGCCGCGGTGTTCGCCCTCGCCGGACGTGTGCTGGCCCCCCTCGTCCCCGCGGACGAGCCCGCCGCCCGCGCCGACGCGACCGACCGCCCCCGGCTGCCGCTCGGCGCGAGCGAGGTCGCCGGCTGGTCCCGCGCCACCGCCTCCCGCCCGCTGACCGTCCTCGCGACGCTCGCCCTCGCCGCCGTCCCCGCCGGCCTGCTCCTCGCGCCCTGGCCGACCGCCCTGCTCGCCCTGCTCGGCCTGGTCATCGGGGTGCCGGGCCTCGCCCTCGCCCGGGTCAGGGTCACCGTCGACCGGCGCGGCGTCACCGTCCGGCCCTCGCTCGTCCCCCGGCCCAGGGTCCGGGTGCCGCTCGACGAGATCGCGGGCGCGAGCGCCAGGAAGCTCGACACCGCCGCCGTGCTCGCCGACTTCGGCGGCTGGGGCTACCGCGTCCGGTCCCACCGGACCGGCGTCGTGCTCCACGCCGGCGAGACCCTCGTCGTACGGCGGGGCGGCGGACGTGAGTTCGCGGTCACCGTGCCCGACGCGCGGACCGCCGCCGCCCTCCTCAACACGCTCGCCGAGCGGCATGGGAGGGTCTGACCGTGCTCTTCCGTGTCGACCCGGCCTCCGCCGCGCCCCTCGGCGACCAGATCGCCGGCTGTGTCCGCGGCGCCCTCGCCGACGGCTCCGCCGCACCCGGCGAACGCCTCCCGGCCGCCCGGGAACTCGCCGACTCCCTCGGCGTCAACGTCCACACCGTCCTCCGCGGCTACCAGCGGCTCCGTGAGGAGGGCCTGATCGAACTCCGCCGGGGCCGGGGCGCCGTCATCGTCCCCGGCGCCACCGCTCCCGACCGCGCCCGCCTGATCTCCCGGCTGCGCGAGGCGGCGGCGGAGGCCCGCGGCCTGGGCCTGACGGACGAGGAGTTCCTCGACCTGGCCCGTACGAGCCTGGGGTAGCGGCACCGGACCGGCGGGCTCGGGCCGGGTCAGGCCAGCTCGCGCACCGGCGCGCCCTTCAGGAAGGCCTCGATGTCCTCGACCGCCTGCCCGAAGTACCGCCGGTAGTTCCCCTCCGTCACGTATCCGAGGTGCGGCAGCGCGAGCACGTTCGGCAGGGACCGCAGCGGGTCGTCCCCCGGCAGCGGCTCGGTCTCGAAGACGTCGAGGCCCGCCCCCGCGATCCACCCCTCGCGCAGTGCCCGCAGCAGCGCGCCGCCGTCGACGAGCCCCGCCCGTGAGGTGTTGACGAGGTACGCGTGCGGGCGCATCGCCCGCAGCTCGGGCTCCCCGACCAGGCCCCGGGTGCGGTCCGAGAGCACCATGTGGAGCGAGACGAAGTCGCTGTCCGCGAACAGTTCCCGCTTGTCCTTCGCGAGCCGCACGCCGTGCTCGGCCGCCCGTTCCTCCGTCAGGTTCGGGCTCCACGCGCGCACGTCCATGCCGAAGGCGAGACCGATCCCGGCCACCCGGGTGCCGATCTTGCCGAGGCCGACGAGCCCGAGGGTCCGGCCGGCCAGGTCGGCGCCGACGGTGGACTGCCAGGGCCCGCCCTCCCGCAGGGCCCGGGCCTCGGCCGGGACGTGGCGGGCGAGGCCGAGGAGGAGCGCCCAGGTGAGCTCGGTGGGCGGTGCGGAGCTGCTCGCGGTGCCGCAGACGGTGACCCCGCGCGCGCGTGCGGCGGCGACGTCGACGGAGGCGTTGCGCATCCCGGAGGTGACGATCAGCCGGAGCCGGGGCAGCCGGGCGAGGAGCGCGGCGTCGACGGGGGTCCGTTCCCGCATGACGACGAGGATCTCGCAGTCGTGTACGGCGGCGACGAGCGTGTCCCGGTCGGTGAGGTGCTCCCGCAGGACGCGGACGTCCACACGCCCCGCCAGCGAGCCCCAGTCGCCGGAGGCGAGGGCGACGCCCTGGTAGTCGTCGAGGATGGCGCAGCGCAGCTTCATGACGGCATGATCGCGTACACCCGGAGCCCTGCCCAGGGCGTCCGGGCCCGTCAGGGCGTACGCGTGAAGGAACGGCGGTACGAGCGGGGCGGGACACCGCGGCGCCGTACGAACTGGGCGCGCAGCACCGCCGCGCTGCCGAAGCCGACCGCCCGGGCGATCTCCTCGACCGGGAGGTCCGTGGTCTCCAGGAGCTCCTCGGCGCGGCCGAGACGCAGGGACAGCAGCCACGCGTGCGGGGTGGTGCCGGTCGAGGCGGCGAAGCGGCGGGCGAAGGAGCGCCGGCTCATCAGGGCCCGGCGGGCCAGCTCGGCGACCGGCAGCGGCTCGTGCAGGTTCTCCCTGGCCCAGGCGAGGACGTCGGTGAGCCGCTCGTCCCGGCTGTCCTCGGGGACGGGCGTGGCCAGGTACTGGGCCTGGCCGCCGTCACGGTGGGACGGGAGCACCAGGTCCCGGGCGATGGCGTTGGCCGTGGTGGCCCCGTGCTCCCGGCGCAGCAGGTGCAGGCAGAGGTCGAAGCCCGCGGCGGCGCCCGCGCCCGTGACGATCGGGCCCTGGTCGACGTAGAGGGCGTCGGGTTCGACGGTGACGTCCGGGTGGCGTTCGGCCAGGAGTCCGGCGAACCGCCAGTGCGTGGTGGCCCGCCGCCCGTCGAGCAGCCCGGCCGCGGCGAGCGCGAACGCGCCGACGCAGTGGGCGGCGACCAGGGCCCCGCGCGCGTGCGCGGCGGTCAGCGCGTCGAGCACGGCCCGCCCCGGCGGCGTGCGGAACTCCGCCCACGGCAGGGCGATCACCAGGTCGGCCGTGGCGAGCCGGTCGAGACCGTGCTCGACGACCAGCGGCAGGCCGACGTCGGTGCGGACCTTCCCCGGCCGGTCGGTGCAGAGCGCGAAGTCGAAGCGGGGCAGGTCCCCGCCGCGCGCGTCGAACACCTCGGAGACGATGCCGGCGCCGAGCATGCCGACCCCGTGCGGGGCGTAGGCGGCGACGGTCACGAAGGGCGGCGGCATGGGGGCGAGTCTGGCACGGCGGTCGTGCGCGGTGCCGTGGCACGATTCCCGCGATCACTGGCAGTACGGCCACTCGTGAAGGACCGGGGCCCGCAGAAGACTTGGGGGCATGACACACCACGACGACGCGCCCCGCGGCCGCACCGCCGCGTACACGATCCTGACCACCGGCTACACGCTCTCCACCGGCCCCGGGGTCGCCGCCACCGTCTCCTACGTGCGCGACGGCGACCGGCACGTGATCGTCGACCCCGGCATGGTGGCGAGCCGCGACCGGATCCTCGGCCCGCTCGCCGGTCTCGGCCTCGGCCCCGACGACATCACCGATGTCGTGCTCAGCCACCACCACCCCGACAACACCATGAACGTCGGCCTCTTCGGCCGGGCCCGCGTCCACGACCACAAGGCGATCTACGAGAACGACCAATGGACCGACCGCGACGCCGAGGGCCACGAGCTCGCCCCGTCGCTGCGGCTGATCCGTACCCCCGGCCACAGCCCCGAGGACATCACCCTCCTCGCGGGTACCGGCGACGGCGTCATCGCCTTTGTGGGCGACCTCTGGTGGCGCCCGAACGGCCCGGTGGAGGACCCGGTGGCCCCGGACCACACCGTCCTGAAGAGCTCGCGCCTCCGCGTCCTCGCCACGGCCGACGTGATCGTCCCGGGCCACGGCCCGGCGTTCCCGGCGGACGACACGGCGCCGCGCTAGCGGAAGCCGGGGGCACGGGCGTTCCCCCGGGACCGGTGGCGGCGCCTAGAATCGGCTTTCATGTCGAAGCCTGACGAGCTGCTCGTTGACATTGCCGCCACGGTGGAGTCCGGGCAGAGCAATCAGATGTCCATGACGGTGGTCGTGGGAGGTGCGGTCCTCACCGGTCGGCTGGCCCCGGAGGCCCTGTGGAGACAGCGGGTGTCCGAGGTCCTGACGGACTCGGCCCGCCTCGGTGAGTTCTCCGGGGTCTTCAGCCCCTCCGAACGGAAGGAAGGGCCACCCACCCACCTCCACTTCCACCTCGCCCGGATCCTCCAGGGCACCGTCGGCATCCCGGAGACCGGCGGGATGTACCGGGTCGCCCTCTCGGACGTCAGCGCCTGGACGGTGGGCGACTTCCGCTACTCCGACCACTGAGCGGGCCGCGTACGAGGACGGGCGGCGGCTGAGTAGCCGTACTCACGCGGCTGCCGCCGCCCGCTCCGTACCGTGGCGGCCATGAGGAAGTCCACCCTGCTCCCGGCCCTGCTGCTGCTCGCCGTCGCCACGGTCACGGGCTGCTCCGTACTGGAACGGGACTATCCCTCCGGTGACCCGGCGGCGCTGTCCACCCGCCTCAAGGACCGTGCCCAGTGGGCGTACGACGGCATGGCGCTGCCGCCCCACACGCCGGTGGAACCGGCACGGGTGATTCCCGGCCACAGCTGTTACGCGGGCGGGTTCAGCATCGAGAAGCCCGCGCGGGACGTCGTCACCTATGAACTCCGCTGGACGGTCGGGGACGTCCCGGCCGACGTCGCCCGTGCGACGGAACGGCGCCTGCGGCAGCGGTTCACGGAGGCGGGCTGGACGGTGACCCACGACGGCAACCGCCGGAGCGAAGATTTCGTCGAGCTCGGCTTCCGGGTCGAGGACCCGGCGACCGGGGACCAGTTCGACCTGGCGTGGAACGACTCGACCACGTCTCTCTTCCTCACGGGGTACACCCCGTGCAGGAAGGTTCCGTCCGGCACGGCGGACACGCCGTCGTCGGAGTCCTGGAACCCGCGCACCGCCACCTGAGGCTCACCCCGGCACCCGGCACCCGGCATCCGGCGGCGGTGGGACCCCGCAGCCGGAACGCCTCGGAAGAGCCCGAACGCCTCAGAAGGTGTCGGAGCTCTGCTCGGAGGGGGAGGGCTGCGCGGCGGGGGAGGGCTGCGCGGCGGGCTGCTCGGCGGAGACGGTGAGACAGGTGAAGCCGAGCTTGGTCATCGCCCGCACGACCTCGCCGGCACTGAAATCACGGCGGTCCTGGCGGGTCACGACCTCGCCCACCTGCTTCACGGGGAACTGGCGGCGCCCGATGACGACGACGTCACCGACGGCGGGCTCGGGCTTCACGCCCTTCATCGATTCGATGACTCCGGCTTTGGTCAGCTCGAAGGGGAAGCGGGCGATGACACAGCGCATGGTGACTCCTGCGGAGAAGCGGTCCAGAAGTGGTCCAGATGAGGGACCGGGCGGGAAATTCCCGCAGCCGGCGAAGAGGTGCAAAGAGCTGAGGCCCGCACCCCAAAGGTGCGGGCCTCAGCTCGTCAGCTCGTGCTACGCGTCAGCGCCTGGGGTCAGGCGGGGACGATGTTCTCGGCGGTCGGGCCCTTCTGGCCCTGCGCGATGTCGAAGCTCACCTTCTGGCCTTCCTGCAGCTCACGGAAGCCCTGGGCGGCGATGTTCGAGTAGTGGGCGAAGACGTCGGGGCCGCCACCGTCCTGCTCGATGAAGCCGAAGCCCTTTTCCGAGTTGAACCACTTCACGGTGCCAGTAGCCATGTCATTTCTCCTTCGGGGCAGTGCTCGGAGCTCACACCCTGTGCGCTCCGTGTCGCTGCGATGATCGCCCCGCCCGGAAAAAGCCCGGAAATGAAAAAGGGTGCCCAGCGCCGGATGAACCGGAAGGGGCACTCGTCGTTCGGGACCCACAACTGCAACTGATATCGACAGTAGCACGGTGGCGCGGAGCGTGCCGGGTGAAGAATTTCGATCCCAGCCATCCCGTGTGTTTACATGACAAATTTTCGCCCCGCGTCGCTTCGAATTCACGCGCCGCCCGCTCCGGCATTTCCGCGGCGGCACCGGGTCACCGGGCCCGGTACCGCCGCGTGGCTCCCCGCCGCGGGTCTCAGCCGGCGGCCTTCTCGATGAGCGCGGCGATCCGGGCCTCGTCGGCGGCGCCGAGCTCCGTCAGGGCGTAGCTGGTCGCCCACATGGCGCCGTCGTCGAGCCGCGCCAGGTCGCTGAAGCCCAGCGTGGCGTACCGCGTCTTGAACTTCTGCGCGCTCTGGAAGAAGCAGACGACCTTGCCGTCCGCGTCGGCGTACGAGGGCATCCCGTACCAGAGCTTCGGTACCAGGCCCGGCGCGCTCGCCGCGACGATCTCGTGGAGCCGCTCGGCGAGGACCCGGTCGGCGTCCGGCATCTCGGCGATCTTCGCGCGCACCTCGGTCTCCCCGTCGGCCCTGGCCTTGGCCGTCCGCGCATCGCGTCGCGCGGCCGCCTTCAGCTCCTTGGCGCGCTCCTTCATCGCGTCGCGCTCCTCCTCGGTGAAGCCGTCGTACTTCTCGCCGCTCGTGCTGGTGCCGCTGTTCTCGGTGGACGTCCGGGTGCTCATGGCGCGGTTCCTCTCTGACGATCAGACGATCGGACAACTTGGCGAGGCGGGTGAAGGTGGATGGGTGGGGCTGACGAGACGGGTGGGGCTGACGAGACCGGTGGGGCTGACGACGCGGCTCGGACGCACCTCGGCCGTGGCTCGGACGTGTCTCAGGAGGTGGAAGCCACGGCGGCGGGCTCCCACGCGAACCCGTCCGGGTCCGTGAAGGCGCCGGTGCCGTCGCCACCGAGCACGATCCGGTGCGATCCCTCGCCGTCGACCGGGACACCGGCGTCCTTGGCGAGGGCGCGGCGCCCGTACAGGGCGAGCTTGACGGGGCTGTCCCCGGCGGCGAACTCGACGTACTTGCGGCCGAAGCTCTTCGCGACGGCGAGGCCGTGCTCGACGTAGAACTTCCTGCTCTCGGCCACGTCGGCGGCCCCGAGCAGGAGGACGAACTGGTCGATCCGGCCGGTGGCCGGGCCGGTGTCCTTCTTCGCCGAGGTCGCGACCTTCCAGATGGTCCCGTCGGGGGCCCGGAAGACGCCGCCGACGCCCCAGAACGACTTCGCCACGGGCTTGAGCTCGGTGGCGCCGGCGGTCAGGGCCGCGTCGACGAGGAGCCGCACGTCGGCCGGCTGGGAGACCGTGAGCGACAGCGTGAACCCGCGGAAGCCGGTGGTCGGCGCGTCCGAGGCCCGCAGTCGCACATGGGCGCCAAGGCCGGAGTCGGTGTAGAAGCGGTCGGCGGCCGGAAGGTCGGCGACCTCGAGGGTGACGGATGCGATGGCGTTCATGCGGTTCGCGTTCATGGGATTCACGCTAGGCGGGCGGTGCCCGCCGGTGCTTCTCGATTCCTGACGGGTCGCGTGACCTGCTTCGCCACGCAGGACGGCAGCCCGGCATCGCCGTCCGCGACCTGGCGCCGGTAGACGCTGGGCGGCACGCCGACGAGCTCGGTGAACCGGGTGCTGAAGGTGCCGAGAGAGGAGCAGCCGACCGTGAAGCAGACGTCGGTGACGCTGAGGTCGTCACGGTGCAGCAGGGCCATCGCGCGCTCGATGCGCCGCGTCATGAGGTAGGAGTACGGCGATTCGCCGTAGGCCTGCCGGAACTGCCGGCTGAGGTGCCCCGCCGACATGTTCACGCCGCGGGCGAGCGCCTCGACGTCCAGCGGCTGCGCGTACTCCCGGTCCATGCGGTCGCGGACACGGCGTAACCGCGCCAGGTCACTCAGGCGCTGAGCCTCGTTCAGTGCGCTCATCCAGGCAGGATGACACATCAGAAGAATCCTTTCAGCAGATCAGTGGAGCTGCCGGGCCCAGTGGATCGCCCCCTGGACTCAGCGGAGTTCCTGGATGCGGACGAGGTTGCCCGCGGGATCGCGGAAGGCGCAGTCGCGGATGCCGTACGGCTGCTCGGTCGGCTCCTGGACGACCTCGACGTCCGCCGCCTGCACCTTCTCGAAGGTGCCGTCGAGGTCGTGGGTGGCGAGCAGGATCCAGCCGTACGTGCCCTTGGCCATCATCTCGGCGATGGTGCGGCGCTCGGCTTCGGTGATCCCCGGGTCGGCCCCGGGCGGCGCGAGCAGGATCGACGTACCGGGCGGCCCGGCGGGTCCGACGGTGATCCAGCGGGTCCTGCCCTGTCCGACGTCGGTGCGCACCTCGAAGCCGAGGGCGTCGCGGTAGAAGGCGAGGGAGGCGTCCGGGTCGTCGTGCGGGAGAACGGTGGTGTGAATGGTGAGGTCCATGCCGCCAAGCTAGTGGCGCGGGGCCGGCCGTGCTTCTCGATTCCTGACGGGACACCGGACGAAACGGCCGGTCGGAGGGACGTCGGGCCGGAGGGACGCCGGGCCGGGCGGTGACGTGTAGCGCCGGCGGCCCCGGGCAGCCGCACCCCGAGGACGTCCCTTTCGGCACTTCCACTCCGCGGCGGAGGTCGGTACACCATGAACGCGTCGATACCCCTGGTCTACGCCTCGCGCGGGGAGCTGCTGATCCCCGCCACGAAGGTGACCGGTCTGCTCCGGCGGATCGCCGCCGGATGGCTGCGGTCGACGGAGACGGGCGAGACGGACCTCGATCCCGAGACCGTCGTCGCCCTGGTCCGGCAGTTGAGCGAACTGGCCGATCAGATCGACGTCGAGTGCATCGCGGTCAGACGCCCGGCGAGCGAGCCCCCGCCCCCGGGCGGCGGCCCCCGGAACCACTGAGGTCCGACCGGTCGACCGGTCCTTCAGTTCGGCTCGGCCGGTTCCTCCAGGTCACGGAGGCCCGTGGCCCGGCCGCTCTCGTCCCACTCGACCTCCAGGACCCGCGCGACGGCGCCCCGGTCGACCGGACCGAAGAGATGGGGGAAGAGGACGTCCGCGTCGACCCCGGGCGGCGGGGTCGGAGCCGCCGCCTCGAACTCGAGCCCGGACGTGAGCCGGTCCTCGTCGAGGAGCAGCGCCAGGAGCGGCCTGGCCGCGTCCCGGTAGAAGGCGTTGACGACCGCCAGGGTCGTCCCCGCGTCGGGGGAGCAGTGCACGAACCCGTCCTCCGCGAGGGAGGCGGGCGCGTACGGGACGTCGGGGCGGGCGCTCCACCCGGCCCACTCGGCGGAGGTCACGACGTGGTAGATCACGAGCCATTTTCCCACGGGCCGTTCTCCCACGGGCCCGTGTGCCGGGCGGCCGGCCGGTCGACGTAGGACTCCAGGGTGCCCCGGCGCCGTATGTCGAGCGTCGCGCAGTGGAACGAGCCGCCGAACGGCGCGTAGTGCTGGAGGTCGCACGGGATCGGCTCGAACCCCCAACGCTCGAGGGCGCGCAGCGTGTTGACGTGGTTCCGCTCCGCGATCACCCGCTTCTCGTCGATCATGAGGACGTTCATGCTGAGCCACTTCCCGCACATCGAGGTGAGCCTCAGCAGCCGCTCGTCGATCGGATCGGGTTCGGGGGCGACCAGGACGTCCCAGGAGTCGAGGACGTCGGGCAGGCGGTCGACGTCGACGTACTCGGGATTGACCAGCACCCTGCCGGGCGCCAGCGGGAGGAACGTCGTGTCGATGTGCATCGGCGTGCGGCAGCGGCTCTCGATCTCGTGGACGCGGTAGCCGGGGCCGAGGTGCCGGCGCAGCCAGGCGATGCCCATGCGGTTGGTGACGTTGCTCCGCGTGACGAAGAGGTCGCGTCCCGCGCGGACGAAGTCCGCCGCGTCGAAGACCGGCTCGAACTCGGTGAGGATGTAGCGCATGGGCTCGCCGTCCCCGGGGGTACGGAAGTCCGCGTCGAACAGTTCCTCGGTGAGCTGCGGCTTCGGCGCCGCCGTCCAGCGGGCGCCGCGCCGGAAGTAGTCCTTGACGAGCGCGCGGTACGAGTCGGCCTCGAAGTACCGGCACGGCCAGGCCGTCGGCGTCTCGATGATCTCGTCGCCGATGACGAGGAGGACGTCACGCGGGCAGGCGTTGCAGAAGCCCCGGGCGGACCAGTGGGGGGTGCTGAAGCGGTGCTTGTGGTCGGCCACGTCCGGCCGCCTGACGGTGACGCCGAGTGACCGCAGGAGGGCGATGAACCCGTCGAGTTCCTCCTGGGCCCGCTCGACCAGCATGCGCGGATACCGGAAACCGGCGGAGAGGCCCTGCCACCGCGCCGCCCACGGCGGGACGTTGCAGGTCACGACCGGATGGCTGGAGGGGATCGTCGCGCCTTCGAGACGCCCGACGACGACCTCCTCCAGCGGGTCCCACTCGTTGTGCGAGCCGACCGGCGAGACGCGAGGGGCCGACGTGGTCGGGAGAGGGGACGGCATCGGCGTCGGCGTCAGCGGGGGAGTCTGCGTCCGAGGTGCTGGCACGGTCGCCTCCTGGTGTCGGGCGGGCAGCCCCCGACGGGTGACCGGCCGACCGTGGACGGGCCACCGCCGGGGTTCCGGGACGACACCGGTGGTTCCGGGACGACACCGGTGGTCCCGGGGGCCGGTGGCCTCCCCGGCGCCGCCGCTGCCGCCGCTGCCGCCGCCGTGTACGAGGTGCTTGGGGCGGCTTCCCTGTTCTCCCTCGGGCCATGCGCGCGAAAGGGGCGGAGCGCCGCCGCCCCGACTCGTACGGCCCCGACCGCCCCGACCCGCACGGCCTCCGCCGCCCCGATTCGCACAGCTCCGTCCGCCCCGCCCCGTACGGTCCCGACCGTCCCGCCCCGTACCGCTCAGAGGCGGACGGCCGCGTCGATGCGGGCCAGTTCCTCGGCGTCGAAGTCGAGGTTGCCGACGGCGGCCACGCTGTCCTCCAGCTGGCGCACGCTGCTCGCGCCGATCAGGGCGGAGGTCACCCGGCCGCCGCGCAGCACCCAGGCGAGGGCGAGCTGGGCCAGGTTCTGGCCTCGGGTCTTCGCGATGTCGTCCAGGGCCCGCAGCCGGGCCACCAGGTCCTCGGTGACGGCGTCCCGGTTCAGGAAGGGGCTGTCGCTCGCGGCCCGCGAGTCCTCGGGGATGCCGTCCAGGTAGCGCCCGGTGAGCAGGCCCTGCTCCAGCGGGGAGTAGGCGATGGAGCCGACCCGGAGCTCGTCGAGCGCGTCGAGGAGGCCCTCGTCCTCCGGTCGCCGGTCGAGCATCGAGTAGCGCGGCTGGTGGATCAGCAGCGGGGTGCCGAGCTCGCCGAGGATGCGGGCGGCCTCGCGGGTCTGTTCGGCCGAGTAGTTGGAGACGCCGACGTAGAGGGCCTTGCCCTGCTGGACGGCGGAGTGCAGGGCGCCCATCGTCTCCTCCAGCGGAGTCTCAGGGTCGAAGCGGTGCGAGTAGAAGACGTCGACGTGGTCGAGTCCCAGCCGCGTCAGGCTCTGGTCGAGCGACGCGAGGAGGTACTTGCGCGAGCCCCATTCGCCGTACGGCCCCGGCCACATCAGGTAACCGGCCTTGGTGGAGACGATCAGCTCGTCGCGGTGGGGCGCGAGGTCCGTCCGCAGGACCTCGCCGAGGGCGGACTCGGCGGCGCCGGGCGGCGGGCCGTAGTTGTTCGCCAGGTCGAAGTGGGTGATCCCGAGGTCGAAGGCGCGGAGCAGGATGGCGCGCTGGGTCTCGGCGGGACGGTCGGGCCCGAAGTTGTGCCACAGGCCGAGCGACAGCGCGGGCAGCTTCAGGCCGCTGCGTCCGGTGCGCCGGTAGGGCATGTCGGCGTAACGGCCGGGGTGTGCGGTGTACAACGCGACTCCAGGGGCTCCGGGGATGAGGGGAGAGGCGTCCAATCTCCTCCGGCCTCCGGCCATGCGTCCAACAGGAGAATCCGATGGAATTCAGCGATCGGACTTCTCAATCGGCGGTTAGGCTCCTCCCTCATGGAACTGCGCCACCTCCAGCACTTCGTCGCCGTCGCCGAGGACCGGCACTTCACCCGGGCCGCCGAACGGCTGCTGGTGTCCCAGTCGGGCCTGTCGGCGTCGATCCGGGCCCTGGAGCGTGAGCTGCGGGCGCCGCTGTTCGTACGGACCACCCGGCGGGTGACGCTGACGGAGGCGGGACGGGCACTCCTCGGCGAGGCGCGGCGGATCCTGGCCCAGGTGCGGTCCGCGCACGAGGCCGTGGCCGCCGTGCAGGGGGTGCTGCGCGGGACGCTCGCCCTCGGCACGGAACAGTGCATCGCGGGGGTGCGGACGCCGGGCCTCCTCGCCGCGTTCCGGCGGCGGCACCCGGACGTGGAGATCCGGCTGCGGCAGTCGGGCTCGCCCGACCTGGCCGAGGAGGTCATGGCCGGACGGCTCGACCTGGCCTTCGCGTACCGCACGAGGGCCGACTCCGACCAGCTGCGCTCGGTGTCGCTGGCGGCCGAGCCGATGACCCTGCTGTGCCACCCGGAGCACCCGCTCGCCACGGCGGGGCCGGCGCTCTCGCCCCAGGACGTCGCCGGAGAGGTCTTCGTCGACTTCCACCCGGACTGGGGGCCGCGACGGGCGACGGACGCCGCGTTCGCCGCCGCGGGGGTACGCCGGACGGTGGCCCTGGAGGTGAACGACGTCCACAGCCTGCTCGACCTGGTGGACGAGAACCTCGGCGTCGCCGCCGTACCGCAGCACTTCCGCCACAAGCGCGGGTCCCTGACCGCCACTCCCGTGAAGGGCACGGGCGACGCGGTCTACGAGACGGTGGCCCTGCTCCCGCCCCCGGACATCACGAGCCCCGCCGCCCGCGCCCTGATGACCCTCCTGGAGACGGACGACCTCTGACCCGGACGGCGGCCACCGGTCGCCGATCGCCGGTTGTCGGATGCCGTCGGCGGTCATCCGGCTCGGCCGCCCTCCCTCAACAGCTGTCCCACCCGGTGCCGTCGACCGCCGCGGTGGCGGACAGCCCGTAGCCGGATCCGGAGTCGAACTCGGGGCCGGGGGGCTGGTCCTCGAACTCGACGTACTCGGGGGTCAGGAAGAACACGTTCAGTGCCTTCATGTCCCCGTCCTCGGCCGTGCCTCTGGTGAAGCACAGGCCGGCGGGCACCCCGGGCGCAGCAGGCACGGCGGGGTCCTCGGTGACCAGCTTCCAGCCGTCGCGCTCCGCCGCCGTCCGGTAGTGCTGGAGCACCTGGGCACGGGTGCCGGGAAAGGCGTAGATCCGGTCGGCGTGCAGCCAGACGTCACCGCTGTCCTCGGTGCAGCCGGAATTCACTTCCGGGTAGTCCCGGGGAACGGCCGCTCCGGCGGGCCGGGAGTCGAGTATCCCGAGTGACCCCAACTCCTCGACCCGTGCCTCGCTCCCCTCGCACGACTGGAGGAGCGAACCCGAGGAGCAGCCGGTCAGCCCTCCGCCCACCAGCACGGCCGCCAGGAACAAGACGGCCGGACGACTCTTGCGCGGGAGCATGCCGCAGGCCTTCCGATCGGGAGACGAGGGGGGCGGGGCGACGCCTGTCGCGACGGGCCGGCCCACTCAGGACAGGAGGAGGTCCGGGATCTCCTTCAGCCAGTACTTCAGCCGGTGCCGGCGGCTGCAGAACCGCTTCGGGCGCCGCCACCGCCCGCGCTCGTCGAGAGGCCGGTGGCACTCCAGGCACCGCTTCACACGCGTCTGATCCCCCATGCGCGCGACTGTAGCGGCTCTCCGGCCAGGGGCAACGGGCGGCGCCCTGGCCGGAGGGCCGCATGGCCGGCCCCGGTCGTCGGGGCGGCCGGGGCAGACAGGTCCATCGGCAACGCCCGCCGCTTGCCGGCGGCGAGGGCGTCCAGGCACACGTTGGTGGCGATGCGGTACACCCACGACCGCAAGGACGACCTGCCCTCGAACCGCTCGGCGTTCTGCCAGGCCCGGACGAGGGCCTGCTGCACGGCGTCCTCGGCCTCCGCTTACGACCCCGGCATCCGGTAGCAGTAACGGGTCAACTCCCCCCGGTACGCCTCCAGTTCCTGCGTTGTCGCACCTGCTCCCGTGTCCACCGTGCCGTACTCCCCCGATCCCGTGCCCGACAGCCGCCCCGGCGCACAGGGAGGGCGCCGGGGCGGCTGCCGCAACGATATGCCCAGGTCATGGATCAAGGGCAGAGGCAGGAGCGATGCCCGCGGGCCGGACGGTGAGGGCCGTGTACACGAACCATGCGGCGATCTCGTGGAGGAGTACGAGCGGGACCGTCATGACCCACCGCAGACAGCCGTCGTCACCGGCCGTCCCGGCGGCGTCGGGCCGATCGGACGTCACGGGAGAGCTCCCTTCGCATCGTCGAAAGCGCTGGCGTGCGGGGCCGACGGAACCGGGTAACGTCTTCGCCATGTTCTTCCAGACGCCGATTTACGAGTGAGCGCGTGACGGGCCCCCGCTGACGTCCTTCGACGTCGCCGCCCGTACCCCACCGATGAATCCGTAGATCACTTCACCTCATGACCGGGAGAACCCGTGACCGACAGCAAGAACATCAACAACCCCGTGGGCCAGGGCGGCGGCCAGCGCAAGAAGCTGTCCCGCGCCGAACGCCAGAACAACGGTCCGCACCGCAACCTCGACCGTCAGGGTGCCGCGGACCGGAAGGCGGAGCTGGTGCGCAAGATGCGCGAGAAGACCGGCGCGGCCGAGGGCGCCGGGCAGACGGACGACGACACCGCACAGAGCTGACGCACCGCCGCCGCGGGGCGGCGCCGGCCGTGCGTAGAGCCGGGCCGGGCGCGCGACCGCCGGGAGGACGGGACGACGCGCCCAGGGCCGCCGGGTCTCGCCGGCCGGGTCGGATCAGGCGGGCGGGGCCGGCGGCCACTCCGGGGCGGGGTCCTCGGAGAACAGGGGGCGCAGGGTGCCGACCGCCGCGCCGATGCAGGTGTCCCGCAGCTCGGCGCGGGTGCGGTTCTCGCGCGTGAGCCAGTCCACGCACAGCACCTGGACGAACACGAGCCAGGCCTTCGGCGCCGCGGAGACGGCGGCGTACGTTCGTCGGCGAGCGGGAGCACACCGAGCAGACGTGAGCGCAGGGCGTCGAGTTCGTCCGTCATGATCGTTTGGCTGGCGGGCTCGCCCTCCAGTACCCGGCACCCGGCCTCCGGCGGCGAGCTGAGCGCGCAGAGGCCCCTGGCCCGGTCGGGGATCGACACCTTCGCGCCGAACCTGCTCGGATACGGGCTCTCGACGCGCTTCGAGGACGGACTCGACGACCCCGGCAACGCCGGCCTGCGGCGGTGCGGGGCGGACGGCAGCTGCGCCCACCCCGAGGGCTGCGACCGCACCCACAACCCACCGGCCTTCCCACTCGACCAGCAGGGATCCCTCCTCCTGGCCAATCCGCTCGACGGCGGGCGCGGTCCGCACTCCAGCAGCACCCGGTTCGCCCGTACCGACGTCTGGGGACGCGACATCCGCCAGGTCGTCGACGACGCCGTCGCCAGGGCCAGGCCCACGGGCGGCAAGGTGACCCTGGTCGGCTGCTCGCTCGGCGGGGTGCACGTCGGCCGCGCCCTGTACGCGGGCAACACCGTGGTGCCCGGAGCCGCCGCCATGCTCCGCAAGGTGAACCGCGTGGTCTTCCTGTCCTCGCTCTTCGGCTTCCCGACCGAAGAGGTGATCCCGCCGGGTGGTTTCACCACCTTCCCCCTCGCCGAGGACCCGATCGGACGCGGCTGGGGAGGGACCGAGCCCGGCAACCCGACGGGCCTCGGCCGCGCCCCACCTTCTCCACGTACGGCTGGAACGCCGACGTCGCGGGTCGGCTGACGCCGCCCACCCTGGTCATCCACGGTCCGGACGGCTCCGCCCCGTCCGCGCCCGCCAACGCGACCGCCGTCTACGACCCGCTGCCCGCGACGATGACGAACAAGGCGCTGGTCCATGTGGCGTGCGCGAGCCACGACTTGATGATGGAGGGCTGCACCGGTGAGCGGTGCATGCCGGAGAACGGCGCCGTCTACGGCGGTCGCCCCGGAGAGCCCTGGTCCGGCCCGCACGCCACGGTCAAGGCCGCCCTGACCGAGTGGATCAGGAGCGGCACCTTCAACGGCGCCGGAACCGGCCGCTTCATCGTCGACGAAAGCGGTGTGGCCACCCCACCGGCCAGTGCTGTGACCGCGTGCTCGTCCCACTGCTCGGGGCAGGACGGAAGAGCTGGTCGGTCAGCTGCGCGGGTCGAGCTCCTTGGGTCCGTAGAGGGCCGCGGCCTTTCCCGTGAGCAGGGCCCAGTAGCGGTCCCCGAAGGACCAGTGCCACCACTCGGTGGGGTAGTTCACCAGCCCCGCGGCCGTGAGGACGGTGCCCAGCAGCTTCCGGTTGGCGCGGGCCTCCTCGCCGATGTTCGCGGCGTGGGTGTAGCAGGCGCCCGCGCTCTCCTCCGGGTTCGCGTTCATACGCGTTCCCAGGTCCAGCTCGTGCCCGTCGGCATCGGCGAGGGTGAGGTCGACGGCCGCGCCGGCGCTGTGCGGAGCGATGTCGGGGGGCGACACGTACCTGCTCGCCGCCGAGTGGATCCGATCGGCGGACCATTCGGGATGGGCGGCTCGCAGCTGTCCGGCGTACTCCTCGAAGTACTCCCGCTGGAGGGAAGGCGGTCGGTATCCCTCGACGAACAGCAGCCGGATGCCCACCGGCAGCATCGTCTGTGCGGCGAGCAGCCGCTCCAGCACGCCTTCCCGCAGGTGGGCGAAGGCGTCCGCCGGGTCCTGTTTGCGGGTGTCGACGAGCAGCCGGCCGCCGAGGCGGACGTCCACGAGGCGTTCGCCGGACTCGGCCACGGGCACGGCGGTGACCTTCGGGTCCGACATCAGCACGATCTCGCTCATGGTGCCGCCCCTCATCCGGCCGGCGTGGCCGGGTGGCGCACGCCGAACCACTGCTCGGCGCCGTACTCCTCGAACCGCTCGACCTCGGTGAAGCCCAGCTTCGCCGCGAGGCGCATCGCGCGGTCGTTGGCGCTCCGGGTGGAGAGCACCACCGGTTCGCCGGGGCGCGCGCCGGTGAACCAGTCGAGTGCCGCCGCGCACGCCTCGAAGGCGTACCCGCGGCCCCATGTCTCCGGCAGGAACAGGTAGCCGAGTTCGGCCTCCCCGGCCGCGGGGCGGACGTGCCCCCGGCGCTCGGCACCGCGGGGGTCGAGCGTGATCATGCCGATCATCGTTCCGTCGCGTGCGACCACGAAACAGCCGGGGCGTCGGCCCGGCACTTCGGGCACCGTGCGTTCGAGTTCGTCGCGAGGCCGGGCGCCACCGATGTAGGTGCCCACCTCGGGCGAGGCGAACAGCTCGACGAACGCCGCGCGGTCCCGGGCCTCGGACGCGCGGAGCACGAGCCGTTCGGTCGGTATCGGGACGGGCGGCCAGGCGAAGGTTCCGGCTTCGATCATGGCGGGGAACCTATCCCACGCCCCGCGAGGACGAACGGCGGAGAAGCCCGGCTCCTGCCTGGCGATCTCCTCCAGGTCGCTTCGAGCGGAACGGCCCGGCGCAAGGCCACCGGCCGCGAGCCGCTGGACGAGGCGGAGGCAGCGCAGATCGAACAGCTCGGCATCCACCGGCTCGCCCTGGGCTGACTTCCGCGCCCGCCCGCACCCCTGCGAAACGATGCCGATCGCGTCCTGAGCCCGTCCGCCCGCCGGTACGGAACACGGAGCCGCTCGAAGCTCGCCAGGTGTCCCGGTCCGGAGGCGTCCCGGCCCGGAGGTGCCCCAGTCGGCCCGCATCGAATTGGCCCGTGCGATGGGCCGATTGCGCACTACCGTGGGCGTAATGACAACAAGATCTGCTTCGGCCGACCGGTCCACGCCCACGCCCACGTCCGTGGCCTTGGCCGAGGCGCCGATGCGTCAGGCCCGTAACTCCGCCGCCCTGTGGATCGCGACCGGCCGATGCCGGGGGCATGAGGTCGTCCGACGCCGCGGATTCGTCGCGGTCGACGGCGACGGGCGTGCCGGCCTGCGGGTCCTGATCCAGGAGCCCGACCTGGACCCGGGCGAACTGGCCGAGTTGAGCGAGCTGGTCCGCCGGGCCGCGGGTCCGGTGAACGCCGAGGATCCGTTCAGCTCGACCGACCTGAGCCACCTGGGCATGCGCAGCTGGCAGATGCCGGTCATGCTGCGCCCGCCGGGGCCCGTCGGTGAACCGGTGCTGGACGTGATCCGGGTACGACGGCCCGAGGACCTCCAGGCGGCCGAGCGGATCGTGATCGAGGGCTTCGAGCTGGCCGGATTCGAGCCCTACCGCCCCGGCGAGCTGTTCCCGATGGCGCTGATCGGGCAGCCGGGCGTGGACGTGTTCGTCGCCCTGCACGACGGCGTGGCCGCGGGAGCCTGCGTCAGCGTCGTGGACGACGGCATCGGCAGCCACTACTGGGTCGGTACTTCGCCGGCCTTCCGGTCGCGTGGTGTGGGGCGGGCCGTCATGCTCGGCGCCCTCGCCCACCTGGCGGACCTGCCGGTCACCCTCACCGCTTCGAAGCTGGGCAGGCCGCTGTACGAGTCTCTGGGGTACACCGTCGCGGCGCCCTCGACCTGGTGGGCCTCCCCGTGACACCGCCGCGCCGGTAGGCCCTGGCATGTCGAGGACGGTGGCCAGGTCGCGGCACGGCCGCCCGACAGCCGCGACGACCCGGGCCGCGGCCCGGTCCGGTCCGGTCGGAGTCGCAGGAGTGAGGTCACGGTGCGGGGCAGGGCGTGATCGCGACGAACTGCGCATAGTGGTCGCGATACGTCTCCGTGTACGTCTTCGGCGGGCACAGCGCCGCACGCCGCCGCATGTCGCGGGCGTCCTCCTGCAGGACGTAACCGGCCCTCAGGTAGGCACGGACCTTGGTGTCGAACGCCCTGCGGTACGCCCCGTGGTCGGGGAAGCCGAGCCGCCGCACGGTGCGTACGTCCTCGTAGCGGCCGATGAAGCCGGCGATGAACCGGGCTTCGCCGAGTTCGACGAACGGCAGGCGCGGCACGATCCGTCCGGTGCGGTCCTCGGTGATCGCGTTGCCGCGCGTGTCGCGGACGACGGCGCCGTCCACGGTCTTCAGCCGGGTGCTGGTGGGGGGCGCCGACCCCTTGCGCACCCAGTCGTGCCCCTGGAGGAAGTGCGCGCGCAGTGCGGGCACGAAGGTGGCCGGCGTGGAGCGCGCGGTGGACAGGCCGGCCGGGTTGTCGGCGAGCAGATCCGGTACGTGAGGGGTGCCGGCGACGACGTGGAAGCGGTACTTCTGCGGGGCGACGCCCCGGTCGGTCAGGGTGGAGGAGTCGTCGGCCTCCGAGTTCAGGACGACGACCTTCCCCCCGTACCGGCCGGCGGTGATGTCCGCCTGCGGGTCGAAGGTGTCCGTGGTGAACGGCATCGCGAGGTCGAAGACGCCCGAGGCGTCGCCCGACGCGATCAGCCGGAGAACGGGGTACGAGCTGTCGGAGAAGCCCGTGACGTACCTCCGGGACACCGTGCCCACCGTCTCCTGGACGCGGGACAGGGCCTTGCCGAACTCGGTGACGATCTCGTCGTCGACCCGCTCCCCCTCCTCCTCGAAGCCGCCTTCGACGAAGGTCCCCGGCACGGACGGGTCGAGGACGCGGTTGCGCAGGGTGCTCCAGCCGATTCCGGCGTGGACGAAGCCACGGGAGAAGAGCAGCTCCGGACCGAGGTAGCCGTCGCGCGTGCCGAGGCCGACGGCGAAGTGGGACGGCTCCACGAGCACGGTGCCGTTGGTGCGGCGTGGGTTCTCCGGTGCGCTGATCTGGTACGGGACCCGGAACCGCCCCGTCGACGTCTCCCCTTCGAACACGCCGGCGTGCCGTACGTAACGGATGCCCCCGAACGTTCCGATCGGTGTGACGGCGCCGGGGACGAGGCGGTCGTCCCCGCCGACCGCTACGACGCCGGCCGCGGCGGCCTCCGGCGGGCGCGGTAGCGCCTCGGCGGCGGGTGCCAGGAGGGCCAGCCCGAGGACGGCCGGGAACACGGTCCGCAGAGCGGCACGGGCCGGGGGCCTGAGACGATGCCCGGAACGAGGCGGGAAACGATGACGGAACATCAGAGGCCCTCTTTCCTCACAGGAGTGCTGCCTGGCGCCGGGGGTGGTCCCACCTGGTGCGGGGCGCCGGTGCGAGGCGCCGGAGTCAGCCGACCACCTTCTGTCGCCGGCAGCCTTCCGGTCACGTCCGAAGGAGCGACCCACTGCGCCGTCCGGCTGACACCCTGGACGACGACGAAGCCCCGGGTCTCCGGCCCGGGGCTTCGCGGAAGAGCGGACGACGGGAATCGAACCCGCGCCACAAGCTTGGGAATCACCCGGTACTTGGGCGTCTGCAAGGCTCTGACCTGCCGGAACATTCACCGAGAGACCCACGTCGGCGGTTGGGCGAATGGGCCGGCGAGTTCGGCGGCAGGGCCGGTCGGTACGGGCGCTACGCCTTCCGCGCGGACGTCCAGCCCTGGCGGCGGAGGTTCTCGAAGCCGTCCAGGAGGAGGTCCAGGGCGAATTCGAACTCGAACTGGTCGTCGCAGCCGCCACCGACCGTGGAGCCCCCGTCGTGTGCGGCCGTCGCGGCCAGTTCCGCGATGTTCGGGTAGCGCGTCGCAAGGCCGGGGTCCGGCGGGCCGGAGGGGCCCGAGGTGTCGAACAGTTCCTGGCTGAAGCCGAGGAGGCGGCTGCCCATCGCGTGCATGACGTGGTGCGTGAGGTCGGCGGAGAGGCCGCCGTCCCGGAAGATCCCGGCCATCGAGTCCAGGTACGCGAGCACGGCCGGGGTGGGGCCGGTCCGCGACTCGATGACCCGGACCGCCCAGGGGTGGCGCAGCAGGACCCGCCGGGCCGAGAGGATCCGCCCGCGGACCACGCGCTGCCAGTCGGGGCCCGCGGCCGGCGGGTCGATCTCGCCGACGACGGCGTCGGCCATGCCGTCGAGCAGCTCCTCCTTGTTGGCCACGTGCTTGTAGAGGGCCATCGGTACGACGTCCAGCTCCTGCGCGAGCCTGCGCATGCTGAGCGCGTCGATGCCGGTGGCGTCGGCGAGCGCGACGGCGGCGCGCAGGACGCGGTCCCTGTTCAGGGGGATCCGTTGCGTGCGCGTGGCTTCCTGCCGGGTCATTCCGGTTCGGCCCCTTCCCTCCTCGACAGCCCTCTCCTTGACGAGTGTACGACGTACACCTACGATCGCTGTCAGGTGTACGGCGTACACCTCCATCGAGCGAGGGGTACAGAGAAGATGAATCCGGACCGGAGAACCGCGGTGGCCGCCGGGTCGCTGTTCCTGCTGACCGAGGCCGCCGCGATAGCCGGGGCGGTTCTGTACCGCCCCCTGCTGGGCGCGGCGGACGGCCGGCTCGCGCAGGGCGTCGACACGCGGGCCCTGCTCGGGGTGCTCTGCGAGGTGGTGCTGGTGGTGGCGGTGGCCGGCACCGGGGCGGCGCTGTTCCCCGTCCTGCGGCGCCACGGTGAGGGACTCGCGCTCGGGTACGCCTTCGGGCGACTCCTCGAGGCGGCCGTCATCGCCCTCGGGATCGTCGCCGTCCTGGCGCTCGTCACCCTGCGGCGGGACGCGGGGACGGCGGACGGCGCCGATGCCGCGCTGGTGGCCGTGCACGACTGGACGTTCCTGCTCGGGCCCAACATCGCCCTCGGCCTGAACACCGTCCTGCTCGCGTACCTGGCGTACCGCGCACGGCTCGTACCGCGCTTCATCGCCGTGCTCGGGCTGGTCGGCGGACCGCTGATCTGCGCCTCGGCCGTCGCCGTGATGTTCGGGGCCTACACGCAGCTCTCCGTGGCGGGGGCGGCCGCCGCGCTCCCGGTGTTCGCCTGGGAGCTGGGACTGGCCGGGTGGCTGATCGTCAGGGGGTTCGGGCCCGGCCCGGGCGCCGCGACCCGGGCGGAGGGAGAAGTGGCTGATCCGGCAGGTGTCCCTCGGTGAGGCGACCCGGCCCGACGGCCGTGCCGTCCGCTACGAAGCGACCGTGCCCTCGTCGCCGCCGCCACCGTTTCTCCCTGTCGTAGCCCTGTGCGTCGTAGCCCTGTGCGTCGACCGCGGCGGGGTCGGGGGAGTCGGCGTCCTCCATGAAGGACAGCATCCGGGCGTTGACCACGTCGGGGTGATGATCTCGGCGCGGGCTCCGGGGACGAGGCGCGGTACGCGTTCCAGCTGCCGCTTGGGGTGAACGAGCAGACTGTGCCTGCCCATGATGACGTAGAGCGGGGTCCGGATGGATCGCAGCGCGTCCTCGGCCAGCGGCAGCGGCGCGGGGCGGCGGATCCGGTACGCGCGGGCGCCGAGCTGGATCCACTCGCGCATCTCGGGGACGGCGATGACCGGCTGGTCCAGCCACTTGGCGAGCCGGGGACGCAGCGCCTTCGGGGCGAAGGTGGCGAACAGGCTCACGAAGACCCAGGCGAAGAAGCGCAGACCGACCCTCTCCAGGCCGCCGGGGTCGAGGGCGGTGACCGAGGCGAGCCGTCCGGGCCGCCGGTGGGCCTGGTTGAGCACCAGCCAGCCGCCGTAGGAGGAGCCGACGAGGTGGACCCGGTCGAGGCCGAGGGCGTCGAGGGCCTCGTCCATCCACTGGGCGGCGCGCTCGGGCTGCCACATGGGCTCGCGGTGGACGCCCCGACCTGCGCGACGAGGTGTCCTGACCGGCTCCGGTCCTGTACCGCCAACGAACAAGCCCCAGGTCGCTGACCTGGGGCTTCGTAAGTCCAGCCCCGCATGGCCCTGGTTGTCCGCCACACGGGCACGGACCGTGCGGAAGACGGAGGCGATCGCTCTGGTTCCTGCGGCACAGCACAGCAGGACGCCCACGCCGAAGGCGTGGGCAAGGGAACTTCCGAACCACGACAGCTAACGGGGACGGTACGCATCCGTGCACCCCGTCACCGGAAGGGCTCCTCCAAGTGGGAGCGGGCCGCGGAGGTATGGCGGGGCGCGCACCGTCTCAGGCCGCGGTCGGCGGGTCGGCCGCCCCGGCGGCGCGGCGGTATTCGGCGTTGATGCGCTGGGCTTCCTCGAGCTGGTCTTCCAGGACGATGATGCGGCAGGCCGCCTCGATGGGCGTTCCCTGGTCGACGAGTTCCCGGGCGCGGGCGGCGATGCGCAGCTGGTAGCGGGAGTAGCGGCGGTGGCCGCCCTCGGAGCGGAGCGGGGTGATCAGACGGGCTTCGCCGATGGCGCGGAGGAAGCCCTGGGTGGTGCCGATCATCTCGGCGGCCCGGCCCATCGTGTAGGCGGGGTAGTCGTCGTCGTCGAGACGGCCGTACGAGTCGTCTGCTGTCATTTGCACCTCTCTGTGAAACGCGTGGAGGGGCCCTGGTGCCGTACGGCACCAGGGCCCCGAAGGAACTTCTACACCACGTGCCGACCCTGATACTGCGCCGGCCTTCTGTGTCCGCGGACCTGACCTGACTGCTGTCGGGGGCGCGGGGATCGCGGTTGCTTGACCGGAGACCACCTCACTATCGATGTCCTGCGGTACCCGGACTCAGGACTTCCGTCCGGGCGATCCTGATGGTGCTTCGTTCCTCCGTTCTTCCCTCGGTGATCAACTTCCTACCATCGGGGTACTGCGCACTGCTGGTACTGCGTACTGCGGGTGATGCGAACTGCTGAGCGACCTGTGACAGCGTCACTCTTCGGCAGCCAGCCCCGTTGCCCGTCCTGCGTCTGCTCTGGCTTGGAACCCCACTGCCGAACTTCCCGGTGCGCGCGTCCGCAGCCGACGCCTTCACCGAGGTGCTGCTCACTGACTTCACTGCGGGGTACTGCGAACTGCGCTCACGGGTACCGCCACTGCCATCACGGCGGTCCCGTTCGGCGGCCCCTGATCACTGCGGGCCACCCGGTCCGGCCGCCAGCCCCGTCGCCGTCCTGCAACCACCCTGGCTTCGGAACTCCACCGCCGTACCGTCCTGCGTACTGCGACTACAGGTACTACTGCCCGGCAGTTCGTCTCTGCCGGGCCCTTCTGTCTCTCTGGCTACGAGAGAAACCCTAGCTACGCCATCCCTCAATGTCTACTCCAGCCGACATAGATTTTTGGATGCTCGGCCGTGAGGTAATCGACCTCGAACAGTGATGCGGGCGGGGCGTGGCGCGTGCGAGCCGAATGAACCGCCACATACCGGAGCGGATGCGGCAGGCGGAAAGGAACGGGCAGGACGATCCAGGGACCAAGGGGCCTGATGGGGACGATGGGCGTCGACGTCGCGACGGACCTGACCGCGCGCCCGGGCGGCATCGAGGTGGCCGTGCACGACCACAGTCCCCGTGCACCGCGCATGCGCATCCCCGACCTCGACGTCGGCGCCGGAGGCTTCGGCCGGCCCCTGGTCAACCGTCTCGCCACATCGACCGCGGTCGCCGGTGGCGCTGTCATCACCGGTCGGCCGGCACCCGAAGCGGTACGGAGGCAGCGGGTGTCGGAGGTCCTGGCGGACTCGGCCCGTCCGGGAGAGTTCTCCGCCGTCTTCACCGCTACGACGCGGGGGACGGGCCGCCCGCCTTCCGGGATCCCACCGTGCACTTCCCCACGGCGCGGATCCTTCGGAGCACGGTGGGATCCCGGAGACAGGTGGGATGGACCGCGTCTCGATCGCGGAAGTCAGGACCTGGACCATGGGCGACTTCAGCTGCTTCGATCACGGACCTCGCGCCCTTGGGGAAGCCCGCCCACCGATATGCGAGAGGGCCCGACCGGCGTGTGCCGGTCGGGCCCTCTTGGCTGTTCGGGTGTCAGTTCACGTCCGCCCGTGGGTGACGGTCAGGCCGCCGCCGGGGCACCGAGCAGCGCGGAGGCGTGCCGGATCGGGTCGAGCCCCCGGACGGGCGTGGTGGCCCGGGGCAGGTCGCGGCAGGTGAATCCGAGCTTGGCCATGGCCCGCATGACCTCGTCGGCGCTGAAGTCGCGGCGGTCCTGGCGGGTGATGACCT